>JBAZUN010000018.1:0-28819 GCA_041661365.1 Candidatus Latescibacterota bacterium
CGGCGGACGGTCCTCGAAGCCCTGGTCCGCACCCGGGCCGCAAACCGGGCGCTGCCGCCGCCTTCAGGGCCGGACCGGGAGCCTCGCTTCCCGGCCGAGCGGCTCGACTACCTGGGGAACGTCTTGAACGAAAAGGCCGCGGCCTTCTACCGACGGCACGGGGTGCAGGAGATCGAGCCGGCGGCCGAGTCCGGACTGGACCTGGCCGGCCGTAAGGTGATGACCGCGCGCTACTGTATCCGGCATCAGCTCGGGTGGTGTCGCGGCCGGCACTCCGGGCCGGATGCCGAGGATCTCTTCCTCGTCGACGAGGACGGCCGCCGCTTCGAGGTGCGGTTCGACTGCCAGGCCTGCCGGATGGAGGTCTACGCTACCTGCAAGCCCTTGTCAGGCGACAGGGGATAGCGCGGGCAAGGCCGGTGCCGCGGGCAACGACCGGTCACACGACCCGCTCGCGCAGGGAGTGGCAGACCTCGTCCTCCATCCCCGGGTACCGGCGCCGGATCTCCTCGACCTGCCTGGCCACCTCGGCGTGCCTCCCCGGAAGGTATAGGTCGTCCAGGGCCTGGTAGTGACCGAGTCGTCGGCCCAAGGCGAAGCGGATCCGCTCCTCGGCGGGGAGCTCGAGGAAGCGATCGAGCAGGGCCAGCAGGCGCGGCTTGGCCGTGGGCAGTTGGCCTTCGACCTCGAGGAGCAGGTTGACCGCGTGGTCGTTGGAGTAGTAGCTGTTGATCCCTTCGAGATGCTCCAGGAGGAGCCGCTGCTCGCGGATCAGCTCCTCCTCGGTCTGCAACTGGTATTCCCCCCGCTCCCGGCTCTGCTCCAGGCGTGACCCCAGCTTGACCCCGATCGCCCGCACCCGGATGAACTCCGCGTCGATCTGGTTGAGGGCCTGAGCCGTGGCCACGGCGTGCTCCTGCGACAGCTCGCGGCCTCCCAGGCCGATGATGATGAACTCCGAGACCTCCATGCCGGCGCTCCGGGCCAGTTGCCCGGCCCGGACGATCTCCGCGGCCGTGGTCCCCTTGTGGATGCGGCGCAGCACCTCGTCGGAGCCGGACTCCATGCCGCAGTAGAGCCGGTTGAGGCCGGCCTCGCGGACGGCGGTCATCTCCTCCGGGCTCTTGCGCGCCATGGTGGCGGCCCGGCCGTAGCTGGTGATCCGCTCCAGGGTGGGGAAGCGGCGGCGCAGGGTCCCGAGGATGCGGATCAGATCGTCGGTCTCCATCAGCAGGCTGTCGCCGTCCTGGAGGAAGCACGAGGCGAAGGGGTGGCCCTGGTAGTACTCGGCCGCGGCAGCGACGTCGCGCTCGATCTCCTCGACCGAGCGGATCGAGAAGGCCATCTCCTGGTAGTTGACGCAGAAATCGCAGCGGTTCCAGGGGCAGCCGCGGGTGGTGCGGATGAGCAGGGAGCGAGCCTCGGCCACCGGGCGGATCGGGCCCAGCTCGAAGGGGGGAGCGTGCTCGGGAGGGCGATTCATGTTCTCCTCGTGTGGTCTGGGGGGCGCGATTCAAGGAAGTGGACCAGGGCCACCATCAGCTCGTTGACCGGGGTGGCCACCCCGTGGTCGCGACCCAGGGAGACCACGGCGCCGTTGAGACTGTCGACCTCGGTGCGGCGGCCCTGCCGGATGTCCTGCAGCATGGAGGAGGGGTGGGCGCGGGTGGGCGGCAGCATCTCGGCGTAGAACGCCTCCAGGAAGGCCGGGGCCGCGGACCAGTGGGTCTGACGGCCACTGGCAGACAGGACCGCGAACCCTTCGGTCGCGATCCGCTCCATCACCTCCCGGGCCTGGGCCGAGGCGCCCAACTCTCCATAGGTCGCGTCGAAGAGGGCGCCCAGGGGGTTGAGCATGGCGTTGTACAGGAGCTTGGCCCACAGGTCGCGGTCGATCCGGTGGGAGACCGCGGCCGGCAGGCCGCCCCGGGTGAGGGCCGCGCTGAGCCGGGCCATCTCCTCTGAGCGGCCGACCAGGGGGCTGCCGATCAGCACCGGGGCCGCGTGCACCGTGACCTCGACCTGGTGGCGCTGGGTCAGGCGGAAGCCGGTGATGACCCGGGCCAGGAAGAGCCGCTCGACGGGGAAGTGACCCGCGAAGGCCTCCAGGTTGCCGAACCCGTTCTGGAAGAGCACGACCCGGGTGGCCGGGCCGACCAGGCCGCCGGCGCGGGCCAGCTCGTCGGCCGCCTGGGCCGAGTCAAAGGACTTCACGCAGATCAGGACGCAGTCGTACGGAGCCGGCGGGACCGCGGCGAGTGCGGGGTGCACGGTGAAGCTCCCGACCGCGGCCTGGTACCGGCCGAGGATCCCGGTGCGGCACAGGCCATGACCGCGCAGGGCTTTGGCCGCCTCGCCGCGAGCCACCACCTCCACCTCCTCGCCGGCCTGCAGGAGGGAGCTGGCCAGACCCAGGCCGACGCCGCCGGCCCCCACGATGAGGAGCCGCATCCCTACTCCGGGGCGTTGCTGCCGAGGGCCCGCGCCAGCTCGTCCTGACCCGCGGCCTCGGCCAGCGCGGCCGCGCTGCGGCCTTCACCGTCCCTGGCCGTGGGATCGGCGCCGGCGGCCAGCAGGACCGTGGCCACGGCGACCTGTCCCCGGGCCGCGGCCAGCATCAGGGGGGTCAGCCCCTCGGGGGTGGCCCGGTTCGGATCGGCCCCGGCAGCCAGCAGGGCCTCGATCAGGTCGGTCCGGCCCCCGGCACTGGCGGCCAGCAGGGCCGAGATCCCCTGGCGGTTGGCCTGGTGGACGTCGGCGCCGGCGGCCAGCAGGATCGCGGCGAAGTCAAGGCGGCCGTCGAAGGCCGCCTTGATCAGCGGGGTATTCCCGTCGCGGTCGGCCTGGTCGACCCGGGCGCCGGCGGCGAGGAGTACCTGCCCGGTCTCCAGCACGGCCCGGTCGAACTCCGGCGAGCCGCCGTCCGCCTCGTCCCCGTCGTCCTGGTCCTCCGGCTCCTCGGCGTCGGCTTCGGCCTCGGGGATCTCGTCGAAGGTCTCGAGCTCCGAGAGCCCGGTCTCCTCCCGTCCCTCGGCCGCGAACTCGGGCTGGATGGCCAGCAGCAGCGCGGTCTCGCCGGTCTCGCTCTGAGCCTGGACGTCGGCCCCTCCCTCGAGGAGCAGGCGGGCGATGGCGGCCTGGCCTTCTGAGGCGGCCCGCATCAGCGGGGTCTGGCCGTCCTGCCGCCGGGCATCGGGGCAGGCCCCGTCGGCCAGAACCCGCTGCACCGCGTCTGGGTCTTCCTGGTAGACCGCCTCGAACAGGGCCGCGTCCAGCTTGCGCTGTCTGCTCCGGTTCAGCCATCCCAACATCGATTCGCGTCCTTGGATCGTGTTTTCTGCTCCGGGCTCGCGAAGGCACCGGCAGCGAATACCACCGGCGTAATACTATCGCGGGGTCGCGCCTCCGGGCAAGGGGGAACCGACCGGTCGGGTCTGGTTGACGATGTTCAGGCTTTTCGATTGGTTATAGCAGCCCGCTGTAAAAGCCTTCGGCCTCGCCAGGCAAAGCGGCTCTTTCAGCGGGCTGCAAGGGGACATCGCCCCGACCCCGCCCCACCGAGGAGCCGCGATGGCCAGTTCCACCTCTGATAGTGCCTCTAGTGCGGTGGCCCGTGGCGTCGATCTAGAGCGGATCGCGCGCACGGCCCTGGCCCTCATCGACGCGCCCAGTCCCACCTGCAGCGCCGGGCCGGCCGCCGACCGACTGGCCGAGATCCTGACCGACCTGGGGTTCACCGTCGAGCGACCGGTGGCCGACTGGCCCGCGTCGCCGGCCGTGGTCGCCCGACTCGACAGCGGCCGGCCGGGTCGGGTCCTGCAGATCGACGGTCACCTGGACACCGTGCACCTGCCGTTCGTGCCGGCCCGGATGGTCGACGGGATCATCCACGGCTCCGGCGCCGCGGACATGAAGGGCGGGGTCGCCGCCGAGGTCGAGGCCGTCAGTGTCCTGCGCGACGCCGATCTCCTCCCCGCCGGCGGGGTTCTGCTGACGGCCCACGATCACCACGAGGGCCCCTGGGGCGACAAGCGCCAGCTCCAGGCCCTGATCCGCGAGGGGTACCGCGGGGACGGGGTCCTCCTCCCCGAGTACCTGGCCGACCGGCTGCCGGTGGCGGGCCGGGGCCTGGCCATCTTCTCGATCCGCGTCTGGCGGGACGGGGAGCCGATGCACGAGGTGCTGGGTCCGGCCGGGATCCCCGACGTGCTGGCCACCGGCGCCGATCTGGTGACCCGCTTCCGCGAGCTGAACCGCGGCCTGGTGGCGCTTCGAGTAGAGCACGCCGGCAGCGACTCGATCTTCCTCGGGCAGCTCCAGTGCGGCGAGATCTACAACCAGTGGCCGACCGAGTGCCGGTTGGCCGGCACCCGCCGCTGGACGGCCCCTGGCCGAGGGGAAGAGGTGCAGGCCGAGTTCGCCCGGATCCTGGCCGAGGTGGCGCGGGTCAGCGGCACCCATATCGACAGTGAATTTACCCAGTATGCCGACGCCTTTGCCCTCGATCCGGCCGATCCCCTGGCCGAGGCCTTCCAGCAGGCCCACGAATCGGTGACCGGGCACCGCCTGCCGGCCGGGGGCAAGCCGTTCGTCGACGACGGCAGCGGGTTCGCCGAGCAGGCCGGGATCCCCTCGGTGACCCACGGTCCGGCGGCCACCGGAGCCCACTCGCTTCACGAGGCCGTGCCCGTGGCCGAGCTGGCGCGGGTGGCCCGGGTCTACGCCCTGACCGCGGTGGCCTACTGCGCCGGAGCCGATCAAGGCAGGAGCCGATGAAGCTGAACGACCGGCAGCGCCAGTTGCTCCAGCGGACCTTCCTCGATTACCAACAGACCACCGAGTTCCTCGAGCATCCCCTGGTGGTGGAGCGGGCCGAGGGGCTCTACTACTGGGACGTGGAGGGGAAGCGGTACTTCGACGGGATCGGCGGGATCTTCGTCGCCACCCTGGGGCACCGTCACCCGCGGGTGGTCGAGGCCCTGATCCGGCAGTTGGAGCGCCTGACCTTTGCCCCGCCGATGCACGGGATCTCGGATGTGACCCTCGACTTCGTCGAGCGGTTGGGCCAGGTCAGTCCGGGCGACCTGAACTTCGTCAAGCCGTTCTCCGGCGGCTCGGAGTCGATCGAGGCGGCCCTGAAGTTCGCCCGGCAGTACTTCCGGCAGACCGGCCGACCCGGCAAGACCAAGTTCGTCAGCCGGTACCTGGGGTACCACGGGGCCACCTTCGGGGCCATGGCCGCCAGCGGCACCGGCCGGCGCAAGAGCCCCTTCGAGCCTCAGCTCGGCGGTTTTATCAAGGTCTTCCCGCCGACCCATTACCGGGACCAGTTCAGCTCCTGGGAGGAGTGTAACCGGTTTGCCGCCCGCGCGGTCGAGGACGTCATCCTTCACGAGGACCCCGACACCGTGGCCGGGGTCCTGGTCGAGCCGATCGGCAACACCGGCGGGATCATCACCCCGACCGAGGAGTACTTCCGCCTGCTGCGCGCGACCTGCGACCGGCACGAGGTCCTGCTGATCTTCGACGAGGTCATCACCGGGTACGGTCGCACCGGGTCGATGTTCGCGGCCCAGACCTTCGGGGTCACCCCGGACCTGCTCTGCGGCGGCAAGGGGCTGTCCAGCGGCATCCTTCCCCTCGGCGCCATGCTGGCCCGCGAGGGGATGGGCCAGGCCTTCCTGGGGCCGGAGAGCGCGGCGGTCAACTTTGCCCACGGTCATACCTTTGCCGGCAACCCGCTGGCCTGTGCCGTGGGGCTGGCGGTGATCGACGAGATCGTCGAGCAGGACCTGGCCCGGAAGGCGGTGGCCCTGGGGGAACGCCTGGCCGCCGGCCTGGAGCGGCTCAAGGAGTACGGGGTGGTGCGGGAGGTGCGGGGGAGGGGACTGATCCGGGGGGTGGAGCTGGTGCGCGATCTGCGGACCCTGGCCCCGTTCCCCGAGCTGGGCCGGGCCCTGAAGCGGACGGCCCTGGAGCACGGCCTGGTCCTGCGGATCGACCCGAGCTGGTTCGCCGTGGCCCCGGCCCTGACCGCCGGGCCGGATGACCTGGACGAGCTGTGCGACTTGGTCGACCGCAGCCTGCGGAGCGCCCTGGAGCAGGTCGGCCGAGGGTGATCGGCGCGCGGGCCGATCCCGGCCCGCTTGACACCGAGGCGGCGGGGCCGGAGCTTTGCGCCCGCTGAAAAGCCGATCCGGGCCGCGGACGACGGAAGGAAGACGATGAGGAGGCGGGCGCGTTGAGGGTGGGCATACCGCCGGACCTGCGGCAGTACCTGTCGCTCCGCGGGGCTTCGGTCAGCGGCCAGGAGGAGGCGAACCACCGCCCGCTGACCCTGCGGGCCCTGGTCGTCGGCTCGTTCCTGTCCTTCTTCCTCGGGGTCGGGGCGAACTACGCCGACATCGTCATCAAGGGTACCTACATGACCCTGGACTTCTCCGCGCCCGGGGCCATCTTCCTCTTCCTGGTGCTCGTCGGCCTGCTGAATACCCTGTACAAAAGCACCGCCCGCATCCCGGCGATCGCCGGTACGGCCTTCCTGGTCTCCGCGGTCCTCTTCGCCTGGCACTACTATCCCTACGACAAGATGCCGGCCTATTCCCCCGGCGTCCTGTTCTCCTCCTTCCTGGTGGTCTCCCTGCTGGTCAACGCCGTGCTGGCCTGCACCGGCCGCAACCTGGCGCTGAACCGCTCCGAGCTGATCGTGGTCTACATCATGCTCCTGGTGGTGGCCTCCCTGGCCACCATGGGACTGTGCGAGACCCTGCTGCCGACGATCACCGGGATGTTCTACTACGCCAGCCCGGAGAACCGCTGGCACGAGCTGCTGCTGCCCCACCTGCCCCGCGAGATCCTGGTCGACGCCGGGACCGGGAACCGCGACTTCTACGAGGGGATCGGCAAGGCGGCCTACGCGATCCCCTACGGCGTCTGGGTCCGGCCGATGCTCCTGTGGGGGGTCTTCCTCCTCGGGCTCTACCTGGCGATGATCTGCGCCGCGGTGATCCTGCGGCGCCAGTGGATGGACCGCGAGCGGCTGGCCTACCCGCTGATGCAGGCGGCCCAGGCGATCATCCGCGAGGAGGACGAGGAGCGTCCGGTCAACCGCTTCTTCCGCCGGCGGGCGATGTGGGCCGGGGCCTCGATCCCGATCGTCTTCGGTCTGTTCACCGGCCTCGGCCGGTACATCGCCGGTTTCCCGTTGATCCCCTCCGCCTGGTCCTTCCCGATCTTCGGGGGGCAGGCGATCAACATGACCCTGAGCTTCGCGGTCCTGGGCTTCTCCTACCTCATCAGCCCGGACATCTCCGCCGGGATCTGGGGGTTCGCCCTGCTGGCCAAGGTCGAGAAGGCGGTCTTCGTCACCCAGGGGGTGGCCAAGCAGCAGGAGGTCTGGGCCGTGGCCGGCTCGGAGCTGCTGCACTACCAGGGGCTGGGCGCCCTGCTGGCCTTCGTCGGCGTGGGGCTGTGGGTCGGCCGCGAGCACCTGCGGGAGGTGGTCCGGAAGTCGCTGGGCCTGGAATCGCGGCTCAGCGACGACGACGAGATCCTCTCCTACCGCGCCGCGACCCTCGGTCTCCTCGGCGGCCTGGCGCTGATGGTGGGCTGGCTGATCTACCTGGGCACCCCGTGGTGGGCCAGCCTGCTCTTCGTCGTGGTCGCCATGGTGATCTTCATCGGCCTCTCGCGGATCGTCGCCGAGGCCGGGGTGCCGGCCCTGATCTCCCCGATGGTGGCGCCGGACCTGATGATCTTCGGCCTGGGCTCCAACTTGCTGGGGGGCCAGGCCATCGCCAACTTCTCCCTGAGCTACATCTTCGCCACCGACATCCGGGTCTTCCTCATGGGGATGGTGGCCAACGGCCTCAAGCTGATCGAGGGGATGAACCGGCGCAGCCGGCGGTACGTCTTCTGGGCCATCGTGGTGGCGGTCTTCTGCGGCCTCATCAGCTCCCTCTGGACCGCCATGCAGCTCGCCTATAAAGACGGCGGGATCAACTCGAGTCCGTGGTTCTTCAACTCGATGCCGAACTACATCTACAAGACCGCGGTCGACACCCTGAAGCCGGCCGGGGTCTACTGGCCCGGCATGGGATTCACCGCCCTCGGCGCCGCGGCCATGCTCCTGCTCACCTGGATGCGGCAGCGGTTCCTCTGGTGGCCGCTCCACCCGATCGGCTTCCCGATCATGACGAGCTGGCTGGTCGACTGGATGTGGTTCAGCGTCTTCCTGGCCTGGCTCATCAAGATCACCATCCTCAAGTACGGCGGCGCCTCCCTCTTCTCCCGCAGCCGCACCTTCTTCCTCGGGATCATCCTCGGCCGCATGCTGATCAGCGGAGCCTGGCTGGTGGTGGACTTCCTGACCGGCAAGGTGGGGAACTCGATCTTCTGGATATGACCGGGCTTCGCGCTGGCCTCGCCCTGCTGGGCCTCCTGCTCCTCGCGCTCCCCCTGGAGGCGGCCGATCCCGAGCGGATCGCGCGTCACCTGACGACCCTGTCCTCCCAGGGCGCCCGCATCTCCGGGTATCCGGGGGACCAGGCCGCGGCCGACCTGATCGAGCGGGAGCTGCGGGCCGCCGGCGTCACCGCGGTCAGCCGGGAGCCGTTCGAGGTGGTGGTCCCGGTCGACCAGGGCGCCGTCCTCGAGCTGGTCGGCGACAGCGCGGCCGTGCCGCTCGTCTCCCTCTGGCCGAACTTCGTGCGGACCTGCACCACCCCGCCCGAGGGGATCGAGGGGGAGCTGTTCTACGGCGGTCGCGGCACCTTCCGGGAGTTCGACGGCCATCCCCTGGACGGCAGCCTGGTCCTCCTCGACTTCAACTCGTGGGGGAACTGGCAGAACGCCGCCTCGCTGGGGGCCAGGGCCATCCTCTTCATCGCGCCGGAGGAGACGACGATCTTCGAGGCGCGCCAGAAGTGGAGCTGGGTGCCGCTCGACGTGCCGCGGTTCTGGCTCGACCGGGCCGCCGGCCTGGCCCTGAAGGAGCGGCTGGCCGACGGACAGGTCAGGGCTCGGGTGCGGGCGCGGGTCGACTGGCAGACCCGGACGACCTGGAACGTCTGGGGGATCGTGCCCGGTACCGACCCGATCCTCTCCCGCGAACTGTGGGCGATCCAGACCTACTTCGACGGGATCTCGGTGGCCCCGGCCTTGACCCCGGCCGCCGAGAGCGCGGCCGGCGCCGTGGCCCTGGTGGAGCTGGCCCACTATCTCAAGGCGCATCCGCCGGGTCGCTCGGTGGCCCTGATCGCCACCGGCGGCCATTTCCTCGGGCAGACCGGGCTCAAGCAGTTCTTCAACCAGCACGCCCGCAAGCGGGTCGAGTTCCGCCGCCGCATGCCGCAGCGGTTCGTGGCCGACTCCCTCGACGTCGAGCGGTTGCTGCGGGAGACCCGCGAGCGGAGGACCGTCCCCGACAGCCTGGGGATCTACCTGCGACCCGATCCGGCCACCGGGGAGGCGGTGCTCGACTCGGTCAAC
The DNA here is from genome assembly GCA_041661365.1 of Candidatus Latescibacterota bacterium. Lineage (GTDB taxonomy): Bacteria > Latescibacterota > UBA2968 > UBA8231 > UBA8231 > CAITNQ01. The sequence goes on from JBAZUN010000018.1 coordinate 9,490, forward strand.
CTGGACCGCCTGGTCGCCCGCCTCAAGCTGATGCGGATGCTCGACCGGGCCGACTCCCTGGGGATCCGCCTCGAGCCGGACAGCCTGGCCTTCGACCTGTTCGTCTCGCTTGACCTGTCGACCCAGAGCGACCAGCTCGGGGTCTGGCATAATAACTGGAACGTGGCCTACCGTCGGTTCTTCGTGCCCCTGGGACGGTCGTTTGCCCAATACGCCCGCACCGCGGCCGAGGCCCTGGGCCGCGATCCCGAGCGGGCCCTGGCCAACGGCATCTCGCCGATCAAGGGGTTGACCTGGGACAGCTTCGTCAACCTGGACGTGGTCATCCCCGACGGGATGGTGGCCCGGGACGCCGGTCAGATGGCGATCAGCCTGATGACCGTCAACGACGCCCGGCTGCGGCTGGACACGCCGCTGGACACCCCGGACCGGACCGTCCCGGCCAACCTCGTCCGGCAGTGCGAGCTGCTCGAGCCGCTGCTGGGGGCGGCCCTGGCCGACCCCGAGCTCTTCGGTCCGGAGCGCAAGGAGCTGCGCGAGGGACACGACAAGAACATCAAGGACGTCCTGGGGGACATCCGCGGGGCGCTGCGTCTGCTGCCGCGGAAGAGCACCACCCCCAACGTGGCGGTCCCGTTCGGCGTGGTGGCGCTCGAGCCGGCGATGATGATGATGGACCTCTCCTGGCGGCCCCAGGTGGCCCTGGCCGACGCCGAGGGGAACTACCGGCTGACCGGGCTGCCGACCGGCACGGTGAACCTGCACGCCTTTGTCCTGGACGACCGCAGCGGCGCCATCACCTACGCCACCGACCTGGGGGATCGGGCCCAGGCCTTCGGCCACGTCAGCCGCGGCCTGAGCATCGCCGAAACCCAGTGGACCACCATCCTCTTCCCGGTGGAGAGCGTCGAGATCCACGACCGGGTCCACTCCCAGGGCCTGTTCACCCTGGGCCGCAACACCGGGGTGCAGCTTCTCGACCGCCGCGGGGCCAAGCCCAAGCAGTTCGGCTACCTGCAGGGCGACTTCTTTTCCAAGGCGATGGTCCTCTTCGGCAGCCAGGGCGACTCCCTTCGGCTGATCGAGCAGTCGGTCTTTCTGGTGAACAACCCCGGGGCCCGGGACGAGGAGACGGCCCAGGGGGTGGGGTACGACCTCGGCGCGCGCCGGATCATCGAGCATTCCTCCCTGGAGAGCGCCCGCAACCTGTGGCGGCTGGACCAGGTGCGGAACGAGCGTCTCCGCCAATACGCCATCGAAAATCCCAGGATCGAGGCCCGCCACCGCCGGGTGGCCACCCTGATGGCCGAGGCCGAGCAGGCCGCGCGGGACCTGAAGTGGAACCGGTTCGAGCGGTACGCCCGCGAGGCCCTGGGGATCGAGTACCTGGCCTACCGCGACGTGCGCGGCACCCAGGACGACGTCATCGCCGGGATCGTCTTCTTCGTCGCCTTGATGGTCCCGGCCGCCTTCTTCGCCGAGCGGCTGATCTTCGCCCACCCGGACATCCGCAAGCAGCTCCTCCTCTTCGGCGGTATCCTGCTGGTGATCTGGGCGATCCTGGCCCAGGTCCACCCCGCCTTCCAGCTCGCCCATCCGGTGATCATCCTGCTGGCGCTGATGATCTCGGTGATGGCCTTATTCGTCGTCATGCTGATCGTCGGCCGCTTCAACGTCTTCATGGCCGGCCTGCGCCACCGCCAGGCCGGCACCTCCAGCGCCGACCTTAGCCGCAGCGGCACCGCGTACGTGGCCTTCATGCTGGGGATCTCCAACATGCGGCGTCGGGTCCTGCGCACGGTCCTCACCCTGGCGACGATCACCCTGCTGACCTTCACCGTCCTCTCCTTCGCCTCGTTCAAGCCGAAGATCAGCTTCGTCGGCTTCGAGAAGGAGTGGCCGCCGGCCTACGCCGGCGCCTTGCTCTACGACGTCCAGTGGTGGCCGTGGGAGCAGTCGGTCCTCGACTACCTGAACTCCCACTTCGGGGAGTACGGCACGGTGGTGCCGCGGACCTGGCTCACCGTCGGCCGCGACGAGGAGGGTCAGGTGCCGGTGCAGCGGGAGGGGCGCCAGGTCAGCGGCCTGGCCCTGCTGGGCCTGGCCCCCGAGGAGCGGCTGGTCACCGGGGTCGACCGGGCCCTGGTGGCGGGGAGCTGGTTCGACGACGAGCGCGAGCAGAGCATCCTCCTGCCCGAGGAGATGGCCGAGCAGTTGGGGATCGACCCGGCCGAGGTCGGGTCGGCCACGGTCAGCGTCTTCGGCAAGTCCTGGACCGTCCGCGGGATCTTCGACGCGGCCCGCTTCCAGGAGATCCGCGACCTGAACAACGAGCCGCTCACCCCGGCCAAGCAGAAGGCGGCTCAGGGGCTGATGCCGGGGATGACCGCGATGGTCGCGATGACCTCCCGGTCGGCCAACCTCGACATGGACATGGGGTTCGAGCACCTCGATCCCAAGCGCGTCCCGATCCTTCCGTACCGGGTGCTGGAGAGCATGGACTGTCCGCTCTTCTCGGTGGCGGTGCGGTTCGACGAGGGGGTCGACGGCGAGGCCCTGGTGCAGCGCTTCCTCAGCCGCACCGGCTTCCGCTTCTTCGTCGGGCTCCCCGACGGGGAAGGCGGGATGAGGACCCTGGCCTACACCTCCCTCGGGGTGACCAGCATGGAGGGGTTCGGCGCCCTGATCATCCCGATGCTGATCGCGGCCCTGATCGTGCTCAACACCATGATGGGGGCGGTGTACGAGCGGTTCCGCGAGATCGGGGTCTACTCCTCGGTCGGCCTGGCGCCGCTGCACATCGCCTTCCTCTTCATTGCCGAGGCCTGCGTCTACGGGGTGCTGGGGGTCACCCTCGGGTACGTCATCGGTCAGGTGCTGGCCAAGGTCCTGATCGTCCTCGACCTGCTCTCCGGGGTCTCCCTCAACTATTCGTCCAGCGCGGCCATCGGCTCGGCGGTGCTGGTGATGGTGGTGGTCCTCCTGTCCACCGTGTACCCGGCGCGCACCGCCTCCCGGCTGGCCGTCCCCGACGTGGTGCGGCGGTGGCGGCTTCCCGAGCCCGAGGGGGACGTCTGGCGGTTTGCCTTCCCCTTCACGGTGAACCGCAACGCCCTGGACAGCCTGTGTGGGTACCTCTACAGCTATTTCCGCGCCTACGGTCACGAGTCGGTGGGGAAGCTCTACACCGAGAAGACCCGCGTGGTGGTCGGCCAGGAGGAAGGCCGCAAGGTCTACGCGATCGAGCTCCTCGTCTGGCTGGCGCCGTTCGACATGGGGGTGTCGGAGTACCTGCAGTTCACCCTGCGGCCGACCGAGGTCGAGGGGATCTACGGGATCGAGCTCTACATCGAGCGGATCAGCGGGCCGGTGGCCTTCTGGCAGCGGCTTAACCTCGGTTTCATGCTCGATCTGCGGCAGCAGTTCCTGGTCTGGCAGACCCTCAAGGAGGACTTCCACCACGAGCACGCCGAGACCGCGCGACGGGTAGAGGTGGCCGAGGACGAGGTCTGGGAGGCGGAGGCCGGGGTGGACGACGGACGGGACGCCGTGCCCGACGGGCAAACGGCTGAGCGGGTGGTCTGATGGCCGACGACGACGCCAAGCGCGGCAAGCGCGAGCGCCAGTGGAGCGAGGTCAACGAGTACCGCGATCTCCTCGAGGCCCCCACCCGGTACGAGGAGGGGTTCACCCGCAGCACGATGATCGGGGTGCTGTTCATCGCCCTGGTCATGACCCCCGGCCAGATGTACCTCAGCCTGGTCACCGGGCTGGGGATCGGGGACGCGGCCCAGTGGGTGACGGTGATCCTCTTCCTCGAGATCGCCAAGCGCTCCTTCACCACCCTTCGGCGGCAGGAGATCTACCTGCTGACCTACGTGGCGGTGGCGCTGATCAGCCGGGCCGAGACCGGCACCTTCCTCAACCTGATCCAGCGGCAGTACTTCGTCGGCTCCCAGGAGATGCAGGAGTTCGGGCTCACCCAGCGGCTGGTGGGGCTGAAGTTCCTCGGTTACTCGTGGTTCTCGCCGTCCCCCGACTCGCCGGCCATCGTCCAGCGGACCTTCTTCCACAAGGACTGGCTGCTGCCGATCATCCTGATGGTCATCGGCATCGTCGTCGGCCGGGTCACCTGGTTCACCTCGGGGTACGTCCTCTTCCGGCTGGTCTCCGACCGCGAGCATCTGCCGTTCCCGATGGCCCCGATGTCGGCCTTGTCCTCCATGGCCCTGGCCGAGGAGAGCGGCTCCGAGGGACACTCCTGGAAGTGGTCGTGCTTTGCCATCGGCGGCACCATCGGTTTGGTCTTCGGCTTCGTCTACGTGGGGATCCCGGCCTTCACCGAGGTCTTCACCGGGGTCAAGGTCACCATCATCCCGATCCCCTTCGTCGACCTGACCCCGCAGCTCAGCCAGCACATCATGGGCGCGCCGCTGGCGATCAGCTTCAGCCTGGGACCGATCTTCGCCGGCCTGCTCCTGCCGTTCTGGAGCGTCATGGGCTCCTTCACCGGCGTGATGATCTTCATGCTCAGCTCGCCGCTGATCCAGCACTTCGGCCTGATGCCGCGCTGGAAGCCCGGGATCGACGCCATCCAGACCCAGATCGCCGCCAGCGTCGATTTCTGGCAGCCGTTCGCCGTCGGCGTTACCCTGGCGGTGACCATCGTCAGCGCGGTCCAGATGGTCCAGGCGGCCCGGGAGCACAAGCGGTCGCAGGCGGCGCAGAAGGCGGCCGAGACCGGCTTCTGCCAGCACCCCGGGTGCGGCCAGCAGGCCCAGGTCCACGGCTACTGCCTCAAGCACCTCGGCCGCGGCGACTTCAAGCTGTGGATCTGCATCACCCTCTTCTTCCTCTTCGCCATCTACCCGATCGTGATGGCCAAGACCCTTTTCCCGGTCCTGGTCAGCACCGGACTGCTGGTCCTCTTCTTCTTCCTCGCCTTCTTCTACGCCCCGCTGATGTCCTTCGTCTCCGCGCGGCTGGACGGCCTGATCGGGCAGGGGATCCAGATCCCGTACGTCCACGAGGCCGTGGTCTTCCTCACCGGGTACCGCGGGGTGGAGATCTGGTTCGTGCCGTTCCCGGGGCAGAACTTCGGCGGCAACGTCGAGCAGTTCCGCGTCGTGGAGCTGACCGGCATGAAGTTCACCAGCCTGCTCAAGGCCGAGCTGGTGATGGTGCCGATCGTCCTGGGCGCCAGCCTGCTCTACTGGAGCGTGCTGTGGAAGATGGCCCCGATCCCCTCGGACGCGTACCCGTACGCGCAGAAGTTCTGGCCGCTGAACGCCTTCAACCAGGCCGTGGCCTGGTCGAGCACCTCGTACAGCAAGATGTGGCGGGCCGGGGAGGAGGTGGAGGGCCGGGTCCTGCCCCGGCACTCGGCGGTCTGGAGCCCGAGCAACCTGCAGGACCAGCGGCTCTACTACTGGCGGGCCCGGGTGACCCGCCAGGTCGAGGTGCTGAACCCGGCCAAGCGCAAGTACGGGCCGTGGTCAACGACCGGGTACTTCTACACCGACTTTGCCGGCGATGGGGTGGAGCGCACCCCGCCGCAACCGCCCCGAGTCCAGCTCCAGGCACTCAGCGCCCAGCAGGCCGTGGCCGGGCTCCCCGAGGTGGTGCTTGAAGGGGTGGTCGACGGCATCGTGATCTCCGACCCGAACCCGTATCTGGGGGGCCACACCGCGACCGCGTACCCCGACTCCCTCGAGTTCCTGTTCCAGGTCGACGTGAAGCCGGAGTTCGACAGCGAGTTCGCCCAGATCTCCACCGAGACCCCGCTGTTCTTCAAGACCCTCTGGCGCGACCTGGACTACACCGGGGACGGGACGGACGAGGACCTGGACGGCCGGGTCGACGAGGAGTACTACAACTTCAAGGACGACGACGGGGACGGCCTGATCGACGAGGACTACCACCACCCGCTGCAGGGGCGGAAGTGGCCGATCGCCGTCTTCGGCCTGGCCTTCGGGCTCGGCTTCTACGTCATCCTGAACTTCCTGGGCATGCCGATCTTCTTCATCTGGGGGTACATCCGCTCGGTGGCCTCCAGCGGCACGGCCTCGCTGTTCACCCTGATGACCGAGGTGATCGGGGCCCTGTTGGCCCGGCAGTACTTCTGGCGCCGGTACGGCAAGCAGGAATGGCGCCAGTACGCCATGGTCATGGCCGTGGGGTTCGGGGTGGGGATGTCCCTGGTCGGGATGATCTGCGCCTCCCTGGCGATGATCGACAAGGCGGTCTCGGTCTCCACCTTCTGATCTCGCCGAAGCGACCCGCTGAGTCCGGGAGTCCCCCGATGAAGGCCCGCGTCCTGGTCGCCTGGTTGCTGGTCCTCCTGGGCAGCGGCCCCTCCTCGGCCTCGTCGACCGCCGGCACGGCCCGTGCCGACTCCACGGTAACGCTCGTCGTGCCGCTCCCCGGCGAGGTCCAGGAGCTGGTGCTGCGCGACGGCACCCGCGCGGCCGGCCGGATCGAGCGGGTGGAAGGAGGGCGGGTCCTCTTCCGCACCACCGCGGGGGCCGAGATCGCGGTGGAGGCCAGCCAGATCGCCGCGATCAGGAGCCTGACCGGCGAGCTGGTCGACGGCGAGTACCGACGGCCCGATCCCAATCCGACCCGGCTGTTCTTCGGGCCGACCGCCCGATCGGTGCCGGCAGGTACCGGGTACCTCGGGGTCTTCGAGATTCTGCTGCCGTTCGTCCAGGTCGGCCTGACCGACCGGATCTCGCTGGGAGGGGGGACCCCCCTGATCTTCGGGGAGGAGACCGCGCATCCCTTCTGGCTCACCCCCAAGGTGCAGGTGCTCCACACCGGCCACACCCAGGCCGCGGTGGGCGCCTTCTGGCTCGCCAACGTGGAGGATGGAACGGGTGGGGTGGTCTACGGGGTGGTGACCCGCGGTCGGGTCGATGCCGCGATCACGGTCGCCGCGGGGTACGCCCTGGCGAGTGACATGGACGACGTTGAGGGCGGGGCGGTGCTGATGCTCGGCGGTGAGCGCCGGGTCAGCCGCGGTCTCAAGCTGATCACCGAGAACTACCTGTGGAACGGGGGCGGGCTCGCCAGTGCCGGGATCCGCTTACTCGGCGAGCGGTTGTCCGCCGACCTGGGGCTGGTCGCGCCGCTCGGCGCGGGGGTGGTCTTCGCCTTCCCCGTGGTGAACTTCGTGTGGCGGTTCGGCGGCGACTGACGCGGCCCGGGCTCAATCGGCGGCCGCGATCCGGGGCGGCTCCTCGACCCGATAGAGCAGCAGCCCGCCGACCGCGAAGAGGAGGATCACCGCCAGGATCGAGGTCCGCGGGTTCCCGGTCAGCAGACCTACCCCGCTCATCAGCAGGGGACCGAGCACGGCGGCGAACTTCCCCAGCATGTTGTAGAACCCGAAGAACTCGGCCGTGCGACCGGCCGGAACGAGCCGCGCGAAGAGGGACCGGCTGAGGGACTGGACCCCGCCCTGGACCAGCCCCACGGCCACGGCCAGGACGTAGAACTCGGCCGCGGTTTGCATGCTGTACCCCCAGATCGTAATCCCCACGTACACGGCGATCCCGATGAAGATCCCGGTCCGGGCCCCGAGCCGCTCTCCCAGCACGCCGAACAGGAGGGCGGCCGGGAAGCCGACGAACTGGGTGATCGCCAGGGCCGCCAGCAGGTCGTTCCGGTCGAGGCCGATCGACAGGCCGTAGTCCATGGCCATGCGGATGATGGTGTCGACCCCGTCGATGTAGAACCAGTACCCCACCAGGAAGAGGAAGGCGGCGCGGGTCCGGCGGATCTCGCGCAGGGTCTGCCCGAGCTGGACCAGGCCCGCGCGCAGCGCGGCCACCCCCTGTATCGAGCCGGTGACCGCGGGCTCGGGAACCCAGCGGAGCAGGGGGAGCGAGAAGACCAGCCACCAGACGGCCACCGAGAGGAAGGCCAGGTGCAGGGCCTGTCCCTGGTCGGCCAGGCCAAAGGCGGCCGGCCACTGGACCATGCAGACGTTGAGGACGAAGAGGAGGCCGCCCCCCAGGTAGCCGAGGCTGTACCCCAGGGAGGAGACGCGGTCGATCCGGTCGGGCGCGGCCACCTGCACCAGGAGGGCGTCGTAGAAGACGCAGGAGCAGGAGAAGCCGATCGCGCCGACGACGAAGAGGAGCGCGGCCAGGACCCAGTCGCCGCGGCCGACCAGGGTCAGGGAGCCGGTGGCGGCGATCCCCAGCAGGGCAAAGGCGAAGAGCAGCCGGCGGCGGGTGCCGCTCCGGTCGCCGATGGCGCCGAGCACCGGGGCCAGCACCATGACCACGGCGCTGGCCAGGGCGTTGGTGACCCCGAGCCGCCAACTGCTCTCGGTGACCGCGGCCCCGGCGCACCAGTACTCCTTGAACATCACCGGGAAGAACGCGGCCATCACCGTGGTGGCAAAGGCCGAGTTGGCCCAGTCGTACAGGGCCCAGGCGTATTCGCTGGTACGGTCGCGACGCACGGGGTTCCTCCATGTAGGATGGAGTTGCCGCGCGCGGAAGCTCCACGCGTGCGGCGGGCAGAAGGTAGGGCCTGGCGGCGCGTCTTCGCCAGCATCGTCCGGGTCTTGGCCGGTTCTAGGCGCTCGTGGCGACGGCGGCCAGGTACTCGTGGACCACGGCGAACGGCCGGCCGTCCGCGTGGCGCGCGTCGAGGAGTCGCCGGAACTCCGCCATCAACCGGTCCCGCCTGGCCGGGTCCACCGCGTCGTGAAAGGCGGTCCCGGCCCCGGACTTGAGCAGGTGCTCCAGGGCCGCGGCGGCATCGGCGCAGGGGAAGGCGATCTCCCCCTGCCAGAGCCGCTCGACCCGGAACCCGGCCTCCTCCAGCTCGGTCCGCACCTGGTCGGCGTCGCGGGGAAAATCGAAGGTGACCTGTCGGAGGAGGACCGAAGGATCGCGGGCCACCAGCTCGGCGAAGATCTCCAGGGGCTCGCGGGGGGAGTTGTCCCGGTGCACGACCAAGGCCAGCCGTCCCCCCGGCCGCAGGGCCCTGGCCGCGGCCCGGTAGAGCGGCCGGCAGGGGATGTACCCGAGGACCCAACTGCTGAAGACCAGGTCGAGCTCCTCCGCTTCGGCCAGCGCGACCAGGGCGTCGCCGGCGCGCAGCTCGATCCCGGATCGACCGGCCAGGCGCTCCCGCGCCACGGACAGCATCCCGGGGGAGAGGTCCACGGCCAGGAGGTGGCCGTCCGGGGTCAGTTGGTCGGCCAGCAGGGCGGTGGCGAATCCGGTGCCGCACCCGACCTCCAGGCCGCAATGCACGCCGGCGGAGCCGAGCTCGGTGATGAGCCGGCGGACCGGAGCGCCGGCCTCCACCACCCAGAAGTCGTCGTACTCGCGGTGCACGCGATCATAGGCCGCCTGCAGCTCCGATTGACCGACGACCTGGTCGCCGGTCCCCTCCCGGAGACGGCAGAATCGGGGGACCTCGTGAGTCGCGGGCAGGTGCTCCGCGCACAGGCGCTCGGAAACCTCGCCGGGGGTGGGAACCGGACCGGCGGGGATATAGGGCGAGAGGAGATGGCCGACGCAGACGGTGCGAGGCCGGCGGAAGGGAACCCGCATCCGGGCCAGGATCGCCGCGAGCGGCTCACGCGCGACGTTGCCGAAGGAGATCGGCACCAGGTTGCAGGGGCAGACCTCGCCGCTGCCGTCGAGGTAGAGGTGGGTCAGCCCGGCGCCGCAGCCGAAGGCCTCGGGGGATTCGAGATGGGCGAAGCTCGAGATCGCCGGCAGGTCCTCGCGACGGGCTGCCTGGTGCTGGTACTCCAGGATTCGACGGCGATCCTCGGCGGCCAAGGCGACCTCGGCGTGGCCGGCCAGGCGGCCGGCGGGACAGGGCTCGAGCAGGTGGACCTCGCGGGCGCCGGCCTGACGCACCTGTTCGAGGTACCGCCAGAACCGGTCCGGCTCGAGCAGCTCGCGGGTCGCCATCGCCACCACGTAGGGGTAGAGCCCGGCTGCCGCGGTCCATTCGAGGGCGCGCAGGGCCGTGGCGTGGGCTCCGTCCCGGCCGCGAAGCCGATCGTGCACGGCCGGCTCCGGGTCGTCCAGGCTGATCCCGACGGCGAAGACCCCGCTCTCGTGCAGGCCGCGAGCCCGCTCCGGGGTCAACCCGTGGCCGGTGGTGTTCAGGGTCACGCAGGTCCGCTCGTCAAAGGCTTCCGCGATCTGCTCCAGGTCGTCCCGCAGGAGCGGCTCACCCCCTGACAGGCCCAGCATCACCGTGCCCTCCTCCTGCAGCTCGGTCGCAACCCGCCGGAGTACCTCCAGCGGCAGGTCCTGCTGCGCGCGGCCGGCGTTGTAGCAGTGCCAGCAGCGGTAGGAGCAGCGGTTGGTCACCGCCAGGGTGACCGAGTGGAGCGCCGGCCGGCCGGTCTGGCCGAAGTGGCGGGCCAGGTTGTCGAAGGCTGGACCGGGGTAGGGGGGGAAGTGGGTGTTGAGGACCCAGCGGTCGCCGAAGCGGGTCACCTTCTCCTCGGCCAGGTACCCGGCCAGGAAGGCGGCCATTTGCGGATGCAGCTTCGAGAACGGCGGCCGGGTCGCCACCTGACGCAGGAATTCGTCCCCCTGGCATACGGTGCTCATCGTTCTCCTCCCGGTTCCGGAATCACACGACAGCTCCGATCCCGATCCATGCAAACTCGAGGCCAGTCGCGGCAGCCTGTTGGACGCCCTTGCCCCGAGCAGGCCAAGCGGGTGGAGGCAGCGCGACATGTCAGCGCGGCCTTGCGCGACCCTGCGTCGCCGGCGCGCGTGCGGTGTCGCGGGGCTTTTCGTGTGGATGCACCATAATAATACCAACTTTGTGATGGAGGTAATGGGTGCGAGCCAGCGACGGCGATCTTTTGTTCGGGGAGGTGAGATGGTGAATAAAAGGTCAAAACCAATTGGCTGACATATTGTTAGCATGGGAACTAATTGACAACAACAATTTCGTTGCTATATTGTGAACAGAGAAACAACAACAGGGTTGTTATTCTGGTAAGGTGCGAAAAGCAAAGGAACACGAGATGCGGGTGCGCAACATCGTGGGCAATGTGCCCGAGCCCGATGAGCTCTATGGCCGGAGTGACCTCATCGAGCACCTGTGGCGGCAACTGGACGGGAACAACATCCTGATCCTGGCGCCGCGGCGCTTCGGCAAATCCGGCGTGATGCGCCACCTGCTGGACCGTCCTCGCGCAGGATTCATTCCCGTCTATCTGGATCTGATGGCCGTAGACTCTCCGGCCGATTACGGGGTCTGTCTGATCGGCGCGTTACTGGCGCAGAGCCAGCTCCGCGCCGTGCTGCACAAGGCGAAGGGGTTGCCGGCCTCGCTGAGCCGCTGGATCTCGAACACCTTTGACGCGCTGGAATTCGAGGGAGCCAGGGTGGAGTTGCGCGGAACCATCGAGCCAGACTGGCGGGACGTCGTGCGGCGGCTGGTGCTGGAGCTCGAAAAGGCGGAGGAGAAGGTCCTGTTCCTGCTGGATGAATTCCCGGTAATGCTCGTCAACATGGCTGACAAGCATGGCAGCGCCACGGCTCAGGAGTTCATGGCCTGGTTCTCGTCGGTGCGCCTGCAGGGTAAGGACCGGCTTCGCCGCCATCGCTACGTGGTGGCCGGCAGCATCGGCATCGACGCCATCCTGCGGCGTCTCGACCCGCCGGACAAACTGCGGGATTTCGAGCGGCTGGCCGTGGGGGCCATCGGCGAGGCGGACGCGCGCCGCCTGGCCGCGGATCTTACCAAGGCGCTGGATCTCGAGATGCCGGAGGCGCTCCAGGAGACCTGCCTCAATCTCATAGGACCGCGTGTTCCCTATTTCATCCACCTGCTGTTCTCGCAGTTGGCCCAGTTGCGGCCCGAGGAGCGCCACCCGGTGAGTGAAGCCGTCGTCCGCCGGGTTTATGTCGAGCAGGTCCTGGGGCCCACCTGCAAGCACTACTTCGACCATTACCGCGACCGATTGGCGCGCTCCGGCAAGCCCCTCGAACGGGCTTCCCTGGCAATGCTGCGGACCGTGGCCGATGCACCCCTCGGACGGGTCAGCGGCAGCGGTCTGTACGACGTGTACCGCAAGGCGCGCCGTCGCGGTGCCACCGAGACGGAGTTCGACGAGCTGGTGGCCAATCTGGAGTGCGACTGGTACCTGTGCCTCATCCCCGAAACGAACGAATACTACTTCATGGTGAACGTCATGAGGGACTGGTGGCGTCGTTGGTACGGTGGGGCCAGGCGTGAGCGGACGACGACGGAGGGCCGGTGAGATGGGGCTGGTCACGCACAAGTACATGGTTGACCGCATGCCGCTTGACGAGCTTCGTCGCACCTTTGCCGCGCGGGAGCACACGCTGGAGTACCTCGTTCGCGAGCTGCGCGGGCAGGCCCGATCGAAGACGCTCAAGAGCTACCTGATCTACGGTCCACGCGGGTCAGGCAAGACGACCCTCGTGCGAATGCTGGCCCTGCACCTGGAAGAGGATCCGCAACTGCGGGCGGCGTGGCTCCCCGTGGTGTTCCCAGAGGAGAGCCCGGGTCTGTCGTCGCTGCGTGACCTGTTGGCCGCGATACTCCACACCCTGACCGAGTCCGGGATATCGGGTGCCCAGGACTGGCTTGCCAGAGTGGACGCCGAGCCGGAGGACCGCGCCAGTCGCGACCTGGCCGCGGCGGCCCTGAACGAGCTGGCCCACGCGGCGGGGCGCCGGCTGGTGGTGTTCGTCGAGAACCTGAACGCCCTCTGGGCACGCGGGCACGAACAGGGCCTCGACCGGCAGGAGCGGGCGGCGCTGCGCGGCCTGCTCATGGCGCCCGAGCCCTGTCTGATGCTGGTCGGTACCGCGGTGAAGATGTTCCCCGAGCTGGAGCGGTACGACGAGGCCCTGTTCCAGTATTTCCTGCCGGTGCCCCTAGATCGGCTGGACGATGAGCAGGTTCGCCTGCTGCTGTTCCGTCGGGCCGAGTTCGACGGCCATCCTGACTTCGCCCGTCAGTACCGGGTGAACCAGGACAAGATCCGCTCGCTGACCCGACTGACGGGCGGCAATCCCCGCCTCATCCTGATGCTCTACGAGATCATCACGGTGGGCGCGCTGGCCTCGATCATGCAGACGCTTCTCTCGTTGGTTGACTCCCTCACGCCCCTGCTCAAGGACGTCATCGAGCACCAGATGACCCGCCAGCAGGCCAAGGTGCTGGACGCCCTGATGCGCGCCGGCGGTACAGCCCAGCCCAGGGACCTGGTCCGGCCGACGCGACTCAGCCTGAATACCGTGACGACTCAGCTTACGCGCCTCAAGGAGATGCAGTTGCTCGAGGTGCAGGGAGGCGGCAAGGGCCGGCCGGCCTACTACTCCACGCCGGATCGGTTGTTCAGCACCTGGTACCAATTGCGCTACCTGCGGTCGAGCCATCGCCGGATCGAGCTGTTCGTCGAGTTCCTCCGCCTTTGGTTCGAGGAGGATGCCCGGTGCGAATTGCTCCGCCGTCTCGTGGCCGCGACGGCCGACGCCGCGGGCACGGGTGTTGCCGACGCGCCGCTGGCGCTGGAGTACGTGGCTGCCTCACTGCAGGATACCGCGCACGCCGGGGAAGCCCAGGATGCTGCGGTGCGCCGGTGGCTGGACGCCGGGTGCCTTAATGAGGCTGCCTTTGCCCTAGCCGAGTTCGAGGGACTCCAGGAAGCGGGGCGCCTCCGATATGAGGCCGGAGCCTACAGTCAACTGGGACGGTGGGCTATCGAGCACGCTGACCTGCCGACTGCCATGGCCAGTGCCAGGGCCGCCATCGACCGCGATCCGCGCGATTACCAGGCTCTGATGACCCTTGGCCTGGCGACTGACATGTCCGGCGACTACCAGGGAGCGTCTGAGTTTCTTGGCCGCGCGTTGCAGATCCCCTCGCTTCCGCTACCGATGCGTGCGCTGGCCCTTTCGATACGTGGGGTCGGCAAAGGGCAGTGCGGCGATCTCGACGGTGCCATCGCCGACTATACGGCTGTTATCGAGCTGCCAGGTGCTCCTCCCGAGCAGGTAGCCGGGGCTCTTATCGACCGCGGTATCGCCAAGGGGCAACGTGGCGATCTTGATGGTGAGATCGTTGATTATACGGTTGCCATCGAACTACCCGACGCCCCGCCTGAGCAGGTGGCCGCGGCTCTCATCGACCGCGGTATCACCAGAGGTCGGCGCGGCGATATCGACGGTGAGATCGCCGATTACACAGCAGCCATCGAGCTGCCCGGCGCCCTTCCTGAGCAGGTGGCCTGGGCTTTCGTCGGCCGCGGCTTCAGAAGATGCGAGCGTGGCGATCTCGACGCTGCCATCGCCGACTGCACAGCAGCCATCGAGCTGCCCGGCGCCCTCCCTGAGCAGGTGGCCCGAGCTCTCATTGATCGTGGCCGCATTAGGCATCAGCGAAACGATTACGGCGATGCTATCACCGACTTCTCGACTGCTATAGAACTGCCAAATGCTCCGGCCGAGTTCGTCTCGTGGGCTCGGGTATCCCGCGGGGTCTGCGCTCTAGCTGCGGGACGGATGGAGGAAGCTACCGGAGACTTTAAGGCCGTGGCACTGCCCCCTGAGGTGACCCTGGAGGCGAGATACTGGGCTGTCGCCGCGCTGCTACTCGTATCAGCCAAGCGCCATGAGTCTGTGGAGAGCATCACCCTGGCCCGCACCGTCGCGGAGGGATTGGCGAACGGGGATCGCGTCCGCTTCCTGACCGGCGTGCTCCGGGCCCTGCGCACCCCTGCCATGCAGGCCCATTGGCCAGGGATCTGTCGCGCCTTGTGCGAGGGCCAACCGCCGGCTGTGGCCGAGCAGTTGCAGTTCCTGCTCCCGGTGTGCGAGGTGCTGGAGACGGGCGATCGGTCGAAACTCGATCCGCTTCCGCCCGAGCAGCGCGATTTCGCGCTGGAGGTTCTGTCGGGCTTCGACTCGCCGGTCGCCAACCCGGCAGATCACCCATGACCTGGTACCCTACGCTCACGCAGATCAGGCTCAACCAGTGTCAACCATGCGGCTTCGCTCTGGACTAGCCGATCGCCGATCTCGTCGAGGAGCGCGCGCCCCCGTGGGCCGCCTCGAAGCGCCCCGTCCTCTGGCGATCGGCCCCGGTGAAGGCGTCCTGCTCGTGTCCGAACAGCTCGCTCTCCAGGACCTCGGCAAAGACAGCGCAGTTCACGGCCACGAAAGGCCGGTCGCGGCGGGAGCCGCGGAGGGCCCATGCGCAGGTACACTCGCGGGCGATCTTCAGTGTCGGGCGATCCTGAAGCGGAGGCGACAACTGGATCGAGGCGGCGGCGTCTTGGCCATGATCTCGCAGCCCAGCTCCGATCGGCCATGAGGACGTCGAGCTCCTCGGCGCTGCCGAGGCCACGGAGCTCTTCCGCGACGAGTCTGGCCGTAGCCGGGGCCACCCTCGCGAGATAGCGGACCGTGGTCTGGGCCAACCGGTTGGTGACGACCAGCCGCTGCTGGTCCGGCGTCAGCACGGACAGGTCGGTGGCCATGCCGCGGATCCGTACGGCCTGGCGCAGGGGGCGCAACAGTGGAGGTTCGGCGTGGGGCAGTGGGGACCACGGGGCATGGCGGGTCCTCGGGCCAGGGAGATGGCCCGGCCAATCTACGCGCTCCGCGGAGCCCGTTCAGGGGAGAGGGGATCCGGACTGAGGACCGCTTGACCCGTACTGGGCATGTCCTAGATTGCCTGCCCCAGAACATAGCACGCGCCGGGCGGTCGAGCCGCTGCCCAAATAAAAACAGGCGGGCTCCCCGGATGGGCGGAGCCCGCCTGCTCCAGCGGGACAGGAAGGAGGTCCCTGCTCAGACGAGCGTGCTGCACCCGGTTCGACGCCCCGGGCCAGGCCGGGTTCCCCCTCATTCCACCTACCGGAGGTCGAGCGTGAACAGACGGGGTTTCCTGAGTCTGGCGGTGTGGCTCGCGCTGGCGGCGCTGCCGGCGGACGCCGCCGAACGGCTCACCATCGCGGTGATCCCCAAGGGGACGACCCAGGAGTTCTGGAAGTCGGTCCACGCCGGAGCCCTGCAGGCGGCCAACGAGCTGGGCGTGAATATTATCTGGAAGGGGCCGCTCAAGGAGGACGACCGCGAGGCCCAGATCGCCGAGGTGGAGAACCTCGTAAGCCGCGGGGTCTCCGGCATCGTCCTGGCCCCGCTGGACGACACGGCCCTGCGCGCGCCGGTCCGCAACGCGGCCCTGGAGGGGATCCCGGTGGTCATCATCGACTCCGGGCTCAAGAGCCGCGAGTACGTCAGCTTCGTGGCCACCGACAACCTGCGGGGGGGACAGCTCGCCGGGGACCACCTGGCCGGACTGCTGCAAGGACACGGCCGGGTCGTGATGCTCCGGTACCAGGAAGGCTCGGCCAGCACCATGGCCCGCGAGCAGGGGTTTGTCGAGGCCCTGGCCCGGCATCCGGGGATTCAGCTCCTCAGCGCCAACCAGTACGGCGGGGCCACCACCGAGAGCGCGTACCGGGCCAGCGAGAACCTGCTGGCTCCGTACCGCACCGCCGAGGCCGGCCTGGCCGTGGACGGGATCTTCTGCCCCAACGAATCGACCACCTTCGGGATGCTGCGCGCCCTGCAGGACGGAGGGCTGGCGGGTAAGGTCCGGTTCGTGGGGTTCGACAACTCGGAGAAGCTGGTGGAAGCCCTGGGCCTGGGAGAGCTCGACGGTCTGGTCCTGCCGAGTCCGGTGAGGATGGGGTACCTCGGGGTGCAGACCTTGGTCCGGTACCTCAGCGGCGAAAAGGTCGAGAAGCGGATCGACACCGGCGTGGTCCTGGCCACCAGGGAGAACATGGAGGAGCCCGAGATCGCGGCGCTCCTCCGTCCCCTGGCCGGCCCCGAAGAAGAGCCGTGATTCGCGGTCGGCCTGGACCGCTGACGCCACCGGGATCGGTGGCGCGCACCCTTTTCCCGTGGAGGCTTCCCATGCGTGCCCTGTCAGGTCTGTTGCTGGCGATCCTGATCCGGTCCGCCGCCGTCGCCGGAGTAACCGACTGGCCTGAGCTGCGACGGCTCGACCGCGATCCGGCCGCCGTCGCCGTGGCTGCCCTGCCCGTGCCGGCGGGGATCGACCCGGCTCTCCTGGCCGCCCTGGACGAGGGCCGGGCCACGGTGGGGGAGCATCAGGTGCAAGCGCAGACCGTGGCGCGCTGGCCCGACGGCTCTCCCCGTCGCCTGCTGCTGCGCTGGCTCGACGCCGGCGACCAGACCGCCCTGTCCGGGTCGCTGGTTGAGGCCGGCGATTCCTCGGGAGACGCGGGGTGGTCGTTCGGGTACACCCTCGTCGCCTCCAGCCCTGACACCATTCCGTGGAAGACCGCCCTGCGCAACCTGCCGCTGGCCGAGACCCAGTACGAGATGCACCAGCTCGAGCTGCGCCAGGGAGGCCGCCGCGTCGGGCTGAGGCTCGGGCTCCGGCGGGCCGGGCAGCTCTACTGGTGGCAGTACGTGCGCGCCGATTTCGTGCAGCGGGGTCCGGTCTTCGATCTGCTGCGGATCGGCGGACCGATCTACAACGAGGAGTCGACGGTCCAGGCCGACCTCTTCCTCGTGCTCTACCGCTCCGGCGTGGTCGAGGCCTACGCCCACTTTGCCAATCACCAGCGCGAGGGGGTGGCCACCGAGACCCACGGGGTGCCGGTCATCGCCTTTGACCTTCCCGGTGGCCGGCCATTGGACCAGACCCTTACCGGCCGCGACCGCCTCTTCGACCTGGGCGGCTGCCGTCTCGACCTGGGACCGGGCGCCGGATACGCCAGTCCCGAGCATCCCGGCACCCTGCGCACCGAGGAGGGGATCGCGGTCTGGCAGCCCTGGCAGGACCAGGCCGTCTGGGGGGAGCTGCTGGTCGAGGCCCTGGGGGTGCCCGACCACCGGGTCGAGTGGGGGATCGGGGAAGGCCAGAACCTGGTCAGCAGCCAGCGGGCCGCGGGTCACCACTACTGGCTCGCCCGCTGGGGCGACGAGCTGATCCCCCGCGGACTGGCCCGGTCGGTGCGCTTCTCCTTCAGCCTGGGCGACGCTCCTCCGGGCGTGGCGCACTACGGCGCCCCTTCCTGGTGGCATGCCCTGGCCGGCGGTCTTCCCCTGGGCGGTCGTCTGCCCACGGTCTGGTGGGCCGTGCCGCCGCTGCTGGCAACGGCCGACAGCCAGTACACCGAGCCCCATCCCCGGGGCGGATACCCGTTCGAGCTGGGCCGCAGCAGCCGGGGGAACGACGGCACCCTGGCCGCGGCCATGCTGGTCCTGGGCCGGGCCGCCGAGCTGCCGTCGCTGGTGCTGGGCTCGCTGCCGCCGGCCTACTGGTGGGCCGACGTCGCCATCGACCACGCGGACTTCACCGTCCACGAGCTGCCCAAGTACAGTTGGCAGTGGATCGTGCAGCCCTATCACCGCTGGCTGGAGCTGGTCCACGCCTATTGGGAGACCGGCGATCCGTACCTGCTGGAGACGGCCCGGTTCACCGCCGATTCGTATCATCGCTTCTTCTGGACCAACCGGCCACATCGCTTCGTCGGTCGGGATGCCCTGCCGGTGGCTGACCTGCTGGCCCTGTGGGAGGGGACGGGGGAGGCGGTCTACCTGCAGCGGGCGCGAGAGATCCTCGCCGAGGGGCGCCGGTCGTACGGACAGACCGAGTGGTACTGGCCCGGTCATCAGTCGGGGTGCGGGCCGAACGGCGTGGCCCGCCAGCAGGACCGGGAGTACATCCCCATGGTCCTGGCCCAGCTCAACGCCCAGCTCCTGCAGTCGGGACGCGGCCATCTGCCGCCGGAGGAGGAGCAGGAGATCTACGCCTTCCTGCGGGCCATGACCGCGCTGGTCGCCGAGCAGGGGGGGCAAGGCTGGGTCGAGGCCGGAACCCTGCTTTCCTACGCCCCGCTGACCGCGCTGGCCGAGCGGTACCCGGCCGAGGCCGAGCACTGGCTCGGACAGCTCGTTCGCCGCAACGCGCAGCACGGTCTGCCCGAAGCCCAGTCCGGGGCGCGGCCGTATACCGCCGTGGTCGCCTGCCTGTGGCTGGACGCCTGGGCCTGGGGCGCGTCCTGGGTCGACGACGGCCTGGAGGTCAGGCCGCAGTGGCAGTTGCTGGTTGACCCGCGCGCGCCGAGAGAGGCGGTGGTCGCCACCCCGCAAGGCCCGGTGACCCTCCGTCGCGACGGAGAGCGCGTCACCGGCAGCGGCTCCGGGGTGAGGGTCCGGGTGATCGCCGCGCCTTGAGTGGGTAAGTCGACCGAGCGGGGCAGAAGCCTGGCGGAGAATGCGCTTGGGTGGATCTTGGGATTTCCGACAGG
>JBAZUN010000019.1:0-15955 GCA_041661365.1 Candidatus Latescibacterota bacterium
GCGCTGCGGGAGTACCAGCAGGAGACCGGGCGCTCCGACCTGCGGGTCTGGGGGTACCGCAACGTCTGGTTCCGCTTCCACCCGAGCGAGGCCAACCTCTACGTGCCGGTGTCGCTCAACATGTTCTCGATCATGCACAGCGCCTTCATGAACACCTTCATCTCGCAGCGGGACGCCTCATTCCCCAGCCACGAGCACGACGGCCCCTTCTCCGAGCTGGCCCAGCGCATCCAGGTCGAGCAGTACCGAAAGGTGAAGACCTGCCTGGGCCGCGAGTGGTTCCAGGAGCACCCGAGCGCCCTGATCAGGGCGACGCGGGGGCTGGTCTTCCTCAAGGAGATGGACCTCCACGAGTTCTACGCCCATAGCCGGGCCCTCAGACAGGCCGCCGAGAACCGGTAGCGGAACCTGGGAATGGCTGGCAGCGACGATTTGGATATCTTCTAGAGCCGTATACGTCGGTGGCGACCTCCAACCCGAGTGCGGCCCCGCGGCGCCGCGAGGAGAACAAGCATGTTGAGCGCGAAGATGTTGAAGGCGATGAACCAGCAGATCAACGCCGAGCTGTATTCGGCCTATCTCTACCTGGCCGCGTCGGCCCTCCTCGAGGACCTGGACCTCAAGGGGTGCGCCCACTGGATGCGGATGCAGTACCGGGAAGAGCTGCTCCACGTCGACAAGTTCTTCGACTACATCGTCGATCGGGAAGGGCAGGTCAAGCTGCAGCAGATCGAGGCCCCGAAGATCGAGGCCAAGACCCCGCTGGCCCTCTTCGAGCTGGCCCTGGCCCACGAGCGGAAGATCAGCGCCCTGATCGGCGATCTCGTCGACCTGGCCGGCAAGGAACACGACCACGCCAGCGCCCATTTCCTCCAGTGGTTCATCGGCGAGCAGATCGAGGAAGAGGCCAACGCCAGCGAGATCGCCAAGCAGCTCAAGCGGATCGGTGGCGACAACCAGGGGCTCTTCCTATTGGACCGCGAGCTGGCGACGCGGCCGATGCCGGCCCTGACCCCGGCCGCGGTGGCCTGACCGTTCTTGGCCCGAGCGCCGCGGTCCGACGGCCGGTCAGCACGCGGTGCTCCCCATAGTCACCGCCCAGCTTCACCGCGATCGAGTTGATCGTTGGCCAGCGGATCATTCCTGCCAGCACGATACCTGCCACGACAGAGGTTGGCCCAGGCTCGGCCGGCGATGGGTGACGCCACGCTCACGCGTCACCCATCGCCCTACTAGTCGCCGAAGCGATCGGCGAAGAGGAAGAAGTCCTCGAACCCGATCAGGCCATCGAGGTCCAGGTCGTAGCGCGAGTCGAAGCCGGGAACGGACGCGCCTTCGCCGAAATGGTCGGCGAAGAGAAAGAAATCCTCAAAGGCCACCGCGCCGTCCCCGTCAAAGTCTCCGGGAACAGCGGCTGCGACGATCTCCAGTTGCTCGTATTGTGCGGGGATGGCCCCGGCGTTCAATTGCACGCGGATCAGACCGAGCCGCGGCTCGGTGAGGGAGTCCGGAAGGGTAATCTCGACCAGACTTCCGGATCCCGCGATGGCCAGAGCCCGGGCCAGGGCGACCTTCAGGGTATCGCCGATCGCGTGGTGGACGGCGTAGAACCCGCTGAGCAGGGAGGTTGGACGAACCTGCGCCAGCCGGGCCTGTCCCTCGATCAGGACGTCGGCCTCCACGGCCAGCACCTCGCGGTGGTCGCTCAGCCGCAGTTCCCAGGACCGCACCCCTTCTTGGTTTTCTGGTCCTGATAGCGTTACCACCCGAGGGGCTTCCTGAGCCCAAATCGCGCCCGCCCAGCAGGCTATAACCACCATCGCCACCACCATGGGATCACCTCGGTTCTCCAGAGACAGACGCCGGTGAGTTTTTCCCGCTTCATGGCTGGCGGTTGCGTATATTACGCCTCGATTCGTCGCAGCGCAACCATCACGCTGCATCAGGATTGCCACACCTTGCCTCAGCCGGGCCTTAGTTGGCCTGTGCCGACCAGGCGGGGTACCGCGCGAGCGGACACCGATCTTGCGGTGACGCAGTGCCGTGAGGAGGGCTAATAAATGTACAGTGCATCGTGTTCGCGGAGCACCCGCCGGCTGGCGGCAGCGGCCTTGGCCGTGGCTGTCGGGATCACGCTAGGGTGTCCCGAACCGGCGGCTGCTGACAATCCGCGACCCGATCTGTTCCTGATGGGGATCGACGATCCGGCCGCCTCCAACGAGTTCCGCTATTGGCAGCTCACCGACCTGAACAATGCGGGACAGAGCAGTACCCTGGGGAGCCGGCAGGTGGTGGGCGGTCTGGGCGGAGAAAACGACGGCGGCGGCCTGGCCATCGGCTACATCGACGGCAATACAGTGCCCGACGTAGTCCTGATGGGGATCGACTCACCGGACGGGGAGAACCCCTTCTGGTACCGGGTGGGCTGGGACCTGGGGGCCAACGGCGCGGCCTCGCGGTGGACGGAGACCATCTCCGTCGGCGGCATCGGCACGTCCACCGCCGGCGGCGGCGCAGCGCTGGGCTACATCGACGACAACGACGTCCTCGACTTGGTGCTCATGGGGATCGACGATCCCCAGGGAAGCAACGAGTTCCGCTACCGGATCGGCTTCAACCTGGACGGGAACGGTCGCGCCCAAAGCTGGAGCGGCACCAAGGCCGTGCCCGGTCTGGGGTACGACAACGCCGGCGGCGGGGCCACGATCACCTACCTCAACGACGATTCCCGCCCCGACCTGGTCCTGATGGGAATCGACGAAGCGGCGGTGAATAACTTCCGCTACCGGGTGGCCTGGGACCTGGACGAGGCGGGGACGACCGGGACCTGGAGCGAGGTGATCGAGATCTCCGGGATCGGCACGGCCACCGCCGGTGGCGGCGTGGCCGTGGCCCGGGTGGATGCGGACGATCTCCCCGATCTGATCCTGATGGGAATCGACGACCCGGGCGGGAGCAGCGGCGACCAGTTCCGCTACAAGGTCGGCTTCGGCCTGGGCACCAACGGGCGGGCCTCTCGTTGGGGGGACTGGTACGCGGTCAACGGACTGGGCGCCAGCAATGCCGGGGGGGGAATCGAGGTTCTGCAGGACCCGGTGGCGAGGGCACGGTTGGCCAGCCCGCAGACCGGCAGCAACGGCTTGGTCAACCTGCCGGTGGGTGAGAGCACCTCGCTCGTGCTGAGCCTCGAACCGGAAGCGGCCGGCACGATCGTCGAGGTCCACTGGAAGAAGGTCGTCGGCAACGGGCGTACCACCGACGCGTACGAGTGGTCCACCAGCGGCGCCGAAACCAACCTGAGCTTCACCGACCCCGGGACCTACACCGTGTACTGCGCCGCGGTGGCCCAACTCGGCGGCCGCAAGGAAACCCTGGCGCCGCTGGCCATCCCCGTGCGGGTCTGGAACCGTCCCACGGCCGGTGAGAAGCCGCCGCAGGCGCGGATCGACGCCGGAGACGTGTCCTGGCACGGCGGTAAATACGTCGGGGTGGTCGGTGACCCGGTACGCCTGATGGGCCAGGGGCAGACCGCCACCACGGATCAGGGGGAGGCCATCGCCAAGGTGCTGTGGGACCTGGACAACGACTGGAGCACCGTCGAAGTGGAACAGCCGGCGGATGCGGTCCGGTCCTACACCTGGGACGATCCCTCTGAGAACGCCCAGATCCGCTGCAAGGTGGTCACCAACTACGGGATCCACAGTCACGAGGCGCGGGACGCCGGTCGCACCTTTGGCCTCACGGTCTACGCTCCGGCAGAGGTCGATCCCCGCACCGACCCGGGGGACGCCTACACCGGCCGGGTCAACGCGGTCGTCAGCCTCAAGGGTGGCTTGACGCAGCAGTACTCCGGTTCCACGGTGGAATACCAGTGGCGAGTCAATAGCCCGATTCCTCAGCCGCAGCTCAAGAGCAGTTGGGCGGCACCCGCGGACGCCATGCAGAAGACCGGCTACGTCGAGCTGACCGATGCCCAATCCAGCCGTCACGGACAGATGGAGTACGCCGACCTGGCCCTGAGCGATGACTGGAGTGTGACCGGGGAACTCCAGTCCGGCGGGGGCAGCGGCGCTGATGCGTTCTACGTGTACGTCTGGGCCAACGCCACCCCGACCGGGGAGGCCACCAACCAGGGCAACTACTCGATCGCCTTCGACGAGTACCAGGACCAGATCCAGCTCATCCGCAACGGCGTGGTCCTGTCCCAGGTGTCCCAACCCCTGCCCCTGGACAACGGCGAGTGGCGGCCCTTCCGCATCGTCTTCGTCGAGGGCCGGTTCAGGATCTACCTCGATCACCAGTTGCGGCTGGAGTACAACGACGGCACCGCCTACGCCAGCAAGCTCGACAGCGCGCGGCAGCACCTCGGTCATCGCTACTGTGGCGTGGGTGCTCGCACCGGCGGTCTTCACAACTACCATCGCGTGCGTCAGATGACCTGGGCCGCCGGCACGCCGATTCAGACCAACGCCCAAGGCGAGGCCGAATACACCTGGACCACCGAAGGCACGCACTACGCCGGCCTCACCGTCCGCGTCACCACCCCCTCTGGGTTGATCCTGGAGGACACCGAGAACGCCAAGGTCATCGTCGAGGCCGGCCGTCCGACCGCCATGCCCGGCGGCCCGTATCGCGGCGGCATCGCCGGGGGCGACCACTCCCCGATCCAGTTCGAGGGGAACCACCCGGACTTCGTGGAAGCCAGCGACGTGGGGAAGATCAAGGAGTGGCTCTGGTACTTCCCGGACGCCGGCAACCGGGGGCTGTCCCTGGACGGCCAGGATGACCGCGTGGTGGCCGGGCCGTTCGCCGACTTCCCGAGCGGCGCCGTCACCCTGGAGCTGTGGGCGAAAACCACCGATGACACCAGGGATGGAACCCTCATCTCCTATGCCGCCTCCGGCGGCAGTGCCGACGAGCTGGGCATCTACAACCATCGCAATCTAGACCTGCGCGTGGCCGGAGTGCAAAGCTCGACCCCCCGGCTGGCCATCAACGACGGATACTGGCACCATCTGGCAATGACCTGGGCCAGGACCGACGGGATCCTCAGGTTGTTCGTCGACGGGGCCGAGACCTTCCGGGATACCGTCGCCCTAGGCGATGCCCTGGCAGCCAACGGCTACCTGGTCGTCGGCCAGGACCAGGACGCGGTCAACGGCGGGTTCGAGGAGCGCCAGGCCTTCGCCGGCCTGGTGGACGACGTGGCGCTCTGGCGCACGGCGCGGACGGCCGAGGAGATCCTCGGCGACCTGCAGGGGAACCTCGCCGGCACCGAGGACGGCCTGGTGCTTTACTGGCGGTTCGAGCAGGACCGCGACAGCACCGCCGTGGACGCCACCGGCCAGCATCCCGGCGGATTGGTCGGCACCTCTCCGGAGGCCTGGGCGGAGGACGGGCGTCCCGCGGTCACGCGCGGGGTGTGGAATCCGGCGCACGCCTACCCGGCGCCGGGCAAGCACCAGGCCAGCTTGAGGGTCCGCGCCGAATCCGGCAAGTGGAGCGGCCCGGGGAGCGCCGAGGTGACCGTGGTCGAGGGGCGGATCGCCGGCGCCGTCCGCGCCGCCGACCTGCGCACCCCGGTGCGCGAGGTGCGTCTGTACCTGAGCTCGGCCCACGTCGAGCGCGAGGCCCTGGTCCGGGCCGCGGCGGCCGACACCAGCCTGCACACCACCGCCGGCGGAGAGCTCTGGGTGCACTCGGACGCCAACGGCCGCTTCGAGTTCGGTCACCTACCGCTGGGCACCTACCGCGTGCGCGCGGCCAAGGGCGAAGGCGACCAGGCCCACGAGTTCGAGCAGACCGTGCGGCCCGTCGAGTTGACGCTCAACGGGCCGCAGCAACAGGCCGTCGACTTCGTCGACCTGAGCGTCTTCCCGGTCGGCGGTCGGATCGCCTACAGCGTGCTGAAGAACGGACAGGAGGTCTACGAGTCCGGCGTCACGGTCACCGCCCAGCCGGTGGGCTCCACCAGCGCCATCGAGGGGCTGCCCAGCACCAAGGCCCTCACCGCGACCGGGACCAACTACAGCGTCCCCCTGTTCGCCGGGCAGTACCTGCTCCTGGCGAAGAAGGAGGGCCGGGACATCCGCCTCAACGAGACCACCACGGGGTACGACGAGGGCACTGGCCTGGTGCGCATCGAGGGGGCGCGGACCGACGTCGATTTCATCGATCACACCACCTACGCCCTGACGGTGCAGGTCCGCGACCCGGGCGATCATCCGGTGACCGTGTACCCGGCCCATTTCAGCAACGCCGGCGCCCCGATCAAGGTCACGGTTAGCGGGGACAACGGCCAGGTGAGCGAGGCGCAGGTGTCGACCGAAGACGAGGGCGTGCTCGAGGTGCGGCTGAACCCCGGGGTATACACGGTGCGGATCCCCGGCGCCGAACCGGAGGAGAAGGAGGTCGATCTGACGGGCGGCGACGCCGGGGTGGAGATGGTCATGCCGGTGAAGCTGGTGCTGACCTTCGACGCCCGACCGAGACTCCTCGACGTCAGCGACGAGTTCCTCGCCCAGTTCGGGCTGGAAGCCGAGGACAATCCCGAGGGGTACATGTACTACTATCCCCCCGAGCCGCGCACGCACAGCTATCTCCTGCGCGCCACGGCCAACGGCCATCCGGTCGACTACTTCATCCTGACGGTGCAGGACGAGGTGAGCATGTTGACCGAAGACCCCCCAGAGGAGGCCGAATACCAGGCCGTGGCCGATTCGATCGCCTACCAGGTCACCGCCGGCTATCCCAAGCGCACCCAGGACGATCCTCCTCTGGCGGCGGCGAAGCGGATCACCTTCAAGATCTCCAAGGATGGCTACGAGGAGAGCGACGCGGTGACCGATTCGGTCTTCGTGCTCGGCGACGTGCCGGTGGGGACGGCCGCGCGGGTCGTGGCCATCCCGGTGGTCAACTACACGGTCCTCCACGACCCACCCGGTGACGGCAGCTACGCCTACCTCGACGACGCGATGACCATCAAGGGGTTGGTCACGGGGATGCAGATCAAGATCAACGACGAGACCATCCCGGTCTACCCATCGCCGTGGCGGGACGAGCGGAGCATCGACGATTTCGAGTTCGAGAAGAGCCCCACCGACACCAGCACGGCGCGGAATCTGGGAACCAAGGGCCTGCTGGGGTATCAGGACTCGGACCCGACCGTGGGCCACTTCATCTGGGCAGCCGCCTTGGAAGCAGTGACCGGCGCGGCCGTCGTCGTCACAGGTCCGGTCGGGTACGCCATCCAGATCGTCAAGCTGGGCGTCAAGACGGCCGCCATCGAGCCGGTGGGCACTTCGGCGGGGGTGGTGCAGTACGAGGTGAGTCCGACCCGGCACCTGGAGACCCCCTCGGGCGACGAGCAGTCGGACCTGCTCGGTCCGGGGCGGGGAGACATCTATTATGGAGAAGGATGGACCCTGGGGTTGCAGACGAAATACCGCCTGGGTCTGGAGAACGCCAACGCCGATCCGGCCGGCTCCCCCGTCTGGCGGCTGACCACCCGGCAGGTGGAGACCTACGACATCCTGGACCGGACGAACCAGTACGTCTACACCGTCAGGGACGTCGAGAACCTGATCGATGACCTGGGCCGGACCATCGACGATCCGGAGACCGCGGAGGGCGAGCGGGGAAAGCTCGGCAACGCCCGGAAGGCCTGGCAGGATCTGCTCAACGGCAACCTCGCCTACGTCTGGGACCGGCGCTACGTGGCCGAAGCGCGGAGCTGGGAGGACTTCCACCAAAGCGAGAGTACCGGGCCGCTCGACAAGGGAGGAGTCGAAACCTTGATCTTCAGCGCCGGGCCGATCTTCGAATACACCCGGGAGGTGACCGCCTCGCACGGCACCAGTTTCTCCACGGGGATCTCGCTCGGCTCCGAGTCCGAATACAGCAATGAGTTCAAGGTTTCGATCGGCTGGGAATGGGCGGGCAACGGCGCGACCTTCGAATATAAGACCGGGTCGTCCACCACCATCGGCAGTGAAACCAGCTACGGCGCCGAATACGAGAGCGGCGTGAGCAGCACGCAACGCGTCGGCTTCGTGCTGCACGACGACGACGTCGGCGACAACCTTTCCACGCGGGTCTACGCCGATCCCGTCTGGGGGACTCCGATCTTCTTCCAGGACGCGGGCAGCGTGACCTCCGACCCCTGGGAGGGAGGCACCAACAAGGGGGTCGACGTCACCCTCGAGTTGCTGGAGGAGCCCGAGGGAGCCTTCGACTACCACGAGGGGGCAGACTACAAGGTCAAGGTCACCTACACCGGCATGCGCGACCTGGAGGCGCTGCGCTTCGACTTCGTCATCCAGACCCTGGCCGTGGCCAATCCGGACAACGCCTACGTGGAGGTCAACGGCAACTGGCCGCCGTACGTGGTCGGGCTCGACGGAGACAAGCCTTCGGCCGTCCTCGACGTGCTGATCACCCCTCCCAAGTCGGATCAAGAAAACAACCACGAGAAGCAGTATTCGGTCCAGATCATGGTCGAGGAGGACGGCGATCAGCAGATCAGCCGCTCCCTGACCCTTGCCCCCACCTTCGCCGACCTGCAGGCGCCCCGGGTCACGGTGGTGTCGCCCTACGAGGGACAGCGCCTCAGTCCGGTCCTGTTTCCGACCGACCACCCCTTTGCGGTGCAGATGGTCACCTCGGACCTGGACGCAGCCCGCATCCAGATGCAGATCCGCGCCAAGCAGCCCGACGGGGTCTGGGAGCCGTGGCGCAACCTCTCCGGCATGGCGTGGGACGCCGGGAGCGAGAATCCGGCGGTGACCGTGTTCGACCGGCTGGACCAGCGACCGGCGGTTCGCGAATTCACCATGTCCTGGCCGGGGGATCAGATCAGAGCCCTGGGGGTGGGCGAATACGCCCTGCGCGCCGTGGCCACGGACGGCGCCACCAGCCCCAACACCGATCTGGCTCCGCCTGTCGTGCAGATCCTGGTCGACGAGGCCAAGCCGTCGGTGCTGAACACCGTGCCCGACTTCCAGGGAAGGGACAGCGAGCGGATCTACCGCGGCGAGCTCAGCGTCACCTTCACCGACGACATGCGGGCCGGCGATTTCGACGACCGGGCCTTCCAGGTGACCGATCTGCTCGACCAGGGCGCCAAGGTGGCCGGGTACGTCTCCTACAGCCCAGCCCTGCGCAAAGCGGTCTTCGTTCCCGTGGTGCCCTTCCAGCCGAACGGCTATTATCGCGCCGAGATCCGCACCGACGACGACTCTGACGGCGACGGCGAGGTCGACGTCCGCGGTGTCCGCGACCTGGCCGGCAACCCGCTGGACAACGGTCTGGTCTGGACCTTCCGCACCACCGACGCGCCGTTCGAGCCGACCTGGTCGATCGTCCTCAGCGTCACCGACGGCCAGGGCATTGACGGGAACCAGGTCGCGGCCGTGGAATACGGGGCCATGGACGGCGAGGAGGAGAAGGACGCCCGCGCTGTTCCCGGCCTCGCCTCGCAGTTGCGGATGAGCCTCCTCGATCGGGACGGGATCGAATACGAGCGGGACGTCCGTCCGGCCGACGGACGGCTCTCGCACCACTGGTTCCCGGTGGTGCGGAACGCCGCCTCCGGCTCGCGGGTGACCCTGTCGTGGCAGCCTTCGCTGGTGCTGACCAAGACCACGCGGGATTATCAGGTCATCCGGTTGGTCGAGTTCGACGACCTCGGCAACGTCACCAACGCCATCCCCCTCGATCCGACCGAGGCGAGGGTGAACCCGGAGACCGGGCTGATCGACCCGGTGGCGATCTACACCTACACCAATCAAGGCGAGCAGGCGCGCTACTTCCGGCTCGATGTGCAGAAGGCGAGCCTGGCGGCCAGCGCCTGGCCGGCCGGCACCTCGGGATGGCGGTTCTTCTCAGTGCCGATCGTCCCCCAGCGGGCTGAACCGTTCGTCAACCTCGGGGACGATCTCGATCCCTTCCGGCTCTATCAGTACGAGACGGCGATCGGCGGGTACAAGGTCTACCCCTTCGACCTGGGCGAGGTGGCCCTGGTCCTGGGCCACGGCTACTTCACCCGCGTCGAGGAGGACGTGGAGGTCGACGTCGGCGGCAGCACCAACCGCGATGCGGTGACCCTGGAGCTGGAGAGCGCCGGCTGGCACGCCGTCGGCAACCCCTTCTTGGTGCCGGTGGCGGTGTCGGACCTGCAGGTCGACGGGACCTCGTTCGCCGCCGCCGTCGCCGACGGCCGCGTCGAGGGCACGCTCTATCGGTGGGCCGTGGTCAGCAGCGAGGAGGCCTACCTGAGCGACCCGCCGCGCTCCGACCGGTACGAGGCGGTCGCCGCCGGCGACAGCCTGCGGCCTTGGGAAGGGTACTGGCTGCGGACCCGACGGGATGGACTAGAGCTGACCCTGCCCCCGCCCGCGGGAGTCCAGACCGCCGAGGCTCAGGTCCCCCCGTCGCTCCGACCGCCGATCGCCAGGGCGGTGGCCATGGCCGCCGCTCCCTCCCCGGGTGATGGCGAGTTCGACCTGACCATCGGGGTCTTGGCGCCGGGGTCGTCCGACGTCACCACCACGCTGGGATGCCGCGAAGACGGCCGCCCGGATCGGGACGTGTTCGACCTGACCGAGCCGCCGACTCTCGGCCAGACCGTGGCCGGCTGGTTCGATCATCCGGAGTGGGGCGGAGGCGAGACGCGGTATAACACCGACTACGCTTCCGTCCTCCAGCCCGGAGAGGAGCGCACCTGGCGTCTGACGGCGTTCAGCGACAGCCCGGGTAGCGAAGTCTGGCTGTCCTGGGCCGCGTCGATCGGCCAAGTGCCCGGCGACGTCCTGCTTCACTGCCGGCGGGTATCCGCCGGAGGCGTGTCCGACGAGGGGGAAGCCGCCTGGCAGGACATGCGTCAGGTGACCTCGCTGGCCCTTGGCCGGGACCTGGGTCTGGCCAGTGCGGCCCTGGAGGTGCGGGCCCGGCGGTTCGACCTGACGCCGCCGGCGGCGGTGGAGCTGATCCCCGGCGAGCGGGAGATGGTCCTGCGCTGGCGCCCCAATCCCAGCGAGACGGTCGAGGGGTACACGGTGCTCCGGCAGGACGGGTTCGCGGCCGGCGCCGATTCGGGGATGACCGTGCGCGGCGAGTTGCCGCAGCTTCCTGGACAACCCCTGGCCGAGTTCGTCGATCGGGAGGTGAACGAGGAGACGACCTACACCTACCAACTGATCGTCCGCTACCGCACCGGCGCTCAACTCGCCAGTGGTCGGCATTCCGCCGCCACCCGAGCGGTCATCGCCGGCACGGCCCTGCTCCAGAGCTACCCTAATCCGGCCAATCCCGAGGTCTGGCTCCCCTTCGAGCTCGACCGCGAGGCACCGGTCCGGCTGGAGATCTACGACGTGGCCGGACAGCGGGTGCGCGCCTTGAACCTGGGATCGTTGCCCCGGGGGCGGTACGCGGCGCCCGGCAGGGCCGCGCACTGGGACGGCCGCGACGAGGCAGGGCAGGCGGTGGGCAGCGGCGTGTACGTCTACCGGCTCATGGCCGGGCCGGAGGTGCAGACGCGGCGGCTGGTGCTACTGCGCTGAGCCTCGCCGTAGGACCGTAGCGACCTGCCTGGAGGAGGACACCGAACGCTCGCCGGTCCGCGGTCGCGATCCGGTCGCGCCGCGGTCATCACGCCGTTGATCATTGGGAAGAGGTGTGGCGATGAGACAGCTTCTGGTCGGTCTCGGCATGACCCTGGTGCTGTGCGGGGCCGCGGCGGGTCAGGTTCTCTGGTTCCGACTGCCGACCGCCATGTTCCTCGGCACGGAGGCGGTCGAGGCCTGGGACGGCAGGGGCACCTCGCATCCGGCGGTCGTTCATCGCGACGGCACCTATCACCTGTGGTACGTCGGCGAGGGGGAGGCGGGAAGGGCGATCGGCTACGCCCGCAGCACCGACGGCGTGCTGTGGGAAAGGTATCCCGGCAACCCGGTGGTCACCGACGGCACCGGACAGGCGTGGGACACCGAGCTCATCAGCCATCCGACCGTGGTCTGGGACGGCATCCAGTATCGGATGTGGTACACCGGATACGACGGCGTCCTCCAGCGCATCGGCCTGGCCATCAGCGGCGACGGCGTGACCTGGCAGAAGCACGGGGCCGCGGTCCTGTCGCCGGGCGACGCCGGTGCCTGGGACGGTGCCGGCGTCAGCGGCCCCTGCGTCCTCAGCACCGGCAGCGGGTATACCATGTTCTACGCGGGGTACGATGGCCGGCACCTGCGGATCGGCCGCGCCACCAGCAGGGATGGCGTGACCTGGCAGAAGGTCCAGACCGCCCCGGTCGTCGACCTCGGCGAGGGGGAGGCCTGGGATCGCGAAGGGGTCAGTGATCCGGCCGTCCTGTACGACGGCCGGAGCTATCGCATGTGGTACACCGGCTTCGACGGCGAACTCCGGCGGCTCGGTTACGCCACCAGCGCCAACGGCGTGACTTGGGAGAAGCTGGCCGGAGATCCGGTGCTGGCTGAAGGGAACGAGGGTACCTGGAACTCGGCGGGACTGAGCGGCCCGGCTGCGGTGCAGGTCGGCGGCACCTACCGCTTGTGGTACACCGGCAGCGACGGTCAACGCCTACGCCTCGGATACGCCACGAGTCAGATCCCCGGAGACATCGACGGCGACGGCGCCATTTCGGCCATGGACGCGGTGCTCGTTCTCCAGTACGTGATCCGCCTGATCGACGACTTCCCCGTCCAGCTGCTGACCCTGCACAAGGAGGTTCAGCCGCTGCCCTCCTACGAGGTCGCCCTGGGCCGGGTGCCGGCCCGGGTCGGAGAGCAGGTGGCCGTGCCGCTGACCGTGACCGACGGCCGCGGGCTCTACGCCGGGGGGATGCGAGTGGCCTACGATCCCACGGCGCTGCGCGCCGTGGAGGCCGTGCCGCGGCCTCTGCTCAACGGGTCGTACTGGCAGACCTCGGTCGAGCGACCCGGGGAGGTGAGCTGCGCCTTCGTCGGCGCCGGGGCCCTGGCTGAAGGTGGGGAGCTCTTCAGACTCACCTTCGAGGTGTTGACCCCCGGCCTGTCGGGCGAAACCCCCCTCACCCTGGTCGAGGCCGCCTTCAACGAAGGCGTGGAGGTGGTCCGACGGGACGGGGCCGTGGAGGCGCTGCCCATCGGGGCCCGTCTGTTGCCGGCCTGCCCCAATCCGTTCAATCCACGGACCGCCATCGGCTTCTCGATTCCGGCGGACGGGCGGGTGCAGGTGACGGTGCACAACCCCGCCGGCCAGACCGTCGCCCGTCTGGTCGACGCGGAACTGGCGGCAGGGACGCACCAGACCATCTGGAATGGCCTCGACGACGCCGGCCGACCGGCAGCCAGCGGCGTCTACCTCTGCCGGCTGGTGACCGGCGGCACGGGGGACGGCCAGAAACTGCTGCTGGTCCGGTGAGGCGATGAACGGATCCCCCACCCCGGACCCGTCGGAGGAAGCCATGCCTGCCTGGCCGGGTGCGGGAGACCGGGCCGAGTCGATGACCCGCAGCCGGGGGTGGCCGGCCTTCGTCGCCCATGGGCGGTGCGTCGACCGGCAGGGCTGCCCGTGGTGCGGCATCCGCCAGGGGAAGGTCTGCTGCTAAGACGGTCGGGAGTTGCGGACGAACGAGGTGGGGGCCAACGCCAGCGAGATCGCCAAGCAGCTCAAGCGGATCGGTGGCGACAACCAGGGGCTCTTCCTGTTGGACCGCGAGCTGGCGACGCGGCCGATGCCGGCCCTGACCCCGGCGGCGATGGCCTGACCGTTCCTGGCCCGGGCGCCGCGATCCGACGGCCGCGCGTCGCGTGGCTTCAGAACCCGGTTGATTTCTGTTCTGATCCTGATTAGATTCCAGCCAGCGATTTAACAAGGAGGTGTTCGAGGAGCGTCGCCGTCGCGTCGTTGCCGGTTTCCAGTGCCGGACGCCTGTCGATCTCCAGTTCCTCAAGGTTCAGTGCTCCTTCTGACCAGGAAAGTAATTTCCCTCGGGGTTGGGGCTCACCGGACCGGGAACCTCGGGCAGGGCGCGAGGAATAACCGCTCACGTTTCAGTACGAGGAGGTAGATATGCCGCCGGAGAGTTTTCTGCGGCTGTGACGGAGCTTCAGGATTCGAGGCTTCCTCCGTCACAGCCGCTCTTTTTTATAGAGCATATCGGGGGAGTAGGAGAATGATGATGGTGGCGCGGCGATCGCGCGGGCAGGGGGTGGTGATCCAGGCCGGCGTCAGGGTGCTGCCCGGAGAGGTGGTCTGACCGTGGCCGGCGCCTCACCCCGCATCCTGGTCGTCGGCGGCGGTACCGGTGGCGTGGCCGCGGCCCTGGCCGCCACGGCACTGGGGCATCGGGTGATCCTCACCGAGGAGACCGACTGGATCGGTGGCCAGCTTACCTCCCAGGCCGTACCTCCGGACGAGCATCCCTGGATCG
Source organism: Candidatus Latescibacterota bacterium (assembly GCA_041661365.1). Lineage (GTDB taxonomy): Bacteria > Latescibacterota > UBA2968 > UBA8231 > UBA8231 > CAITNQ01. Next base: position 14,426 of record JBAZUN010000019.1, read on the forward strand.
AGCAGTTCGGCTGCACGGCCCGGTACCGGCGGTTCCGCGACCTGGTCCGCGGGTACTACCGGGACCACTACCCGCTCACCGCGGCGGCCCGGTCGACGGCCTGGCTCAACCCGGGCGGCGGGGGAGTCTCCCGGCTTTGCCACGAACCCCGGGTGGCCCTGGCGGTCCTCGAGCAGATGCTGGCCTGGCCCATGGCCAGCGGCCGGCTCGAGGTGCGGCTGCGGCGCCGGCCGGTGGCTGCCTCCACCGATGGGGACCGGATCCGCGAGGTCGAGCTCCTGAACCTGGAGACCGGCGTCCGTGAATCCCTGACCGCCGACCTCTTCCTCGACGCCACCGAGCTGGGCGACCTGCTGTTCCTGGCCGGGGTGGAGCACCTTTCCGGGGCCGAGTCCCAGGCCCGGACCGGGGAGCCGCACGCCGTTCCCGGCGAGGCCCAACCGCGGAACCTGCAGTCGCTGACCTGGTGCTTTGCCATGGGGTACGAGCCGGGCGCGGATCACCGCACCGATCCTCCGGCCCAGTACCGACGCTGGCGAGACTATGTGCCGGCTCTGCGCCCGGCCTGGCCCGGCAGGCTCCTGGACTGGACCTATACCCATCCGATCACCCTCGAGCCGATCACCCGGGTGCTCTTCCCCGAGGAGGCACCGACCGAGCCGCACCGGGCCCTGTGGCTCTACCGCCGGCTGATCTGCCGGGACCACTTCGCCGGCGACGCGGCGCCCCACGAGGTGACCCTGGTGAACTGGCCGCAGAACGACTACCTCGAGGGGGTACCGTACGGTTCGGATCCGGCGGCGGTCGAGCGCTGCCTGGAGGAGTCCCGCCAGCTTTCCCTGAGTCTGTTCCACTGGCTGCAGACCGAGGCGCCCCGGGCCGACGGCGGGGCCGGGTACCCGGGACTCTACCTGCGGCCCGACGTCACCGGCACCGCCGACGGCCTGGCCAAGGCGCCGTACATCCGCGAATCGCGGCGGGTGTGCGCTCGCTTCACGGTGACCGAGAACCACGTCGGCCGCCTGGCCCGCGGCAGCGACCGGGCCGAGCCCTTTGCCGATTCGATCGGCGTGGGGTGCTACCGGATCGACCTGCACCCCAGCACCGGCGGCGACAACTACATCGACGTCAGCTCCCTGCCGTTCCAGATACCCCTGGGGGCCCTGGTGCCGGTGCGGGTGGAGAACCTGCTGCCGGCGGCGAAGAACCTTGGGACCACCCACGTCAGCAACGGGTGCTTCCGCCTGCACCCCGTGGAGTGGAACGTCGGCGAGTCGGCCGGATCGCTGGCGGCCTTCTGCCTGGGGCGCGGCTGCACCCCGCAACAGGTGCACGAGAGCCGGGTCCTGACCGAGGAGTTCCAACGACTGCTGCGGGCTCAGGGGGTAGAGCTGGAGTGGCCCGCGGTGCATCCGGTCTAGCAGCCCGTTGAAAAAGCCCATTCGGGCTGCGGCCGGTGCTGACGGGCCCTGGCGTCGTTCCGCTCGCGCTGCGCATCTTCCCTCGATGCGCTGTTGCTCGCGCGCCTAG
>JBAZUN010000019.1:15965-28642 GCA_041661365.1 Candidatus Latescibacterota bacterium
CCTCTCGGCAGAGAGCTTTTTCGATAGATGAAGGTCATCCCCGTTAACCGCATGAACCAGGAGAGGACATGAGCAAGCTGCGCTTCGGCATCGTCGGCTGCGGCAGCATCGCCGCGGCCTCCTTCGCCCCCAGCCTGGTCGCCTCGGAGCAGGCCGAGCTGACGGCGGTCTGCCGCCGCGACCTGGAGCGGGCCCGGGAGTTCGCCGCTCGCTTCGGCGGGTGCGCCGCGTACGGATCGGTCGACGAGCTGCTGGCCGATCCCCGGGTGGAGGCCGTGGTGATCTCGACCGCCACCGACACCCACTGCGACTTCACCTTGCGCGCGGCCGAGCGCGGCAAGCACGTGCTCTGCGAGAAGCCGATGGCCCGGGACGCGGCCGAATGCCGGCGGATGATCGAGGCCTGCCGCAAGGCGGGGGTGGCGCTCGGGGTGGCGTATCGCCGCCGGCTCTTCCCCCAGGTGACCAAGGCGCAGGAGCTGATCGCGGCCGGCGCCATCGGCCGGCTGGTCTGCGTGCGGACCCACTACTCCGGCCTGACCGAATTCGAGGCCGGGAACTGGCGGATCGTGCCCGGGATCGGCGGGACCATGATGGAGATGGCCGTGCACCGCATCGAGGTGCTGCTCAACCTCGGCGGGCCGCCGGCCGAGGTGAGCGCGCTGGTCGAGACCGTCCGTCACCCCTGGCCGGTGGACGATTCCGACCTCCTCCTGGTCCGCTTCGCCGACGGTAAGATCGGCATGCACTCGACCATCCTGACCTCGCCCCCCAGGCGCGACCAGGCGATCGTCGACGGGACCGATGGCCGGATCACCATCGACTCCCTCGAGTTCCACTCCGAGGAGATCCGGCTGGAGACGGCCTACAGCGCCGAGACGATCCGCGTGACCCCGCTGGCCGCCCCGTACTTCGACCTGCCGATGATCGACGACTTCAGCGTCGCGGCCCGGACCGGCCGCGCGCCGGTCTGCGACGGGGTGACCGGGTACTGGGTCCAGGCCCTCGTAGACGCGGCCTTCCGCTCGGCCAAGGAACGGCGCACCGTGACCGTGGAGCCCTGGTGAGGACAACGCCGATCCGGCCGATCGCCTTGAGGCGCGCCCCGCTCGTCCTTGCGGCTGCCTGTATCTTGTAGGCGGTTCGCGCGTAGGCCGCGTTGGTCCCCCGATCCCGAGGACGGTTCCCGGTCATGCCCGATCTCCTGCAGTTCCACCGACGCCTGGCCCGGCTTGCCGGCGACGGGATCCACCTGGAGGTGGCGGGTCAAACGGGCAAGCTGCCGATCCACGTCCTGTCCTGCCCGGCCGCTCCCGGATCGCCGACCGCCCTGCTGCTGGCCGGGACCCACGGGGACGAGCCTGCCGGGGTGGAGGCGGCCCTGGCCTGTCTGCGCCCCGAGGAGGCCTGGCGCTGGCGCGGGCTGGGCCTGGTCGTGGTGCCGTGCCTCAATCCGCACGGGTACCGGACCGGCACCCGGGAGAACCGGAACGGCGTCGACGTGAACTGGGCCTATGCCCGGGACGACGTGCCCGAGGTCGCGGTGCTGCGGCGGTTGGTCGCCGGCCGGCGCTTCGCCTTTGTCCTCGACTTTCACGAGGACTGGGAGAGCCCGGGGTACTACCTCTACGAGCTGCGGCGGGGAGCCCCCCTGGTGGGGCCCCTGGTCACCCGGCGCGTCGGCGCGATCTGTCCGCTGAACACCGCCCCGGAGATCGAAGGACTGCCGGCGGCCGACGGGCTGGTGGCGCCGGACGCCGAGGCCGAGGTCGAGCGCCGCGGTGCCGGGATCCCGCTGGCCATGTTCTTTTCGCACACCGACCACCTGCTGACCTCGGAGTCGCCGACGGCCCTGGACCTGGAGATCCGGGTCCAGGCCCACCTGGTCACCCTCGAGGTCGTGGCCGCGGCCCACGGCGGCGGGTCGCATCAGGAACGGGGAGACGCGCGATGATCATCACCCAGACCCCGCTACGAATCAGCCTGGCAGGGGGCGGCACCGACTTCGCCGGGTTCTACGCGGTCGAAGAGGGGTGCGTGCTTAGCACGGCGATCGACAAATATCTCTACGTGATCGTCAAGGAGCGCTTCGACGACCTGATCTACGTGAACTACTCCCGCAAGGAGATCGTGGAGCGGATCGACGACCTGAAGCACGAGCTGGTGCGGGAGGCGATGCGGATCACCGGGGTGCTGGACGGGGTCGAGATCACCACCCTGGCCGATATCCCGTCCGAGGGCTCGGGCCTGGGCTCGTCGAGCAGCCTGACCGTCGGCCTGCTCAACGCGCTCTACGCCTACCAGGGGAATCCGCGGCCGGCCGAGCAGTTGGCTGAGGAGGCCTGCCGGATCGAGATCGAGGTGCTGGGCAAGCCGATCGGCAAGCAGGATCAGTACATCACGGCCTACGGCAATCTGCGGCTGTTCACCTTCCGCGGTGACGGGAGCATCGATTGCGCGACCCTTGACCTTCCCGACGCGGTGAAGCGCCGTCTCAACGCCAACCTTCTGTTGTTCTACACCGCGCGCACCCGCCGATCCGAGGAGATCCTGACCGAGCAGCGGGCGGCCATCGGCGACCGGATGGCGGTCCTCCGCACCATGAAGGCCCAGGCCCTGGAGGCCCGGGAGTATCTGGCCCAGGGTCGGGTGGACGAGGTCGGTCATCTCCTCGACCGGGCCTGGCAGCTCAAGAAGTCGCTGGCCAGCCGCATCAGCGATCCCGAGATCGACGCCATGTACGGGGCCGGCCGCCAGGCCGGAGCCCTGGGCGGCAAGATCTGCGGCGCCGGCGGCGGCGGGTTCCTTCTCCTCTACTGCCCGGCAGAGCGGCAGGAGGAGGTCAGGCAGGCCCTCGTCGGGTACCGGGAGATGCCGTTTGCCCTCGAGCGCGACGGCAGCAAGGTGATCTTCAACGTGCGGCGCGAGACCTGGCCCAAGCGCTGAGCCATTCTCGCGTCCGAGAAATAAGTTGTATCACCGAACCTGATGGCCGCTGATCCTCGACCCTATCCCGCAAGGCACCCCGCGGTCTTCCTCGACCGCGACGGCACCCTGAACCGCGAGGTCGATCACCTGCACCGGGTGGATGACCTGGAGCTGCTGCCGGGCACGGCAACGGCCCTGGCCTGCCTGCGTGAAGCCGGTTTCCTCCTGGTGGTGGTGACCAACCAGTCGGCGGTGGCCCGCGGGCTGCTGACCGTCCCCGCGCTCGAGGAGATCCACGCTGAGCTGCAGCGCCGGCTGGCCGCGGCCGGGGCCCGGCTCGACGCCCTCTATTACTGCCCGCACCATCCCGACGAAGGGGACCCGCCGTTCCGGTGCCGGTGCGACTGCCGCAAGCCCGCACCCGGCCTGCTCCACCGCGCCGCGGCCGACCTCGGGATCGATCTGACCGCCTCGTACATGGTCGGGGACACCCGGTCCGATCTCGAAGCCGGGTGGGCCGCCGGGTGCCGCACGGTCCTCGTGCGCACCGGGTACGGGTCCGCCACCTTGCAGGAGGCCGGTCCGGAACTGCTCGACCGCGTCGACCACGTGGCCGCCGACCTGGCGGCCGCCGCCCGATGGATCGTCGGGTGATCCGGCCTAGTGCTCCGTTAAGGAGATCACCTTGTGTACCGAGGGCTCCGAGCCGCCCGGTCTACAAGGCGCGCGAGCGGAGGCGCATCGAGGGGAGATGCGCTGAGCGAGCGGAACGAAGTAGGCCGGGATGGATCGGGGGCCGAATACCGGGACATCTCCTTAACGGAGCACTAGCAGCCCGCTGAGCCCTCCGAGCCTCACGCTGCCACGGGTGCGGCAGGGTCCTGCTCAGTCCTTGCGAATCCTGAGAACGTAGTTCTCCGGCGGCGGGGTGACGTGCACCACCTCGAGCCGGTCGCGGTGGGCGTTGAGGATCGGGAGCAGGTACTTCTGCGTTTCGCCGAAGAAGGGCAGGTTGTCGAGCAGGACGTAGTCGAAGCGCGACTCGAGCTCGGTCCAGCCTTTCTCGGTGTCGCGGGTCCACGGGTAGAGGTCGCTCTCGCGTCGGGACCAGAACCATACCAGGGTCGGCTTGCGGGCCGCGACCCAGCTCCCCGGAGGGGTGTTCTCCCGGATCCAGAGCGCCGCCTGGTAGTAGTTGCCCCAATATCCTGGATACCCGTTCTGCGACCGGCGGAAGGCGATGAGGTCGGCGTCGGCGCGGAAGGCCACCAGGAAGAGGAGCGCGGCCAGGACTCCGCTGGCCCAACCAGCCAGGCCGGGCCGCTTCACCCGTCGGGCCAGCGCCTCGACCCCCTGGAGCAGATAGAGGGTGAGGAAGGGCGCCACCGGGATCAGGTACCGCGGCGGCGCTCCCGGCAGGGTGAACAGCATGGCCAGGTACCCGAGCACGTACCAGTCGTGGATCGCCAGGCTGCGGGCCAGGCCGAGGAGACGAGGTGCGGGGGCCTCCCGGCCCGAGGCGAACCCCACCGCGATCAAGGCCAGCACGGGCACTCCCACCCAGGCCAGGTCGAAGGGCGAGAAGAGGCCACCGAGCAAACCCAGGTAATCCCGCGGGTTCTTCACCAGGACGTAGTAGGCCAGGTTGTGCCAGAAGCCGCCGATCTCGCCCTCGGGCATGTACAGCCCCTGGCCGATCGCCGTGCTCATGCTGGAGAAGTACCCGACCCTGCCAGGGGTCACGGAGCGGAGGTAGAGGATCCACGGCACGACCCAGCAGGCCGTGCCCAGGGCCAGGAGCCCGGCCTTGACCGCCTGCCGGTGCAGGAGCAGGTAGAGGACCGCGGCGAGGAGCAGGATCAGCGCGGGAGCCTTGACGTGGTACGCCCAGCCGAGTCCGCTGGCCGCGGCGAGCAGCCACCGCCACGACCGCGCCGGCGCCTCCGCGTACCGCAGGACGATCCAGAGGGCGAGCAGGGAGAAGGCGGCGTAGGGCAGGTCGGCCATGACCTCCGAGGCATAGTCGACGACCACGGGGAGCACCCCCGAAAGGGCGCTCACCACCAGGGCCTGCTCCATCCCGACGAAGCGCCGGCAGACCAGGAAGGTGCCCAGCGGCAGGAGGGCCCCCGAGATCGCCACCACCGCCTTCATCGCCGGCACGCTGTCGCCGAAGAGGGCGAGCGACCCCGCGAGCATCCCCTTGAGCCCGATCCCGTACTGGGAGTCGACCATCGGCGCGCCCTGCATCAGGAGCAGGGCATCGCGGATGTAGACGACGTTGTCGCCGATGATCCCCACCCAGGGATTCACCCCCATCAGGTAGACGCCGGTGGCGCCGGCCGCGGTCAGGAGTCCCCAGCCGGTAGCCGCTTCGGGCCGCAGGCGGCCCAGTCGGGCGAGGAGCGCGCCGCCGGCCGTCAGCAGGAAGAGGGAGACGGAGAGGAGGTACCCGGGCCAGCTCAGGCCGGCCTGCTGTCCCAGGAGCAGGAGGGGCAGGGCCCCCAGCGCGAGGGGCAGGAGCATGGTCCTGAGCCAGGGAGCGGAATCCTCGGCGGTCGGGCGCCGAGGCGGGAGCTTGCTCATCGCTTCTGCGCCAGCGCGGCCACGAACCCGGCGCCGTATTGGATCGGTCGGGTATAGAGGGGGGTCCAGCGGGTGGACCAGCGCAGCACCGGGCCGGCCGGGGAGCGCTCCTTGTCGAGGATCTGGGCGATGTACTCGAAGGTCAGCACCTTGCCCACGTTGCGCGTCTCCAGCGGGACGAACCCGGTGCGCTCCAGGAGGAGGCCGACCGTTCTCCGCGAATAGTAGTAGAGGTGCTCCAGCGGTTTGACCTCGAACCAGAACCGACCCATCAACCGGGCCGGCAGGCTGCCGCAGTCGGGCGTGAGGAGACAAAGCACCCCACCCGGCTTGAGGAGGCGATGCACCTCGGCCAGCTCGGTGACCGGGTCGTGGAAGTGCTCTACCACGTCGAACATCGTCACCACGTCGAACGCCGCCGGGGGGAGGCCGGCCTGGCGCAGGGTGCCCTGGTGAATCCTGTCCGGGAGGGCTTCCCGGGCCATGGCCGCGGCCTGCGGCGACAGCTCGACGCCGGTGACCTCCCAGCCGTTGGCCTGAGCCGCCCTTAGGAACAGGCCTTCCCCGCACCCCACGTCCAGGATCCGGCCTTCGCCCCGATGGGGCTCGAGGCGCTCGAGACGCTGCCGCGCGTTGATCCACTTGAAGTCGGCTTCCCCGGTATCGCTGGCCGTCCGGGCCCGATTCCTGGCCTGGAAGTACCCTTCATCGTAGACCTGGGAAGCGGCCGCGGGAGTCAGGCGCGGGTTCACCCAGCACAGGGAGCAGTTCGGGCATTCCACGATGGAAAACCCCCGGCGGGCGAACCGGGACCGGTGGGTCGGCCAGTGGCAGAGGTTGCAGTCGACCCACTCCAGGGATTCCGGAGGGGGGACGGACGTGGGCTGGGGCATCGGGTTTCTCCAGGTCGCGGCCGGGACGACGCTACTGCAGGCGGTAGCGGAGCAGGGTGTAGAGGTTGGAGAAGAAGTCGGTCCACCGCACCTTCTTGCCGGACTTGACGTCGCGTCCGCGGTACCCGATCGGCACCTCGACGATCGGCACGTGGCGCCGCAGCAGCTTGGCGGTCAGCTCGTGCTCCAGGTCGAACCCTTCCTGCTCCAGCGGCACCTCCTGGATCAGCGACGACCGGTAGAGCTTGTACCCGGTGCACAGATCGGTGATGCCGGCCCCGAAGAGGAGGTTGGTCGCGGCGGTCAGGGTCCGGTTGGCGAGGCAGTTGGCCCAGTGCATGTTCTCGATCCGGCCCTTGAACCGCGAGCCGAAGACCACGGACACGGAGCGATCCTGAAGGACCGGCGATACCAGGCCGGGGTATTCCACCGGATCGTACTCGAGGTCGGCGTCCTGGATGAGGACGTACTCGCCGCGAACCGCCGGAAGCGCCGTGCGGATCGCGCCTCCCTTCCCCTGGTTGCGGGTGTGGAAGAGCACCTCCACCTCGGGGTCCGCCTGCTGCAACTGCTGCAGGTATTCCCGCGAGCCGTCGGTGGAGCAGTCGTCGACGACGATGATCTGCTTGGTGACGGGAGCGGCCTTCACCTTGCGCAGGACCTCCTCGATGGTCCGGCGCTCGTTGTAGACCGGGATGATGATGGACAGCAGGGCCGGTGCCCCGGACTCCCGCGGGACGCTCTCCATGACGGGCCGCCTTGTCGGTCGGGCTTGTCGGTCGGGATTGACTCGTCTAATATAGGGCCGCCGGCCACGGCGCCACAGACAGGACACACCGGCTGAGGCGCCCATTCACCGGCTGGCCATCCCCCGCCCGCGCCCGTCCGGTCGGCCCGATCCTGCTTGACACCCCTTTCCGATTCCAATACCGTTACCGACGAACCGTTTCCGCTGTTCCGCTCCGTCGGCGGACGCCCGGGTAAGGGTGTGCCGCGACCTGCACGAGGAGGACGAGCAAGGTGTCAGACGCGAAGAGCATCCGCACCAATCCCCCGACCAACCGGCTCATCGGCGAGCTCCCCAGAATCGGCATCCGGCCCACCATCGACGGCCGCCGGCGCGGCGTGCGCGAATCGCTCGAGGGGTTCACCATGGAGATGGCCCGTGCCGTGGCCCGGTTCCTCGGCCAGCAGATGCGGCATCCCAACGGCCTGCCGGTGGAATGCGTCATCGCCGACACCTGCATCGGCGGCGCGGCCGAGGCGGCCCAGGCCGCGGAGAAGTTCGCGCGGGCCGGGGTGGGTCTCTCGCTGACCGTCACCCCGTGCTGGTGCTACGGCGCCGAGACCATGGACATGGACCCCTTCATCCCCAAGGCGGTCTGGGGGTTCAACGGCACCGAGCGGCCGGGTGCGGTCTACCTGGCCGCGGTCCTGGCCGGCCATACCCAGAAGGGGCTGCCGGCCTTCGGGATCTACGGCCGCGACGTGCAGGACTCGGGCGACACCACCATCCCCCCTGACGTGCAGGAGAAGCTGCTGCGGTTCGCCCGCGCCGGCCTGGCCGTGGCCTCCCTCCGGGGGAAGTCCTACCTGGCCATGGGCGGGGTGTCGATGGGGATCGCCGGCTCGATCCTCGACCCGGGCTTCTTCGAGCGCTACTTCGGGATGCGGGTGGAATCGGTGGACATGGTCGAGTTCGTTCGCCGCTTCGAGGAGGGGATCTTCGATCCGGCCGAATTCACACGAGCCCTGGCCTGGGTGAAGGCCCACTGCGCCGAGGGCGCGGACCACAACCCACCGGAGAAGCAGCGCCCCCGGGCCCAGAAGGACTCCGACTGGGAGCGATCGGTGAAGATGGCGCTGATCGCCCGCGACCTGATGGTGGGGAATCCGCGGCTGGCCGAGCTGGGGTACGGCGAGGAAGCCCTGGGTCACAACGCCGTCCTGGCCGGCTTCCAGGGCCAGCGCCAGTGGACCGACCATCTTCCCAACGGCGACTTCATGGAGGCGATCCTCAACTCCTCCTTCGACTGGAGCGGTCTCCGCCAGCCCTACCTCGTGGCCACGGAGAACGACGCCCTGAACGGGGCGGCGATGCTCTTCGGTCATCTCCTCACCGGCACCGCGCAGGTCTTCGCCGACGTGCGCACCTACTGGAGTCCGGAGGCGGTCAAGCGGGTGACCGGATACACCCCCCAGGGAGCTGCCGCGGGCGGCTTCCTGCACCTGATCAACTCGGGCTCGGCGGCCCTGGACGGCACCGGCCGCCAGGAGCTCGACGGCTGCCCGGCGATCAAGCCGTACTGGGAGATCACCGGCGAGGAGGTGAGCCGCTGCCTCCAGGCGACCACCTGGCACGCGGCCAACGTCGAGTACTTCCGCGGCGGCGGCTGGTCGAGCCACTTCATCAGCCGGGGGGGGATGCCGGTGACCATGTCCCGGATCAACCTGGTCCAGGGGCTCGGGCCGGTGCTGCAGCTCGCCGAAGGCGAGGTCGTGGAGCTCCCCGCCGAGGTCCACCGGGTGCTCGACCAGCGGACCGATCCCACCTGGCCGACGACCTGGTTCGTCCCCCGACTCACCGGTCGGGGCGCCTTCCGCGACGCATACGCGGTGATGGACCATTGGGGAGCCAATCACGGGGCGCTCTGTTACGGCCACGTCGGGGCCGACCTGATCTCCCTGGCTTCGATGCTTCGCATCCCGGTCTTCATGCACAACGTCGAAGAGGAGCGGGTCTACCGGCCGAGCGCCTGGAACTCCTTCGGCACCGCCGACCCGGAGGGGGCCGACTTCCGCGCCTGCGCCAACCTCGGCCCGCTCTACGGCGCGCGGTGAGTCGAAACCGCGGCACGCGGTGCTGAGCCGGACGCTCGCCCCTCCATGAAACTGCTGGTGACCGGAGCCCAGGGGTTCCTGGGCCGAGCCCTGATGGCGGTGGACGCCCCCGAGGTCGAGCGGATCGGCAGCGACCGGACCGTCGAACCGGTGGGCGGGGTACCTTGCCTGGCGGCCGAGCTGACCGACCGCGGCGAGGTGGCGCGACTGCTTGACCGGGTTCGACCGGACTGGGTGATCCACACCGCGGCCCTGACCGGGGTCGACCTGTGCGAGACCGAACGGGACCTGGCCCGGGCCGTGAACCTGGAGGCCGTGGGGCATCTGGTCGAGGCCTGCCGTCGGACCGGCGCGGGGCTGGTTCAGCTCTCCACCGACTACGTCTTCGACGGTCGCGGCGGTCCGTACCGCGAGGGCGATCCGTCGGCTCCGCTGTCGCACTACGGTCAGCTCAAGCTGGAGAGCGAGGGCTTGGTTCTGAAGGGGTTGGAGCGAGGCCTGGTGGTCCGCACCCTGTGGCTCTACGGGTACCTTCCCGGGGCCCGGCCGAACTTCGTCCAGTGGGTCCTGGACGCCCTCTCCCAGGGCCGGCGTCTTCCCGCCTTCAGCGACCAGTGGGGGAACCCGACCTACGTCCACGACCTGGCCTCGGCCCTGGTCCGGTTGTGCGGGCTGGATGCCCGCGGGCTCTATCACCTGGGCGGCGCCACCTTCATGACCCGGTACGAGCTGGCCGTGGAGCTGGCCCGCTTCTTTGCCTGGGACTCCGGGCTGGTGGACCCGGTGCCCACGGCCTCGGCCGGCCTGGCCGCGGCGCGGCCTTTGCGCTCGGGCCTGTGCACCGAGGCCGTCGAGCGTCTCCTGGGCCGGCGTCTCCTCAGTTTCCGCGAAGGGCTGGAGCGGATGGCCGGTCAGGAGGTTTTCCGCCGCGACTGCGCCCGGCTGATCGGGCCCCCCGCGGGGGGGTGAAAGAGGAACGGTATGGCCGACGACGTCCTGCAGGTCTCCCTGGTCACGCCGACCTACAACGAGCGGGAGAACATCGGCCCGCTGGCCGACGAGATCTTCGGCCTCCTGGCCGGGGCGCCGGACATCGACCTCGAGCTGATCGTGGTCGACGACAACTCCCCTGACGGCACCGGGGAGGCGGCCGAGGCCCTGGTCTCCCGCTATCCGGTGCAGGTGGTCCACCGGGCCGGCAAGCTGGGCCTCGGCTCGGCGGTGATGGCCGGCTTCGCGCGCTCCAGTCGGCCCTATCTGGGGGTCATCGACGCCGATCTCAGCCACGATCCGATCGTCCTCCCCGAGCTGATCCGCGGGCTGCGCCAGTACGACCTGACCCTGGGCAGCCGGTTCGGCAGTACCAGCCGGGTCGAGCAGTGGGCCTGGCACCGCAAGCTCATCTCCCTCGTCGGGGTCGCCGCGGCCCGTCTGCTGACCGGGGTGGAGGATCCCCTGTCCGGGTATTTCTTCCTCCGGCGCGAGGTGCTCGCCGACCTGCAGCTCACCTCCACCGGGTACAAGATCCTGCTGGAGATCCTGGTCAAGGGCCGGTACGCCAGTCACCGGTCGATCCCCTTCGTCTTCCGCAACCGCCAGTTCAGCCGCAGCAAGCTCAACTGGCGTGAGCACCTGCTGTTCGCCAAGCAGATCCTGCTCTTCAGCCTGCGTCGGACGGGACGGTCGCGGTCCCGTCGGCCCCCGGCCTGACCGCGCTTACGGCGGGGCGGAGCCGTCCATGGATCTGAGCGTCGTTCTGCTCAGCTACAACACCCGCGAGCTGACCGAGCAGGCCCTGCGGACCGTGTTCGACGCCGGGGACGGTCTGGAGCTGGAGGTCTTCGTCGTCGACAACGCCTCCCGCGACGGCAGCGCCGAGATGGTGGCCGAGCGGTTCCCGCGGGTGAGGCTGATCCGCAACGACCGGAACCTGGGCTTTGCCGCGGGGAACAACGTGGCCCTGCGGCAGGTGACCGGCCGGTACGTCCTGCTGCTCAACACCGACACCATCGTCCGGCGCGACACCCTGCTGACCCTGGTGGGGTTCCTGGACGCCCACCCCGAGGCCGGGGCCGCCGGCTGTCGGATCCTCAATCCCGACGGTACCCTGCAGCTCGACAGCCGCCGCGCCTTTCCGGGTCCGTTCTCCGCCCTGTGCAAGATCACCGGGCTGAGCCGGCTCTTCCCGCGGCACCCCCGCATCGGCCGGTACAACCTGACCTTCCTGGACCCCGAGGCGCTGACCGAGGTCGAGGTGCTGTCGGGATCGTGCATGATGGTCCGCAAGGCCACCATGGACCAGGTGGGGATGCTGGACGAGGACTACTTCATGTACGGCGAGGACGTGGACTGGTGCTGGCGGATCCACGCCGCCGGGTGGCGGATCTACTACGTGCCGTGGACCGAGATCATCCACTTCCGCGGCGAGAGCGGCCGGTCGGTCCGGCTGCGGGTGCAGTACCGCAAGACCGCGGCCATGTCGATCTTCGTCCGCAAGCACATGCGCGCGCGCTTCCGCTACTTCCCGGTATGGGTCCTGCACCTGGGGATCGCCGTGCACGGGCTTTTCTCCCTGGCCGTGGCCGCGGCCCGCCGGCTGGCCCTGCCGGTGGCCGATGCCCTGCTGGTGACGGCCGGGGTCAAGGTGGCCCTGGCGGTGCGGTACCACCCGGCCCTGCGCCCGGTGATCCGCGCGATCGAGGAGACCGCCGGCGGCCTGGGGTTGACGGTCCACCCCACGCGCTGGCTGACCCCGCCGCCCTACACCCAGGCCGAGTGGCTGGCCGTGCACCTGGTGCCGGTCGGGATCTGGGTGGCGGCGCTCTACCTGCTGGGGCTCCACGACCGGCGGCGGTACTCGGCGGGATGGGCCGCGCTGGCCGTGGCCCTCGGGTTCGCCGGGGTGGTCACCACGGTGTTCTTCCTCAAGGCCTACAATTTCTCACGGCTGGCGGCGGTGGCGGCCTGGGCCGTCAACACGGTCCTGATCGCCGGTTGGCGCCTGGCCGCCGGGATCCTGGTGCGGTCCCACCGGCTGGGTCGCCGCCGCACCCTGGTGATCGGCACCGACGTGGCCGCGGTCCGCTTCGCCGAGGCCGTTCAGCGGGTGGCGTCCCCGGCGTACGAGCTGATCGGACTGGTGGCCGAGCGGCCCGAGGAGCGGGGCGGCGTGGTGGCGGGGCGGCCGGTGGTCGGCCTGGTCTCCGAGCTGGAGGAGCTGGTCCGGCGGTACGGGATCGAGCAGTTGGTCTTCACCCCCGGGGCCGTCCCCCGCTCGCTGGAGGAGGTCGGCCGGCGCTGGGGCCGTCGGAGCCCGCGGCTGGGGATGCTGCCGGCCTCCTTTGCCGGAGAGGTCCCGCCGCCCGAGTCGTGGCCTCCGCGCGAGCCGCCGCTCATCGAGCTGACCCTGCGACCATAGGAATCGCGATA
>JBAZUN010000020.1:0-28637 GCA_041661365.1 Candidatus Latescibacterota bacterium
AGTGGCTACCGCGAGCTACGGTCGACTCAGCTTTGCCGGCACCTCCGCGGCTGCGCCTCACGTCGCCGGGGCTGCGGCCTTGGTGAAGTCCGCGAACCCCTCATACACGGCACAGCAAGTCATCGACGTGCTAACGCGGTCTGCCGTCGACCTGGGAACACCTGGCAAGGACAACGTGTTCGGGGCTGGAAAACTGGCGCTACCGACACTGACGCCAGCGGCGGTACCCAGGGTGACCAGGATCACTCCGGGAACGGCTCGCTACGACGATGTGGTGACCATTGACGGCTCAGGATTCGGTACCACTCGTGGCATAGGGAAGGTCGTATTCTACGAGGGCGTTGAGCCGTCCGCAGACAAGTATGAAGCGTGGGGGGACACCCGCATCAGGGTTCACGTACCGAGAGAATCCCGGACAGGCAACATCAGAGTCATTGCAGCGAATGGGGAAAGCAATGGGATGCTGGTGACCGTGCTGTCCCCATACATCACGTCCATCTCGCCAACCACGGCACGATCGAGGCAAGCGGTAACGGTGCGCGGTATGAATTTCGGGGCCACGCAGGGCTCGAGCCGGGTCAAGCTAGGCTCCTGGGACTTCGCCAGCGTTCGTCGTTGGGGTAACACAGAGGTAACCGCTGTAGTTCCGGCCAATGCCTTTTCGGGCAGTGTGACCGTCGTGACTTCGTCCGGTACCAGCAATGCCTTGCCGCTCACGGTCACGAGTCCGTATGTGCAATCGATGGCGCCTCTGCGCGGTCGACCAGGCGACCAGATCACCTTGACCGGCGGCAACTTCGGTACAGGTAGGGGCACGAGCGGAGTCGTGTGGTTCGGGGCGTTGCGGCCAAGCGCCGCGGATTATGTGCGCTGGTCGACGAGCTCAATCGTGGTGAAGATCCCTACAGGCGCAACCTCCTGCGAGGTCAAGGTCGTGACGGCACAAGGCGAGAGTGGCCAGCGCCACCTTGATGTCGAGAGCGGATTCCTCCCCATTCCGAACGACGGACCGTTCGGGTACAGCCCGCCAACCGTGACCAGTAATCCCCAAGGGGTGACCTTCGCGTTCCAGCGCGGAACAACCGACATGGTTCTGTCGTGGGAGATCGCTGAAGTCACAGAGTCCGAGGTGACCGTCAGACTCAATAATGGTGCCTTGTGGAACCTGCGGGCGAGCAGTGCCGCGACCAGCTGGTTCGGAAAGATCCCTTACACATCAATGGTTGCGGGCCAGAACACGATCGAGTTCCGGAATGAACAAAACCAAACGCGAACAACCGGGTACGACACCTGGGTGCTCAGGAACGTTGCCCTGTGGAAACCCTACCAGGCGAAGCTGGCCGGAGCCCTCAATATCGGGGCGGGACCAGGCACGGCGCTGACCACAGCGCTCGGGACACCGTTCCCCGTCCCATCCAACGCCGGCGTCGTCATCCCCTTCGACCTGGCGGCGCCCAGCGACGTAGAGATAGCCGTGGTGAACACCTTGGGTCAGGAGATCGTGTCCCTGGCAGCGGGCTACATTGAGGCAGGTTCACACACCGTTACGTGGAACGGGCGAGACAAGAATGGCGTCCGCGTTGCCAGCGGCGTGTATATCGTCCTCCTTCGGGCTCAGGAGCACATCTCCGCTACACGGCTAGTGCTGACCAAGTAGCAGGATGCCGAATGGCCGCTGACTGACCGGTACAGGCCCTTTCTCTGTTTGCCAAGTAACGGGTGGCACCCATGCAACGCCGGGCGGTCGGCATGACGCCACCGCCCGGCGCATCAGGAACCACCCGTCAGTCCTCGTGATCCTTTCGCGCTTCCTCGACAGACTGCCTCGTATCAGCCGGTCAAATCACCGGTCTTATCACGGCCCAGGCGAAACCTGCTCAAGCACGGCGCCCAGGCTCCGCAGCTCCTCGCCGTACCGGCTCCAGTCCCCCTGGCGCTGGGCGTCGATGGCCCGCTGGTAATGCCCTTTCACCCGGGCCAGCAGCTCGGTCAAGGTGCCGTCGAGTCGGGGTGCGGTCGGCTGGTCGCCGGGGGCTGGCGACGGGGCCGTCTCGCCCGAAGTCGCGCCGAAGATGCGGCCCAGGGCCGCCTCGAGGGTCTCCTCCATGACGATGGTGTTCTGGTAGGCGACGATCACCCGCTTGAGCTCCGGAATGCGGCCGCCGGCCGCCCGCAGGTAGAGCGGCCGGATGTAGAGGAGCGACTCCTCGACGGGAATCACCAGCAGGGTGCCCTGGATGACCTCGGATCCCTGCTGATTCCACAGGGTGATCTGCGGCGAGATCACCTGGTCCTGGCTGATGCGGGCCACCACCTGCCGCGGGCCGAAGACGACCTTCTGCTTGGGGAAGGCGAAGACCAGCAGCTTGCCGTACTGCTCCCCGTCGCTGCGGGCCACCATCCAGGCCGCCAGGTTGTCCTTGCCCCGGGGCGTGAACGGCAGGATCTGGATGAACTCCGCGGCCGTCTCTCCGGGCAGCTTCATGATGGTGTAGAACGGCTGCATCTGCCGGGCACGCCCGGCGTTGTCCAGGGCCGGCACCTCCCACTGGTCCTCCTTGTTGTAGAAGACCGCCGGGTTGGTCATGTGGTAGGTCAGGTAGACCCCGGCCTGGAGGGCGAACATGTCCTCGGGGTAGCGCAGGTGCTGCCGGAGGTCAGGGGACAGGTCGGCCAGGGGCCGGAAAAGGCCGGGGAAGATCCGGCCCAGGGTCGCGGCCACCGGGTCGTGCGGGTCGGCCAGGTAGAACCCGACCGTGCCATTGTAGGCGTCGACCACCACCTTGACCGAGTTGCGGATGTAGTTGACCCGTCGGGCCGCCGGGGTGGAGTAGGGGTAGTGACTGCTGACGGTGTACGCGTCCTGGATCCAGAACAGCCGCCCCTCGGAGACGACCAGATAAGGGTCTTCGTCGTAGGTGAGGAACGGGGCGATGGTGGCCACCCGCTCGGCGATCTGACGGCGGAACATCACCCGGCTCTCGGCCGTGATGTTGGGGCTGACCAGGATGTCGAAGGAGCGGAACCGGATGGCGAACAGCAGGCGGCGCCAGAGGCCGTTGACCGGCAGGCCGCCGGTACCGGTATAGGTCGCGTAGACGTTGTCGTCCCCCTTGGGGTAGTGGAACTCCTGCGCTTTGGTCTTGACGATGACGTAGGAGCTGGACAGCTCGCTGAAGTACAGGCTGGGCTCGGTCACCTCGAGGTCGACCGAGGACTCGGGAGGGAGGTTCTTGACGAACAGGACCGGCAGTCCCTCCTGGGTGACCTGGTTGACCGGACCCAGGGCCAGGCCGTGGCCGTGGGTGAAGGTCAGCCGCTCGTTGATCCAGGTGCGGTTGGGCAGGCTCTGCGAGTTGAGCTCGCGGGCCGAGAGCATGACCTGCCGCACCTCGCCGCCGAGGGTGTAGCGGTCGTTGTCGACCGAGACGAAGTCGTAGTAGGTGCGGATCTCCTGGATCTGGCCGAAGGTGTCCAGCAGCGGCTGGTGGTCCCACAGCCGCACGTTGCGCAGGGTCTCCCCGTTTCGGTCGATGTCCTCGCGGGTGAGGGCCGCGTCGCCGGACAGGGTCCGCTCCTCGATCCGCTCCAGGCCGAAGGCACGGCGGGTGGCGGCGATGTTGTGGGTGATGAACGGCGCCTCCATGGTCTGCTCGTTGGGCGCCACCACCAGGCGCTGCACCACCGCGGCGTATAGGGTGCCGCCCAGCCAGACGGCGAGGTACAGCCCGGCGGCGGTCAGGATCGGCCATAAACGGCGCCACCAGGCCTGCAGCGCCGCCAGTCCGGCGCCGGCCAGGGACACGGCCAGCAGGAGCCAGAGGGCCGGGATCCGGGCGTGGGCGCCGACGTAGGAGACACCGTGGACGATCCCGGCCGGGGAGACCAGCAGCCGCGGCAGGTTCAGCCAGGCCCCGAAGGCCAATACCAGGAAAAGCGCCGACACCAGCAGGCAGAGGTGGGGCCGGACCTGGCTGCCGGCGACGCCCCCCGGAACCCGGCCCAGGCCGAGCCGGAGCAGACCGGCCAGCACGTAGACCGCGGCGACGCTGACCAAGGCGGCCAGAACCAGGGTGAGGAGCAGCCCGCGAGCGAAGTCCAGCCAGGGAAGGGCGAAGACGTAGAAGGCGATGTCGCGACCCAGGATCGGGTCAACCTCGCCGAAGGGGATGGCCTGGCGGTAGCTCAACCAGGTCTGCCACTGGGCCGAGGCAGCGAACCCCATGAAGACCGCGACCACGCCCGCGGCCCCGGCCGCCAGGCCCCGCAGTTGACCGATGCGGACGGCAAAGGGGGGAGTGTCGTCGCGACCGCTGGGGACCATGATGAACGGCACCCGGATCCCCCGGATGGCGTGGTGCAGGTTGACGAACAGGAAGGCAAAGGCGGCCACGGCCACCAGCGTCCCCAGCCACAGCCGCGTGGTCAGCTCGCGCACGAAGACCTGCTGGTACCCGGTCTCGCCGAACCACAGCCAGTCGGTGTAGAACTCGACCACGGCCGGGACTACGAAGAACAGCACCAGGGCGCCCAGGCCGAGCCACCGGCGTCCCGAGCGGCGGGGTGCGATGATACTCCTCCCCCGGGCCCCCTCGCCGAACACCGGCTGTCTCTCCCGATCGTCGCTGGCCTCGTCGTTCGGCATCTCATTCCCTTCTCTGCCGTCAGGTAATCCGGTTGACGCGAGACCACCGCCGGCGGTGCGGCTGGCAGTCCCGCGGCCCTGCTCCTGTGCAAGCAGGATACTGATTGTGTAGGGGTAAGGTCCGGCGTTACCGAGTAGCGGTCAACCGGCAAATTAGGATTTGCCTGCCATTCCGCGCGCCGGCAGGCTTGACCTCAGAAGTCCCGCGGCCGACCCAGCACGGCCTCGTGGAACCGCTTGGGTCCGGGGTTGGGGTCACCGGTGTAGAGCGGCACCCCTGCCGGCTTGGTTCCTTGCGGCGCCAGCAGGTACCGCCCTCCGGCCACGGCCTCGACGGTCAGCACCTCGCCCTCGACCTCGCGGACCTCACCGGCGCTGCCCTCCTGAGCAGCCACGGTCACCCTCTGTCCGGGCCAGGGATTGGCCATCCGGCAGGTCCCGCCCTGGCTGCTCCGGATCTCGACCGGCGCCGCGACGCCGTCCCCGGTCTTCCGACACGAGACCCGGAACCCGCCGACCGCCCACAGCGAACAGGCGCACTCCCAGTCCGGCGGTACGGCCGGGAACAGGCGGATGACCCCGTCATGGCTCTGCAGGAGCATCTCGTTGACCGCGGCTCCGAGGATCCCCAGCGGCTCCAGACCACACTGGACAAAGGGCAGGGCCGGCGCGCCGGTTCCCTCGTAGGTGCAGCGGCGGTCGTACACGTAGTCGCGCTGGGCCGTCAGCGCGGGATCGGCCAACTGCTCGACGTACCGCGACAGGGTGTGCCAGTGGTCGAGGTTGTAGAACAACCCCTGGGGGAAATGCTGCAGCCGCCGGATGCTGTTGTGCAGCAGCCAGAGGGCCTGGCTCCCCAGGCCCAGCCGCGCGGCCACGATCGGGTCTGGGGTAATCGAGTTCTTCTCCGGCGGGTGATGCTCGACGAAACAGCGCACCGCCTCGTAGACCTTGGAGCCCTGGTCGGTCAGGCCGATCAGCCCGGCGGGGAAGACCGCGGCGGACTGCGGACTGAAGTGGTAGTCCAGGCCGGCATCGCCGTGGCGCCACCAGATCTCGCCCTCCGGGGTGTAGGCCTCGACCAGCACCCGACCGATCCCGGGGTACTCGGCGGTCTCGAGCGGCCACAGGTGGTCGAGGATATGTTGCCAGCCGGTCTGCTCCTCATCCTCGATCCCCAGCAACCGACTGGCCTCGAGGCAGGCGTGTAACAACGCCTCGAGCATCACCCGGTCGGTGACCGGATTGCGCAACTGGTTGGTCTCCGGACACTCGTAGGACTGCGAGGGGAAGAAGAAGTACTCCTGCCGCGCCTCGTCCCACTGGAGCCTCTGCGCATAGAAGGCCGCGGCCCGCCGCATGAACGGGTAAGCCCGTTCGGCCAGGAAGCTCCGGTCGCCGGTGTACCGGTAGTACTCCCAGAAGAACCCCGCGATCTGGCTCGCCGGGGTGTGGTTGTTGAGCATGTCCGGGCGGTTCTGGTACGGCATGGTGCCGCCGTAGTCGTGGGCCTCGCTCCAGAGCAAGGCATCCTCGGCGCCGCGCTCACGGGCAAAGGCCGAGGCGGCCGGGTTCAACCGCCAGTACGCGTCGAGGTACGGCCGCAGCAGCTCGGCGTCGCCCTGAGGGCACAACCCCCAGTACGCCTGCTGCATGTTCCAGTGATGGGGCGCCACCCAGTTGCGCACGTCGCCGTGCCACAGCCACAGACCGCCGTTGAAAAGCACGGGGAAACGGCCGCGCGAGCCGCTGGCCATCAGGTATCGCTTGAAGTAGTAGAGGTTCTCCAAGTAATCGTCCGGCAGGTGGACGAAGGACCGTTCCCAGAACCCGGCCCACCAGGCCCGGTGCCCTGTCAGCGCCATCGTCGGATCAGCGGCGACCTCGTCCACCAGCGCGCGGGCCGCGATTGCCGGCTCGTCCGCCTCGTCCGAGGTGACGACCGCCACCAGCACGGTCAGGTCCTGCTCGCGCTGCCCCGGGATCGCGATCTCCCCCCGGTGCTTGCTGATCCTCGTGGCTGACGCGCCTGAGGCCAGCACCCGGCAGACCACGGCGAAGCGCAGTCCGCCGAACGCCTCCTCCAGCACCAGGTCGCCGTGCTCCGGTCGCACCCGGGCCTGCCCCAGCCCCAGGCCAGGGTCCCGGCTGAATCCGGCGTACCACCCTGGGAAGGCCCGGCTTCCCCAGCGCTCCAGCGCGATCCGGGCGAGGGCCCCGTCGGCCAGCTCACCCCGGCCGACGGTCCGGCAGTGGGTGACCCAGAGGTTGCGTCGGGCGTCGACCCAGGTCTCGATCGCTGCTTCGAGGAACGGGGTGGCCGCGCGGAAGGTCGCCTCGCCGCGATGCAGGGAGAGGCGGCCCTCGAACTCGGTCAGGTAGAGCCACTCGAAGCAGGGCGCGCCCAGGTCCAGCTCCACCCGGGCCGCCGAGCGCAGGGTGCGGCAGGGGGTCTCCGCGTTCTGCTCGTCCCACAGGTCGGACTTGCCCAGGTGCAGGCGCAATCCCGTGGGGGTGCACCAGACCATCCCGCCCAGATCCCCGTTCCCCAGGGGGAATCCCTCGTATCCGTCAACGGCCGGAGAGCGGTACACGATCTCGTGGCGGGAGAGGTACGACGGCGGGTCCACCTGGAACGGCTGTCTGGTGGCCGCGCTCGGAGCAGGATCTCGGGGCGGGGCGGACGAAGTCATGGTCACCTCCTGCAGGAGCAGCGGTGCGAGCGAGCTACCGCTCGGTAAGCTCGGAGCAGGAAACCGGCACCGCAACCAGCCTGCCCGCGCGGTTCAGTCCCTCGGCCGGATATACCAAGGAATCACCTCTCCCCGCGCCGTCAACTCCCGCGTCACCGATCCCAACCCGATATGATACAACGAACTAAGCAACAAAATAGATCCTTACTGTCCAGTAGGTTGTCACTTTCCCTGCCAGTGACACCAAGGGGCGAATCGTTCGATCAACGCTTGGTCCATCAAGCACTTATCGCACTTCTCGCGGCGGTAATCCAGCGTGGCACGGCCCTTGCAACCTGAAGCGCAGAAGCCGACGCCCACCACCGAGGAGGCCCCAGTGAACCTCAGAGCCAACGCCCAGACCAGCCGCCGCTCCAGCAGCGTCCAGGCCGTCCTCACCGGACGGTTCGCCAGCGGTCAGCGGTACGAGCTCTGCCGCCGGCTGCAGTACCAGCGCTTGAGCGACCTGAGCAATCCGAGCAACCGGCCGATCAGCAGGTCTGCTGGCCGGCCCGAAAGCCCGATCCATCCCCTGTCCCCATCCACTCCAGTCAGGAGGTCTGTCATGAACCGCGTCGCCCGCATCGCCGTCGCCCTGCTCAGCTTCAACGCCCTGTTCGTCGCGGCCTTCGCCACCGAGCTGGTCTCGGTCGCCAAGGTGCTGAGCTGAGTCGTCCCTGCTCCGCCGGGCTCCGGGACTCATCCCCGGGGCCCGGGCTCGCGTAAGGTTCCTCACCCCCTCTCCCGACCGGCCAGGCTCGAACCATCAGGATTGCCGCTCGTCCACGGGCGGGCGTACATTGTGGTCTTGTCTGACCGCGGTCATTGTTGCGCGCGGCCGATCGCCTTGACCATGAACCGGGAGATCCTCATGACCCTCGTGGCCCGCCTCTGCACGCGCCTGGTCGCGCCGTCCGCCCTGACCCTATCGCTCTTGGTCGTCACGGCCCTGGTGGGATGCGGCAACAAGGAGAAGACGGTGAAGCTCCCCGGCGGCGCCGAGATGGAGTTCGTGTGGATCGAGCCGGGGACCTTTACCATGGGCTCGCCCGAGTCCGAGTACGGCCGCTTCCAGGACGAAGGGCCGCAGCACGAGGTACGGTTGACGCAGGGCTTCTGGCTGGCCAAGTACGAGCTGACCCAGGCCCAGTGGCAGGCGGTCATGGGGACCCAGCCCTGGTCGGGCCAGGACTACGTGGTGGCGGAGCCGTCCCATCCGGCGACGCACATCTCGTGGACCGACGTCCAACTGCTGCTGCAGCGGTTGAGCCAGGAAGCCGGCGAAAAGATCTGGCGGCTCCCCACCGAAGCCGAGTGGGAATACGCCTGCCGGGCCGGAACCACCACGGCCTGGTCGCATGGCAGCGGGGCCAGCCAACTCTACGACTACGGCTGGTACGACGGGAACACCCAGAAGGTGTCGAAGGCCTACCCGCACAAGGTCGGCACCCGCGAGCCGAATCCCTGGGGGCTGTACGACATGCACGGGAACGTGGCCGAGTGGTGCCAGGACGGGGGCGATCCCAAGTACCCGAGCGAGCCCCGGACCGATCCCGTCGGCCCGGCGACCACCGCGTACCGCTTCGTCCGCGGCGGCGGGTTCAACAGCAGCGCCCAGAGCACCCGTTCGGCGACCCGGTACGACTTCCCGATCACCGACCGCGGCGCCACCCTAGGCGCCAGGCTGGTGCTGACCCGCTGACCGTCCTCAGGGGGCGGACTACTCCACCGCGATCGCTCAGGAAGCCGCAGCCCGAATGACCTTTTTCGTCGGGCTGCGGGTGTCGCTTCGCGGAAATACCTTGGCATTCGCCGACCGATCCAGCCCGGCCAGCGGCGGTCCAGATCGCTGCGGGCCTTGACAATCGGCGGCAAACCCCCCTTTGTAATAGGTCAATTCCTGCCTTCACCGCGTCCCACCCGGCGTACCTCGCGTGTGCCAGCGGTCGCTGGCGACCCCCTGATCCGCTTTCCTTACTCGCAGTGGAGAGTCCATGCCCGAGATCCGCCCCGAGGGACTGGTTACCATCGCCGACGAAGTTCCCGGCACCCAGGTACCGGCGCCGGCCCCGGCGATCCGCAACGTGGCCATCATCGCCCACGTCGACCACGGCAAGACCACCCTGGTCGACGGCATGCTGCGGCAGACCCACGTCTTCCGCAGCAACCAGCAGCTCGTCGAACGGGTGTTCGACTCCAACGACCTGGAGCGGGAGCGCGGGATCACCATCTTTGCCAAGAACACCGGGATCCGCTACGGCGCCACCACGATCAACATCGTCGACACCCCCGGGCACGCCGACTTCGGCGGCGAGGTCGAGCGGATCATGAACATGGTCGACGGCGTGGTGCTGCTGGTCGACGCGGTCGAGGGCCCGATGCCACAGACCCGCTTCGTCCTGCGCCAGGCCCTGGAGCGCGGGCACAAGGTCGTCGTCGTGGTCAACAAGGTCGACCGGCCGGCCTCCCGACCCGACGCCGTGGTCGACAGCACCTTCGACCTGTTCATCGACCTCGGCGCCAGCGAAGCCCAGGCCGACTTCCCGGTCATCTATACCCGCGCCCTGGAAGGCCGCGCCGGCCTGACCCCGGACGATCTGGCCGAGAACCTCGATCCGCTCTTCGACGCCATCATCGACCACCTCCCCGCGCCCCGGGTGTTCGTCAACGGCCCCACCCAACTGCTGGTGACCACGGTGGCCCACAGCAGCTACGTGGGGAAGATCGCCATCGGCCGCTTGACCAGCGGCTCCCTGCGCAGCGGCCAGCAGATCATGCACCTGACCGCGGACGGCCGCATGATCCCGGCCACCGTGGGTCAGGTCTTCGTCTTCCGCAACCTCAAGCGCGAAGCGGTGGAGGCCGTGCACGCCGGCAACATCGTGGCCGTCTCCGGCATCCCCGAGGTGGGGATCGGCGACACCCTGGCCGATCCGCTCGATCCACGGCCGCTGCCGCCGATCACGGTCGAGGACCCGATGGTACGGATGACCTTCGGCGTCAACGACAGCCCCTTCGCCGGCCGGGAAGGCCGGTTCGTCACCAGCCGACAACTGCGCAAGCGGCTGGACCACGAGCTGGAGAGTAACGTCGCCCTGCGGGTACAGGACACCGAGACCGCCGGCGAGTTCATCGTCTCCGGACGGGGCGAGCTGCACCTGGCCATCCTGATCGAGACCATGCGTCGCGAGGGGTACGAGTTCTCGGTCAGCAAGCCCGAGGTGATCCTGCGCCAGAGCGACCAGGGCCTGCTGGAGCCGGTCGAGCGGCTGTTCATCGAGGTGCTGGCCGATTACCTGGGACCGGTCAGCGAGCTGGTCGGCAAGCGGCGCGGTCTGCTGCAGGCGATGAGCTACGGCGAGGACGGCACGGTCTACGCCGAGTACCTGGTGCCGACGCGCGGCATCCTGGGATTCCGGCAGCCGTACCTGACGGTGACCCGCGGCACCGGCACCTTCAACACCCTCTTCCACGCGTACGAGCCCCTCGCCGGCGCCATCGACACCCACGAATACAGCTCGCTGGTCTCGCTGGAGCCGGGCACGGTCAGCGCTTACGCTCTGGTCCACCTGCAGCAGCGCGGCACCTTCTTCGTCCGCCCCGGCGAGGCGGTCTATGCCGGCCAGGTCGTGGGCCAGACCATCGCCGAGCGGGACCTGATCCTCAACGTCTGTCGGACCAAGCACCTGACCGGACACAGGGCCGCGCCCAAGGGGATCGCCGAGGGGCTGGCCACGCCGCGGATTCTCTCCCTGGACGACGCCATGGAGTACCTCGGGCAGGACGAGCTGCTCGAGGTGACACCGGAGGCCCTGCGGGTGCGCAAGCGCGAGCTGCGCCATGACGCTCGACAGCGGGCCGCGCGGACGCCGGCGGGGCAGGACTGATCTGCCGGGACCGGCGGCGCCGTCTCGGACGGCCGGCAGCCGGTCGGCAGCTTAGCAGCCAAGGTTGAGCCATGCGGACCGATCTGGCCGACTTCGTCAGTGACTATGTGGGCTCGACCCACTTCTCCCTGCTCGAGACCGCGGTCAAGGAGCACGCCGAGGCGATCCTCGGCTATGTCCTGACCGAGGCCGGACGCGCCTGCCCCGAGTTCCCCGAGAACGCCGACGCCGGCCTGTTCGAGCGGGTGTTGACCGAAGGCGTGGCCCGGCTCGACCTGCCCCTGGCCGTCCGTCGCGAAGCGCCGTCCCTGCTGGCCGCCTTCTTCGAGTACCTGGCCTCGTCGGGACGATTCCCTCCGGCCGGAGAGTGGGCCGGCTGGGTGGAGGAGGCGGGGGCGAAGTACGCGGAGCGCTTCCGCGAGGACGGCAGTGTCAAGGGCGACACCGTGCGCCGGACCCTGCCCAGCGTCGGCCGCAACGACCCCTGCCCCTGCGGCTCGGGGAAGAAGTTCAAGAAGTGCTGCATCGACCTGCTCGGCTGAGGCCTTGTCAGGTAGCGATGACCTGACCCGGGGACCGGGCGCTCCAAACCGAAGCTAACCGCCGGCGCAGCGCGGACACCCCTGCAGGCGTAGGGGCTTCTCCAGACCATGTTGTTCGAGCAGGGTCCCGTCCGCGAGGATCTCGCTGGCCGGACCGTCCGCCGCCACCGTGCCCTGGGCCAGCACGATGACCCGGCTGCAGACCTCCAGGGCCAGATCGAGGTCGTGGGTGGCCACCAGGCGGGTGTGCGCGAAGGAGCGCAGCAGCTCGATGAGGTGACGCCGGTGGCGGGGATCCAGGTTGGACGAGGGCTCGTCCAGGACCAGGACCGCCGGCCCCATAGTCAGGGTCGAGGCGATGGCCACGGCCCGCTTCTCGCCGGCCGACAGGCGATAGGGCGGCCGGTCGCGCAGGTGGACCGCCCCCACCCGCTCCAGGCACTCGGTCACCCGCGCCTCGACCTCCGCGCCCCGCAGGCCGAGGTTGAGCGGGCCGAAGGCCAGGTCGTCGAAGACCGTGGGCATGAACAACTGGTCGTCGGGGTCCTGAAAAACCATGCCCACGGTGCGCCGGATGACCTGAAGGGTCTCCCGCGACACCGGCACCTCGCCCACCCGCAGCTCCCCCGAATCGGCGAACAGGCACCCGGTCAGGTGAAGGAGCAAGGTCGACTTGCCGGCGCCGTTGGCCCCGACCAGGGCCACCGCCTCGCCGTGGGTGATGCGGAAGGAGACCCCGCGCAAGGCCGGCGTGCCGTCGGGGTAGGTGTAGCGCAGCTCGCGCGCCTCGACCACGTGGTGGCTCATCTCAACCCGGGCTGGAAGAGGTTCTGGAACAACTCATAGAGGAGCGGGGGAAGGGGCCACGCCCGCAGGATCGCGAAGGCGGCGATCCAACCCAGCACGAAGACCGCGTCCGCGGCTCGGAACCGGGATCGGGCGAGGGTGGGCACGGTACCGTCGAACCCCCGACAGTACATGGCCCGGCTGATCCGCTGGGAGCGATCCAGGGTCCGCAGCAGGAGCTGGCCGGCCATCGAGCCGAAGACTGCCAGGGTGGCCTGGCCCTTGCGGCAGGAGCGCAGGCTGCGGGCCCGGGTCATCCGCCCGGCCTCGTCGACCAGCACGAAGAGGTAGCGGTACAGGAAGAGCAGTTGCACGGCGAAGACCCGGGGCAGGCCTACCCGCTCCAAGGCGCCGCACACCCGGTCCATGCCGGTGGTCGCCACCAGGAGCACTGCCGAGAACACGGTCAGCAGTCCCCGCAGCGAGATCGAGCAGAAGGAGATCCAGCCGCCGCTGAGGGCCACCCCGCCCACGGTGGTCAGGGGCCGGGTGTCGAACAGGGGGTTGAAGGCGGCCACGGCCAGGACAAAGGGGAGGGCCGGCAACGACTGCCGCACCACGAACCCCAGCGGGATCCCCGAGGCCGCGGCCAGACAGACCGGGAAGAGCGCGAAGGGGAGCAGGCCGGCCACCTCGTACTTGCCAAAGGAGACCACCACCACGGCAAAGACCAGGGTCGCGACCACCTTGGCCCGGGGATCCAGCCGATGAACCGGACTGTCCCGCCGGGCCAGCTCGTCGAACCGCGAGAGGGTCTGCTGCGCGCTGGAAAGGGCGTTCACGGGCCTCCGGCAGCAGGACCACTGCTGGTCGTACCCCCGCGACCGGCACGGGACAAGGCCCGCACGGCCAGGCCGATGGCGGTGACCAGGCCCAGGGTGATCGCCCCGCCTACCAGGCCGGCGACGCTGGTACCGGCCGCCCGGGCCTTCCAGCCAGAGGTTGCCGCCGGAGCCTCCGCATCCGTGGCCTCCCCCTCGACCAGGGCATAGTCCGGCATCACCGCGGTCTGCTCCTGGATCCGGCTCAGCTCCTCGTGGAGCCCCCCGGCCGGGGCCACCAGCTCCGCTGATCCGGTCGCCTTGAACAGGGACCACTCCAGGCCGTCCGGATGGGTCGAGGCGAACCAGCTCAGGACCCCGGCCACCATTGCCGCCAGGGCGGTCATCCCCACCAGCAGGCGCTTGAGGGAGGACGGCCCGAGCCGACTCCCCTCGGCCGCGGCCACCAGCACCTCGGGCCGCGCCCGCTGCACGAACCCCACCACCGCGGCCGTGGCCAGCCCCTCGACCACCCCGATCGGCAGGTGGATCGGCAGCATGAGCAGCGCGAAGGTGCCGAAAGGCAGATCGCTTCGCCCGGACAGGATGGTTACCAGCACCACCCCGAGCGCCCCGAGCTGCAGGGCGATCACCGAGGAAATCAGCGCCGCGGCCATCACCCGGCGGGGCGAGGCCTGGGCCGGCGCCAGCCGTTTATAGATCAGTGGGTAGCAGATGAAGGCCGGAAACAGACCCAGATTGACGATGTTGCACCCCAGGGCCAGCAGGCCGCCGTCGGCAAAGACCAGGGCCTGGACCACCAGCACCGAGGCGATGGTGAGGAAGGCGGCGTACGGTCCGAGGAGGATCGACAGCATCATACCGCCGCCCAGGTGGCCGCTCGAGCCGGTACCCGGGATGGTGAAGTTGATCATCTGGGCCGCGAAGACAAAGGCCCCCATGACCCCCATCAGGGGTGCCTTGCGCTCGTCCATCTCGGCGGTGACCTTGCGGGCCGAGTACGCGATCAAGCCGGCCGCGCCGGCCGCCATGGTCCCCCCCACCGCCGGCGAAAGGAGCGCGTCTGCCATGTGCATAGGAGCCCCTCCTGTCGCGATCTGACCCCGTGATGGGCACGCCGCTGGTCGGTGCGCCGACACCGTAGCCGCAAAATAACCATCGTGCCACCACCCGGCAAGACTGGCGGTGTTCGACCGACCATGCGCCTGAAGATCGAGACCTCGATCGATCCGCTTGACAGCCCGTACGGCATACCCTTCGTTCCCCGGCACCGCGGGTCCCGTGGCGGAACGGCCCGCGGCGATTCGAGTCGACAACCCCCAAGCATCTCTACTTTGCTGCGAGGAGCAGGCGATGAAGCTGGCATTGATGGCAGGAGACACGATTGCGGCCGAGGAGCGGCGCGCCTTCGGCTTTGAGGCGGTGCAGCTCTTCTTCGGCTCCGGGCCGGACGGCGGCCCCCAGGACCCGACCCCATCTGCGGTCGAGGCGATCCTGGCCCCCGGGAATCTGGCGTTGGCCGCCATGACCCTGCACGTGGATCTGGTCGGCCCGCAGGGGCTGGTCCCCGTTGACGTGGCGCGGACCGTTCGCTGCGTGGAGCAGACCGCGGCCCTGGCCGGACGGTTCGGCGACAACGAGCGGCCCCTGCTGATCTGGCACCCCTCCGGATACCCGGAGGCGGCCGGGGTCGACGACCGGGCCGTCTTCCGCGGTCTGGCCGAGGCCCTGCGCCAGGTGTGCGGCGCGGCTGAGCGGGTCAAGGTCCACGTCGCCGTGGAGATCACCCGGGCCGGCAGCGTCGGCAGCGCCGAGACCTTCCTGCGGCTGCAGGACCACGTGGGCTCGGCCGCGCTCAAGGTCTGCCTGGACGCGGCCAACTTCGTGCCTGACCGGACGCCGCTGGAGCGGGCCGTGCGGGTCCTCGGGCCGGACACCGCGATCGTCCATGCCAAGGACTCGCGGTTCCACGACAACGGCGAGGTGGCCGACTACGGCCCGGTGGGCTCGGGCCGGCTCGACTACCCGGCGTACCTGCGTCTGGTCAAGGAACACACGCGAGCGGCGTACCTCGTGCTGGAGTACTACCGCTCCCGGGAGGATCTGCTCAGGGCGCGGGACATCGTCCGCCAGGGGCTCTGAGGCCCTGATAAAGGATCTGCCGCGATGAAACATCTCTTCGTGGACGACCACGGGATCGAAGCGATCGACAACCTGGCCCGCAAGCTGCACCAGCCGGAGAAGTTCCCGGCCAATGCCGTGGTCCGGCCCGAGCACCGCTGGGAGAACTGCGCCATCCAGATCCGTACCCGTCCGGCCTGGGATCCGGTGGAGCGGCTCTTCAAGATGATCTACCTGGCCGCGGCCGAGGGTCCTGACCCCGAGGTGCGTCTCGATCCGACCGGCGCGCCGCAGGGTGGAGAGAGCTTCTACTGCTACACCACTTCCACCGACGGGGTGAACTGGGATAAGCCGCGGCTCGAACTCCACGACTACCAGGCCCTGACCTGGACCGGCAAGCCGATCGGCCGGGCCAATAACATCCTGCCCACGGCCCAGGGGATGCTCCTGGGGCCGGTGTTCGACCCGCATGAGCTCCGGCCGGAGCGGCGGTTCAAGGGTCTGGCCTACCGGGGCGGCTCGCTGGAGCCGCTGGTCTCCCCGGACGCGCGGCACTGGGAGAACCCGGGCCTGGCCTCCCTGGCCAGCGCCGACGAGGCCCACCTGACCCTGGACGAGGAGCGCCGCCTCTTCATCGCCACGGTCAAGCACGGCGGGCCGTACGGCCGGTCCTTCTTCCTGACCACCAGCGAAGACTTCGAGCACTGGAGCGAGCAGGAGCTGGTCTTCCACGCCGACCAGGTCGACCAGGAGAACGGCTGGGACCGGCTGCAGGCCCTGATGGCCGACCCGGCCTATCTGCCGCCGGTCTACTTCCACCCCGAGGACTACCGCACCGACGTGTACAACTTCCCGGTCTTCCCGTACGAGGGGTTGTATCTGGCCCTGCCGGTGATGCACCACTGGACGGCCAAGCACCCGCCGATGTACGAGAACGTGGACAGCCGCAAGTCGGTGGAGCTGGCCTCCAGCCGCGACCTGCGGCACTGGCACCGGGTGGCGGATCGTCGGCCCTTCCTCGAGCACTCGCCCCTGGGCGACCGCAGCGCCTACGACACCGGCCAGCTCGTCACCACCAACGGGCCGATCGTGCGCAACCGGGAGCTGTGGTTCTACTACGTCGGGCTCAGGCACCGCAGCCAGTCGCTCGTCGCCACGCGGAACCGGGAGTACCTCGACGGCTCGGCCGTCTGCATGGCCCGGCTCCGCCTCGACGGCTTTGTCTCGCTCAAGGGCGGGATCGAGTGGGGCTCGGTCCTCACCCGGCCGGTGGTGGTCGACGGCCGCGAGCTGCGCGCCAACCTCGACTCCTGGCGCGGCCAGGTCCTGGCCGAGGTGCTCGACCCCGAGACCTGCCAGCCCTTGCCTGGCTACTCCCGCGAAGAGGCCGTGCCGGCCACCATCGACGGGCTCGACGAGCCGCTGGTCTGGCGGGATCACGCTGACCTGACCCCGCTGCGCGGCCGCACCGTGCGGCTGCGCTTCTGGATCCTGCGGGGTGAGCTCTACGCCTGGTGGCTCGCCGGCAGTTGACGGACTTGTGGGTATCGCCACGCCCGGTACGATTCACCCAGTGAACCAGACGCCGCACCCCTGACGACGATGAGGACGGATTGATGGCCGAGATGGTGCGGGCGGCGGTGATGGTGGAACCGGGACGGCTCGAGGTGCGCGAGTTCCCCTTCCCCGAGCTGGAGGAGGGTGCGGCCCTAATGCAGGTCGAGCTGTGCGGGATCTGCGGCACCGACAAGCACACCTGGCGCGGGGAGACCGCTCAGTACGCCGGCACCGCGGCCGCCTCGGTCACCCCCTTCCCGATCATCCCCGGACACGAGGTGGTTGGAGTCCTCACCGAGATCAACGACCGGCGCCGGCCCCGCCTGGACTACAACGGTGAGCAACTGCAGCCCGGGGACCGGGTGGTCCTCTGCCCGGACGTGATCTGCGGCGAGTGCTACGCCTGCCGCCACACCTTCGCCTTCCCCTGGTGTGAGCATCTCCAAGGGTACGGCAACTCCCTGTCCGCGGCCGCGCCGCCCCACCTGTTCGGCGGCTGGGCCGAGTACCTCTACGTGCTGCCGAACGCCTTCCTCTACAAGGTCCCCGAGGATCTGCCGCCCCGGATGGCGGTGATGGCCGAGCTGATGGCGGTCAGCTACAACCTGGACAAGGTCAAGGAGCTGTTCACCATGGCCGGCGAGGGGTTCGCCACCGGGGACGCGGTAGTGGTCCAGGGCGCCGGGCCGATGGGTATCTGCCACGTGGTCAAGGCCCGGGTGATGGGGGCCGGCCCGATCATCGCTATTGACCTGTCGGCCTTTCGCCTGGAGCTGGCCCGCCAGTTCGGCGCTGACTACACCCTCGACGTGAGCCGCACCACGGTCGAGGAGCGGCTGGTGCGGGTGCAAGAGTGGACCAACGGTCGCGGCGCCGACGTGGTGGTGGAATGCGCCGGGGTGGCCCAGGCCGTGCCCGAGGGACTGGAGATGGTGCGCAAGGGCGGGGTTTACGTCGAGGCCGGAAACTTCGTCGACACCGGCGAGGTGGCGCTCAACCCGCACCGCCACTTCTGCAGCCGCAACATCCGCCTGCTGGGGATGACCAACCATCCCTTCACCGGGTACACCCCGAGCCTGGAGCTGATGCGGCGCCACGCGGACCGCTTCCCCTTCGAGCGCTTCGTCACCGACCAGTACCCGGTGGCCCGGGCCGAGGAGGCCCTGCAACGGGCCATGGAGCCGGACTGCCTCAAGGTGGTCATCGGAGGCTGAGGAAACAGATGGAAACGCCGATCGTCTTGCCCCAGCCCCTGATCGTGCCGATCTCGACCAAGCACTACCGCCTGGTGCAGGACTACGTGTACGAATGGGACCTGGCCGGCGGCCGGAACCGGATCACCGTGCCCAAGGGGTTCGTCCACGACGGGGCCAGCGTCCCCCGCCTCGCCTGGAGCCTGTCGGGCTTGAGCCCCGACGGCCTGATCCGCGCCGCGGCCCTGGTCCACGACTGGATCTACCGTCACGGCGGCAAACTCCCCGCGGGCTCTCAGCAGTACCTCGACGTTGACGGCAGTTGGTGCGACACCTACGGCTCCTGGTCGCGCCAGGACACTGACCGGCTGTTCGCCCGGATCATGCGCGAGGCCGGCGTCAGCAAATGGAAGCGGCGGATGGCCTACCGGGCCGTGCGCTGGTTCGGGGGCTCGTCGTGGCAAGGGTGAAGGACGGCAGCCAAGGTGTAGAGGGGCTGGTGAGCACCTCGGCGTCCGAGCCCATGCGGTGTAGTTGGTGTGGCGACGACCCGCTCTACCGGGCCTACCACGACGAGGAGTGGGGGGTGCCGGCGCACGACGACCGGCGACTGTTCGAGATGCTGGTACTCGAGGGGCGCAGGCTGGCCTGAGCTGGCTGACCGTGCTGCGCAAGCGCGAGCACTACCGCCGTGCCTTCGACGGTTTCGACCCCCAGCGGGTGGCCCGGTACGACCAGGCCCGCATCGAGGCGCTATTGGTCGACCCGGGCCTCATCCGCAACCGGCTCAAGGTGGAATCGGCCGTCCGCAACGCCCGCGCGGTGCTGGCGCTGCAGCAGGAACACGGTTCCTTTGCCGCCTTCCTCTGGGGGTGCGTTGATGGACGACCACGGCAGAACCGGTGGCCCAGCATGGGGCAGCTCCCGGCTCGGACGCCGGAATCCGATCGCTTGAGCCAACTGCTCAAGAGCCACGGCATGAACTTTGTCGGCTCCACCATCTGCTATGCCTTGATGCAGTCCGTGGGAATGGTCAACGACCATACCACGGACTGCTTCCGCCACACCGAGGTTGCCCGGCTCTCGTCCGGGCAGGCCAGCGCCTGAGCTGCGGCCCACTGCACCGACTACAGATCTGGAGGATCGGAGATGACCTCACGCGGCACCCGCGACGAGCTGGCCGGGTACATCGGCGAGCTGCAGATCCTCGACTCCCACGAACACCTGCCCAACGAGCGGGATCGGCCGGCCGAGGCCGACGTCCTGGCCGAGTGGCTCATCCATTACTTCTCCTGCGACCTGGTGTCGGCCGGGCTGTCCGACGACGGCCTGGCCCGCGCCCGCGACAGCCGCGTTGATCTGCTGGCCCGCTGGGACCTGGTGGAGCCGTACTGGGAGGCGGCGCGCACCACGGGGTACGGCCGCTCCCTGGACCTGGCCGCCCGCGATCTCTACGGCGTGGACGGCGTGCGGCGGCAGACCCTGGGCCGATTGAACGAGGCCTTTGTCGCGGCCCGCGAGCGCGGCGGTCACTACCGGTACGTGCTCAAGGAGAAGGGTCGCATCGCCCTCTCCCTGGTCGACAGCAACCTGGAGTGCGACCGCGAGTTCTTCGCCACCGCGGTCCGGCTCGACCATTTCATCATGCCGACGCACCGGTGCGAGATCCGCAACCAGGGACGCGACGTCGGGGTGCAGGTCCACTCGCTGGAGGACTGGGAGGAGGCCCTGCGACGCCAGCTCGGCCGCGCCTTTGACCAGGGGGCGGTGGTGGTCAAGCACGGCCTGGCCTACATGCGCTCCCTGCTCTACGAGAAGACGACCCGAGCCGAGGCCGAGCGCGAATTTCAAGAGTTCTTCCGGGCCGAGCACGCCCCGGAGTGGCGTCTCCCGCTCAAGGCCGGCCGGGCCCTGCAGCGCCACATGATGCACGCCCTGCTCCGATTGGCCGACCAGCAAGGGCTGACCGTGCAGGTACACACCGGCCTGCAGGAGGGGAACGGCAACGTCATCGTTGACGCCAATCCGGTGAACCTGACCAACTGCTTCCTCGAGTACGAGAACGTCACCTTCGACCTGTTCCACATGGGGTACCCGTACACCCAGGAGCTGTCGAACCTGGCCAAGAACTTCCGCAACGTCACCATCGACATGTGCTGGGGCCACATCATCTCCCCGGAGGCGGCACGGCGGGCCCTGATCGAGTGGCTGGACGCGGTGCCGGCCAACAAGATCATCGGCTTCGGCGGCGACTACTGCTTCGTCGACGGGGTCTACGGTCACCAGCACCTGGCCCGGCAGAACATCGCCGCGGCCCTGGCGACCAAGGTGGCCGACGGCTCGTTCGACCTGGAACGGGCCAAGGAGATCGCCCGCTGGCTGCTGGTCGACAACCCGACGCGGATCCTGCGGCTGGCCGACCGGGTGCCGGGGGGTAAGTCCTGAGGTGGCCGGATCGATCCTCTTCGAGGCCTGCGTCGACTCGCTCGAGTCGGCCCTGGCCGCCGCTGCCGGTGGAGCCGATCGGGTCGAGCTGTGCGCCGGCCTGCTCGAAGGCGGATTGACCCCCAGCGACGGCACCCTCCGCCTGGTGCGCCAGCGATTGACCCTGCCACTCCACGTGCTGATACGGCCCCGGGGCGGCGACTTCTGCTACAGCGAGACCGAGTTCGAGGTCATGCGGCTCGACCTGCAGCGGGCGCACGCGCTGGAGGCCGACGGCGTGGTTCTGGGGATCCTGCGGCCGGACGGTACGGTCGACCGGGAGCGCACCGCAGTTCTGGCCGAGCTGGCGCGGCCGATGAGCGTCACCTTCCACCGCGCCATCGACGTGGCCCGCGATCCCCACGAGGCATTGGAAGTGTTGATCGGTCTGGGGATCGACCGGGTGCTGACCTCGGGCCAGGAGGCCACGGCGCTGGAAGGCGTCGAGGGGATCGCGGCCCTGGTCCAACAGGCAGCAGACCGGATCATGGTCATGGCCGGCGCCGGGATCACCGAGCGGAACGTGGCCCGGATCGTGGCCCAGACCGGGGTGCGCGAGGTCCACGCCACGGCCCGGGCCTTGCAGGACAGCCGCATGGTCCACCGCAATCCGCGCTGCCCCATGGGTGGGGCCCTGCGTCCCGAGGAATACGCCGTGGCGACCACCAGCACCGAGCGGGTCTGCGCCCTGGTCGAGGCCCTGCCTTCGAGCTGATGGCTCATCGGGTCGAAGCTTGCCGGAGCGGTTCCCGTCGCCGCGCGGTAAAGACGCGGCGATCCGGCCGATGGCCTGTTCGACAAGGGCGAATCCAGGCGGTCGCCGGCACGACCAGGGACTGGCCATACGGAGGCTACCCGACGCTCTGGGATCGCTTGCTCCTCGAGCCACGCCGTCGTATCCTTCGCCGCACGGCTTTCCCGTAACCCATGGAGGCTGCCCGTGAGCCCTTGCCGACCGGTTGTCTTCACCCTGTTCGCCCTGGTCATCGCGTTTGCCGTTCTCCCGGCTATGGCCGCACCGCCCTCGCTGCAGGGGACCTTCACCCTGATCCCCGAGCAGAGCGACGACGTCAACCAAGCCATCCAGAGCACCGTGACCCAGCTCAACTTCCTCTTCCGCCCGATCGCCCGGGGCCGACTGACCAAGACCAACAAGCCGTATCAGAAGGTCATCCTGGGTCTGACCGAGAACGAGATCTCGATCGTCACCGACCTGCGGGCCCCGATCAGGACCAAGCCCGAGGGGACGCCGATCAAGTGGACCCGCGAGGACGGCGAGATCTTCGACGTGAGTACGGTGTGGGATGGAACGATCCTGAAGCAGACCTTTGCCGCCGAGGACGGTCAGCGGGTCAACGAGTACCGCGCCAGCGAGGACGGCCAGGGGATGTCCCTGCAGGTGACGGTCTCCTCCTCCAAGCTCAAGGAACCGCTGCGCTACCGGCTGGCCTACAAGCGGGCCGCGGCGGAATAGGGCAAGACGCCACCTGGTCGCGACCGGCCGAACGCCTGGCCGGTAGATGCAGCGCGATCAGCGAGACACCAGGGCCAGATACCAGCACCAGGCGAGCAGGGCCAGGGCCGCGCTGCCGAACAGGAACTGCATCCTGCCGTGGCGCGGGAGCCGCGCGAGCAGGCCCCCCAATCCCAGGCCGGCCAGCCCGCCGGCCACCAGCCCGGTCAGGTGCGCCAGCACGTCGGTGCGCTCGCCGGCCGTGCCGAGGTACCCCAGAAAGACCGCGGCCATGACCGGCGGGGCCCAGCGCCGCAGCGACCGGGATCCGGCCTGGCCGTAACCCCGCCACTGCTGGGCCATCAGCAGGCCGATCCCGGCAAAGACTCCGGTCGAGGCCCCGAGCGAAAGGTGTTCGGGCCCCTGGAGCCAGGCATTGGCCGCGTTCCCCAGCGCGCCAGTCGCCACCACGCAGAGCCAGGCGAGCCCGGCGCCCAACTCCCCGGCCAGCAGCAGCCCGAAGAGGGAGCCGAAGATCAGGTTGTGGAGGAGGTGTTCGCCGTCCGCGTGCAGGGTCAGGGCGGTCACGGCCCGCCACCACTCGCCCTGCCCGAGGCGGAGCGCGTCACTGGCACCGAGGCGCGTCCAGTCCAGCTCGAAGAGACGATGGGTCTGCAGTCCGTGGACCGCGAGCAGCACGGCCCAGTACCCCAGCACCGCTCCGGGCCGGAGGGAGAGATGGGACACCGGCGCCGGGAGCGGCGGCCAGTGCAGGTTCTCGGCCCGGTACGCGGCGACCTCCTGCTGGGCCCTGTTCTCGGCCTCGGGCGGCACCAGCAGGGTCCAGGTCTCCCCGTCCAGGTCGTAGCCGTACTCGATCCCGGCGGCGGCCAGGACCAGACCCAGCTCCTGGCACAAGCCGTTAGCCGGCCCGCGGCAGATCTCCACCCACGGAACCTCGGGATCGGTCACCAGACTTCCTCACTGGATACAGCGGTCGGCTTCGTTGCAGCGCTGACCGTGACCAATCTGCACCTTCCGGCTCTCGGGCTCAACCGCGGTTTCGGTGCGGGTGGTCTGGCCTTCAGCCCACGACTCGGTTTCCCCCTGGCCCGCTCCCGTCGTAGATTCAGTCCCGTAGTCGGTCGCCGAAGGTCCCATCCCAGGGCGTGACGGCCGCGACGGTCAGCCCATTCCGCTCGGTGTGCCGCGGCGGCCCACACTGGAGTCTCGTTCAGGAGCTATGCCCATGCGCCTGCGTCCCATCGGCACGGCCCAAGTCTCCGGCCTGTGCATCGGCGGCAACCCCTTCAGCGGTTTCTCCCATCAGAGCCCGGAACGCAACCAGGAGATGCTGGAGTACCACACCCCCGAGCGCATCCATCAGGTCCTCGCCGCTGCCGAGGCAGCCGGGATCAACACCTTCTTCGGCCGCACCGACGACCACATCTTCGGCCTCCTGCGGTCATACTGGCAGGCGGGCGGCAAGATCCAGTGGTTCGCCCAGGTCTGCACCGAGCGGGACCAGCCCGACAGTTGGCGGAAGTGGCTGGACAACGCGGCCGAGCTGGGCGCCACCGGTGCGTACCTCCACGGCGGGGTGGTGGACTTCTGGCACGCCAATGGCCTGTTCGACCGGTTCGAGGAGGCCCTGACGAGGATGCGCGACCACGGCCTGGTCGCCGGGTTTGCCGGCCACCGGCCCGCGGCCCACGCCTGGATCCGAGACCATCTGAATCCTGACTTCCAGATGTGCAGCCACTACAACCCGACCGACCGCTCGCAGCAGGCCCAGCACATCGCCGAGGGCGAGAAGTGGAGCGAGGAGGACCGGCAACAGATGCTGGCCCTGGTCCCGACCATCCCCCGGCCGGTGGTCCACTATAAGGTCTTCGCCGGCGGCAATCGGCCGATCGTGCCGGCCTTCGAGATCCTGGGTCAATGCCAGCGCCCCCAGGACGTGACCTGCATCGGCGTCTTCCTCAAGGACGACACCCGGATGATCGAGCGCGACGTGGCACTCTTTGAACAATACGTGGAGCGCCGGCAGGGTGAACCTGATCGGGCGGAGGATGCTGGTTGAGGCACTTGCTTACGTTCGCCGCGGTATTCCCCGTGGGTAGACGCCCGGCCCATGAGTGAAGCCCCTGCCGCTGACCAGCCCGACGGCCGGTACCGCGCGGCAATCCAGCCCGGGCAACGGGTCGCCGTGGTCCGGAAGGAGGATCAGGGGACCGGTCGCCTTACCCGGGGAATCGTGGCCCGGATCCTCACCCGCTCCTCTTCCCATCCCCATGGGATCAAGGTCCAGTTGACCGACGGCCAGGTGGGACGGGTCCAGGCGATCGAGTCAAGCACCTGAGCGACGGTTCCTCCCTCATGCTGCCGGTCCTCGCGGTCGAATCCCGGATCGTCTCCTGCCTTCGACAGGCCAATCGCCTGGTGCTCACCGCGCCCACGGGCTCGGGCAAGACCACCCAGGTGCCGCGGATCCTGCTGCGCGCGGAGCTGGTCCCCGGCCAGATCGTGGTCCTCCAGCCGCGACGCCTGGCCACCCGCCTGGTGGCCCAGCACGTGGCCCGCGAGCTGGGACAGCCGCTGGGCGGCCTGGTGGGATACCAGACCCGGCACGACAGTCAGGTCAGCGCCGCCACGCGACTGCGCTTCGTCACCGAGGGGCTCTTCCTCCGCCTGGTGCAATCCGATCCGGTCCTGACCGGCATCGGCACGGTGATCCTCGACGAGTTCCACGAGCGCAGCCTGGCCGCGGACACGGCCCTGGGTCTGGTGCGGCAGTTGCAGGAACAGCAGCGACCGGAGCTGCGGCTGGTGGTGATGTCCGCCACCCTCGACGCCGAGGCCGTGGCCACGGCCCTGGACTGCCCGCTGATCGAGGCCCACGGCCGGATCTACCCCGTCGAGGTGGAGTACGCCCCGGGCAGCCCGACGGCCCCGCCGTGGGAGCGCGCGGTCACGGCCCTGCGTCTGCTGCTGTCGCGCCAACCGACCGGGGACGTGCTGGTCTTCATGCCCGGCGCGTACGAGATCCGGCGGACGATCGAGGCGGCCGAGCAGGCCCTGCGGGGATTCCCCGAGCCGCTGGCCTTCTTCCCCCTTCACGGTTCACTTTCGGCCGCGGCCCAGGACGCGGCCGTGGCCCCGAGCCCGCGACGCAAGGTGATCGTGGCCACCAACGTGGCCGAGACCTCGATCACCATCGAGGGGGTGGGCCACGTCATCGACGCCGGACTGGCGCGGGTGCACCGCCACGATCCCCGGAGAGGGATCGACGTGCTGCTGGTCGAGTCGACCAGTCGGGCTTCGGCCGAACAGCGGGCCGGCCGGGCCGGCCGCACCAGACCCGGTACCTGCGTCCGTCTCTGGTCGTCGGCCGAACACCAGGCCCGGCCCGAGCGCGACCTGCCCGAGATCCAGCGCCTCGACCTGGCCGAGGCCGTGCTGCAGCTTCGCGCCTTGGGGATCGACGAGCCGCTGGCCCTGCCCTGGCTCGAGCCCCCGGCCGCGCCGGCGGTGGCCCGGGCCACGGCCCTGCTCACCGACCTGGGGGCCTTGGATTCGACCGGCCGCCTTACCGCGACCGGCCGGCAGATGGCCCTCTTCCCGACTCACCCCCGCATCTCGCGCCTCCTGGTCGAGGCCGCGGCCCGACAATGTCTGGACCGGGCCGCGGTCTGGGCTGCCCTGATCGGTGAGCGGGAGGTGCTCTCCCAGCCGCTGGTCGCCGAGTTCACCCGTATCCCCGACGATCCCTGGCCGTCTGACCTGGCCGTGCGCGAGCGCGCCCTGGAGCGGGCCCGCGAGCTGCGCTACGACCCCGGGGCGTGTGCCGCTGCCGGGATCCAGGCCAACGCCTGCCGCGAGCTGGAACGGACCGCGGACCTGTACCGCGACGCGGCCAGACGGGCCGGACTGAGCGTCCGGCGTCGAGGCAGGACCGAAAACCTGCTGAAATCCCTGCTGGTCGCCTTCTTCGACCGGGTGGCCCTGCGCCGCGGCCAGGATACCCGGCTATGCGCGATGGCCGGTCAGCGTCGGGTGGAGCTGGACAGCCGCAGCGTGGCCCGCGAGTGCACGACCCTGGTGGCCCTTGAGGTCCGCGAGCTGGAGGCGGTGGGCGGCGGGGTGCGCACCGTCCTCTCCCTGGCCAGCGCCATCGATCCGGAGTGGCTGGCCGAGGTGCATCCCTCCCGCGTGACGGTGCGGACCGAGGTGGTCTGGAACGCCGAGACCCGGGCCGCGGAAGGCGCTCGGACCCGCGAGTACGACGGCCTGGTGCTGGAGCAGCAGACCGGCGGTCCGGCTGACCCGGCCGCTGCCGCC
Source organism: Candidatus Latescibacterota bacterium (assembly GCA_041661365.1). Taxonomy (GTDB): domain Bacteria; phylum Latescibacterota; class UBA2968; order UBA8231; family UBA8231; genus CAITNQ01. The sequence goes on from JBAZUN010000020.1 coordinate 26,584, forward strand.
GAACTGCTGGTGGACCGGATCCGCGCCGGCGAGCTGCACCTGGAGGGGTGGGACGAGCAGGTGGAGCAGTGGATCCTGCGGACCCGGTTCGTGGCCGGCCTCTTCCCCGAGCGGGGCCTGATCCGGTACGAGGAGGACGAGCGGGCGGTGATCCTCCACGAGATCGTGACCGGCGCCACCCGGTACAGCCAGATCCGCTCCCGGCCCTGCCTGTCGGCGGTGCAGCAGGCCCTGTCGTGGGCCGACCAGCAGTTCGTCGAGCAGATGGCGCCGACCCAGGTGCGGCTGCCCAGCGGCCGGCGACTCCGGATCGACTACGGCGCGGACGGTCCGCCGCGGGGACGTGCCCGCATCCAGGATCTCTACGACCTGACCGAGACCCCGCGACTCGCCGGGGGTCGGCAGCCGGTCCTGCTGGAGATCCTGGGCCCGAACCACCGGCCGGTGCAGGTGACCGACGATCTGGCCGGATTCTGGGCCAAGACCTATCCCGAGGTGCGCCAGGAGCTGAAGCGCCGGTATCCGCGGCACGAGTGGCGGTAGCGCGTCGCCAGCGCGACCTGCCGTTGGGATCAACCTCCTGGTCTTCACCCCGATCCAGGGGTGGGGGTAGACCCGGATAGACCTGACCAGGCCTTCCGTCAGAACCGCACCGTGGGAGCAAGGTCGATGCCCCTCGCTCCCACGGTAGGCCGCAGTATCGCGGTCCGTTGAAGAGCTCCCATGTGTGCCGCGGCAGGCGATGCCGCGGTTTTCAGATCATCGAGCCGCTGGCCGCCTCCAAGATCACGGACTCAGCCCCCACCGAATTGCCCGACGCGGCCGCCACGACACGCTCGACCACCCGCCGCAGCTCGCGCACGTTTCCGGGCCAGTCATACGCGGCCAGGCGCTCCAGGGCTTCGGGACTGAAGCGCACGGGCTCGGCGCGACCTTGATTGACCGCCGCGGCGAAGTGCGCCGCCAGCGCGGGAAGGTCCTCGCCCCGCTCGTGGAGCGATGGCACCTCGAGCCGCAGCACCTCGATCTGGTAGTACAGGTCCTCGCGGAAGGCGCCGGCAGTCACCCGCTCGCGCAGGTCGCGGCTGGTGGTGGCCACCAGGCGAACCTCCGCGGTCTGGTCCTCGGTCCCCCCGAGACGGCGGAAGGTGCCGTGTTCGACAAAGGCCTGCAGCCGGGCCTGGGCCTCTGGACTCAAGCCGTCGATCTCCTCCAGCACCAGGGTGCCGGAGTCAGCCGATTCGAGCTGCCCGGGATGTTGGGTATGGGCGCCGGTGAAGGCGCCCGGCTCGTACCCGAACAGCTCGGCCTCGCCCAGAGTCCCGTCCGGCGCGCCGCAGGCCACCTGGACTAACGGCCCCTCGCGCCGGCTGGCCACGTGGATCGCCCGGGCCACCAGCCGCTTGCCGACGCCGAGCTCGCCAACGATCAGCACCGGCAGTCCGCAGGCCGCGGCGCGCTCAATCTCATCCCGCACGCGCTGGATCGCGGCGCTGGTCCCGATCAGCTCCACTCCAGGACGGGCAGACTCGGCCGGTGTTCCCACGGCGGCCGTGAGCCTGGGCCAGCTCTCGAAGCCGTATTCCCTGGCGAGGACGAGCTGCGCGTCCTGCAGGGTCAGGCGGGCCTCGGCCACCTCGGCATCCGTGGATCGCTCGTAGCGCGGATGGTGCCGGCGAAGGCGCTGCAGGGCCTGCGGCTCACGGGCCTGATGGGCCCGGTGCAGCTCCTTGGCCTGGATCTTGAGTTGACGCAGACTGGCCTGGGGCGGGAGGTGCGTGGACATGGCAACCCTCTTTCGTGTGAGCGCCTGTTGTCCGCACGAGCAGGCAGAAAGAAGGTCGATGGGCCGAACGGGCAGGTGGAGGTGGACTCGGTCCTTACCGCGGACTGGCGGCTCCCTCCAGAGCAACTGGCGTCCAATGTAACGCCGCCTGTCCCAGCCGGCAAGCTCACGAGCGACCGGAAACTGGCACCCGGTCAAGACAGGCTCTTCCTGTCTGGCACCAGATTAATGACCACTTGCGCAGTGCTCATTTGAGCAGTATATTTGG
>JBAZUN010000021.1:0-27452 GCA_041661365.1 Candidatus Latescibacterota bacterium
GTCCTCGTACACGAACAACCGGTTCCGGCTGTTGGAGCTGCGGCCCATGATCCAGTAGACCTGCAGCCAGTGTCCCCGCTCATTCCGGCCGATGACCAGACCGCGGCCGGGGTACGGGTTGGCCGCCAGTCGCTCGTGCAGGTTGGCCTCGGCGATCTTCTCCGGCATCTCTTCACCCTTCTTCTCGGTCAAGTCCGGTTCCCGCTCCGCTGGTGCTCAGACGACCTCGAGATAGTCGCGGTCGGGCAGGGCGGGGAACGGCGCCGTCGGCAGGGCCTGGTACCAGTACGCCACCGAGGCGATGTCGTCCTGCAGGGGGAGGTACCGACCGCCGGTACGCCAACCGAGGGCCTGAATGGTCACCCGCAGATCCCGGCGGAAGCGGACCGGATCGGTGAGGTGCCAGCGGTACAGGCCGAAGCGGGTCTGCGATTGATACACCCCGTCCGGTCGGATGACCTGGGGTAGCCCCGAATAGGGGGTGGTAAAGACCTGGTACTGGTGGGTCTCGCGGTTCTCAAAGTTGTACGACCCGCAGAAGTAATCCTCGGTTCCGGTGCCGCAGATCGTGGGGAATTCACCGTCCCCGTCGAGGTAGAACTTGATCTCCCCCTCGCCCCACCACCCGGTGTTGTTCACCCCCCAGGCCATGTAGGTGCCGACGTACTGCCCCTGTCCCTTCACCCCGTCGAGGATCGTGTAGGCCTCCTTGTACGGGAGCGGGTTGGTACGCCGGAACTGGGCGTGGAAGTAGGCGGCCTCGGCCGGCACCTCGGTCAGGGTGTAATTGATCTGGTAGTAGACGGTCATCCGCTCATCTCCCAAGTTGGTCATGGTGACCCGGCACCGACGACGGAACGGCATCTCCCAATAGCAGTTGAAGGCGCTCCCGGGGTTCACGCAGACGGGCAGGGAGACCACCGGCGCCGGTCGGCCCCAGCCGCAGGCGAAGAAATCCCCGACCGGGCACTCGACCGACGGCTGCTCCTGATCGTCCCAGTAGAGGCGCAGGATGCTGTATCGCCAGGGCCCGGTCGGCGTCATCCAGATCTGCTGGATCGCGCCTGATCCGGCGATGTCGGCCAGCACGAAGGTCTGGCCCGGCTCGATCGGTACCGAGGGCGAGATCTTCCAGCCCCGGCCCAGCTCGCGGGCGCACCCGGCCCCGGTCCCCTCGGTGGCCATCCCCGCGCGGCCCTTGTCCCCGGTGAAGTTCTCCGGGCTAATCGAGCGCGTCTGGGCGTCGGACAGCCAGGACAGATTACCCAGGTTCACGCCGAGTCCGTTGAACACGCCTTCCCCTCCTGCGTACGAGTATCCCTCGAGGTCGAGGGGACTCACCCCTTCCGCGGTAACCTTCGGGACAAGATACGCCGCCCGTCGCGAGCGGCGCAACCTGCGCGTCAGGCGCTCAACACCGCCTCGCGCAACGCCAGGTAGTTGGCCAGCGGCACGGCGTGGTTCAGCTCGGTCGAGCTGCCGACGAGCAGGCGTCCACCGGCCTCGCCGATCGCCCGCCGAACCGCCTCGCGGATCTGGGCCGGGGTGCCGTAGGGCAGCAGTTGGGAGACGTCGATCCCCCCGGCCAGGAATAGGCGCGGGTACCGGCGGTGCAGGTCGCCCACGTCCATGCCGGCCAGCACCTCGATCGGGTTCAGCCCGTCGATCCCGGCCGCCACCAGACCGTCCATGATCGGGTTCAGATTGCCGTCGGAATGGAACAGGACCTGGATCCCCTGACGGTGGTAGGCCTCGACCACCCGGGCCAGGCGGCCGAGGAAGTGCCGCGCGAACCAGGCCGGCGAGAGGAGCGGCCCCGAGCGGAAGGCGATGTCGTCCCCGCAGAATACCGCCTCGATGCCGTGGTCCTCCGGCAGATGCTCGATCCAGGCCACCGCCGCGGCGGTCTGGCACTCGAGCAGTTCCTCGACCAGGCCGGGACAGTCGGCCAGGTAATAGGAGAACTGCTCCAGACCGACCTCACCGTAGATCCCCATCAGGCCGGTTCCCGGGCCGCCGGGGAACAGGAAGACCTCGCCGAGCTTGCGCCGCGTCTCGGCCACCGAGGCAAGGGCCTCATCGACGGACTGCTGTCGCGCCGCAGTCCAGGTGGGATCATAGGCATTCAGGAAAGCGCGCTTGGCCGCGGCGTACGCCGCGCTGTCCGCGTACCGCCGGGTTTCGGTCCAGGTGGTCCAGCGGAAGTGGCGCTGCTCCCGGCCGTCGTCAAGTCGCACGACCCGCTCTTCTCCGGGGGCTCGCACCGATGGTCGCGTGGCGTCGACCGCGGGGGCGTAGGCCCGATAGACCAGCTCGGCGCCGTTGGCCACGGTCAAAGCTTGATCGGTGAAGTGCTCGATGACCGCGTCGTTCCTGATCAGCTCGTAGAGCGGCGGTCGGTCCGGCTCCCCACCGCGGATCAGGGTCCGCACCCGCTCGATCGACCCGTTCATCGCTTCCTCCAGAGGGGTGGCACCTGGCCGCTGACCAAGCCATATGCGCAGACAGGGCCGGCATGGCTGCCGGCCCTGTCTGATCTGCTCGTGGAATACCCTGTCCAGCCGCGGTTACTGAGCCCGCTTGAGCACCGGCAGGCCGTTCTTGCTCTCGGCCACGGCGTACCCGGTCGGCACGCTGTCCAGCGCCCCCTCACCCACCGACTTGGCGAAGAAATATATGGTCTGGGTATTGCCGTTCTTCAGGGCGGTGGTCCTGGCATGCAACATGTAGGCAGTGCCGCGCGAGTTGGTATAGGTGTAGGCCATCTGGGTCTCCTTGTTGGGGGTGTGGAGGTCCGGGACCGGGTGCGGCAGGTCGTTGCTGCGGGGTTACTGCGGAGTAACAGTGCCTAATTTGGCCGTTTTCCCCTTCCGGGGCAAGAGGCGCGCCGGACCACCGGTTCGCCGGACAGACCGAGATCAGGATCGCGAACCCTGAGCGGCCGACACCAGGAAGCAGGGCCAAATCTTTGTTTTTCAGCGTATTTTGCGTATCTTCATGGCCGTGGCTCGAGTTCGCTGCCGAGGCCCGGGAGCCTCATTCTACCGCATCACCTGGAGGGCCGGACACCGGCGTGAAGGCCCAGTTCCCGCTTGCACTTCGAACCCGTGAAGGCTAACTTAACTGTCCCCGGCTCTGCCCCAGGCTCCGAGGTCCGGGCATGCCGCGTTGGGACGGGCTGCGCAGACATCCTCAGGAGGGAAGCGAGGTATGATGCCTTACAGGAGAATTTTAGGCTTGCTGCAGGTCGGCTTGCTTGGCCTGGTCCTGCTGGCCGGAGCCGCCTGGTCGGGGAGTCAGGTCGAGAGGGTTCCTGGCTTGAGCATCGGCCTTCGCGGCGGCGGGATCCTTCCCAGCACCGACCTGTCGGGGAAGATCGGACCGCAAGGCGCCCTGTTCATGCGCTACGGCTTGGGTGCCAAGCTCCAGGCCGAGGTCGGCGTAGCCTATAATCAGTACATTATCGAGGACTATGCCTGGGGACCCCTTGGGTCCATCCCCGCGGCGACAGACGAGTACATGACCCACCTGAGTACGGTCCAATGGCGTCTGGTCTGGGCTCCCGCGAGGTATACCACGTGGAACCCCTTTGTCTACGCCGGGGTCGGGTACGAGTACTTCAACGTCGAGGATCTCCGACCGACGCGCGGCACCTGGGACGGCATCGGTTCGGGCGCCGAGATCCCCCTAGGCCTCGGCGCCCGGTATCAGTTGGCCGAGCGTTGGGGTCTGGAAGGAAGCGGCGGGTATACCTTCAGCTTCAGCAAGAAAACCGACGGCTCGAGGCTAGAAAACGCCAGCGGGTCCAAGGATGAAGGGGGTAAGAACAACTACCTCGAGTTCAACGTGGGCCTGACCTACGACATCACCCTCGGTGAGATCATCGAGCGGCCGGCCAAGCCCGTGGCTGCGGTCACCCCGACTCCGGCTCCGGTCGCCAAGGCCGAGGCCCCGAAGGACAGCGACGGGGACGGTCTGACCGACGACGACGAGCAGAAGACCTACTTCACCAACGCCAGGGTAGCCGACAGCGACGGGGACGGTCTGACCGACGGGGACGAGGTCCGGGTCTACCGCACCAATCCCAACAAGGCCGACACCGACCAGGGCGGCATCAACGACGGGGACGAGGTCAAGCGCGGCACCGATCCGCTGGCCGCTGCCGACGACAAGGCCCAGGTTGAAGAGCGCGCGATCCCGGCACCGGCCGTGGGTGAGTTCACCTTCCCGGTCGTCTACTTCCCGACCGGAGGCTCGGTGCTGTCGGCCCAGGCCAAGGCTGATCTGAACAAGGCCGGCAAGGTCCTCCTGGAGAACCCGGGAGTCCTGCTCGACGTGGTCGGCCACGCGGACAACCAGGGCTCGGCCGCGGCCAACAAGAAGCTCTCCCGCGCCCGCGCCGAGAACGTCAAGGCCTACCTGGTGCAGCAGGGGGTGGCTACCTGGCGGATCATGGCCGGCTACTACGGCGACACCAAGCCCGCGGCCTCGAACGACACCGCCGAGGGTAAGGTGAAGAACCGGCGCGTGGAGCTGCTCCAGGCCAAGTAAGCAGCACTCACGGCGTATACACGAAGGGCTCGCGGCCAAGCCGGCCGCGAGCCCTTCTTTTTCCCCCTCCCGCGCCGACCAGACCGGCCGGTCTGGATAGGCTCAGTCGTCCACCTTGAACCCGATCTTCACCGTCACCTGCCACTGCCCCACCTTGCCGTCCTCGATGGAGCCACGGGTCTCCACCACCTCGAACCACCTGAGATTCCTCAAGCTCTCGGCCGCCTTGGCCACGGCGTTCTCCACGGCGGCCTCGTAACTGACCTGGGAAGTCCCGACCAGCTCGATCTTCTTGAACACGGCATCGCTCATCTCGGCCTCCTTCTGGCTGAGGTGCAGGTTGTAGCCCTCCTACTCGTACCCGTACTCCCGGATCGTGCTCTCGTCCAATCCCATGAAATGGGCGATCTCGTGAACCAGGGTCACCTCGAGCTCCCGCTCCAGCTCCCCCCGGTCGGCATAGTCCTGTTCGAGCGGACCTCGATACAGGTGGATGACCGCCGGCAGATCGCCGCTGTCCTCGACGCCGCGCTCCGGCAACGGCGTCCCTTCAAAGAGCCCGTAGAGTACCTCCTCGGGGTCGCCGTAGATCTCTTCCATCAACGCCGGATCAGGCCAGTCCTCGACCACGATGGCCAGGTTCGCCATGGCCTCGCGGAACCGGGGCGGGATCCGCTGGAGCGCCCGCTCGACCAGGCGCTCGAACCCCCGACGGCAGCGGGCCAAGATTACCGGACGTCGACTCGGGGGATGCGCATGGCTGCCTTCCTTCTGATCGGTGATCCTTCTCGACTCCCGGATGCGGGGTGCACCGGGAGAAGACGCGGACGATGGATGAACCCCGAGTATGAACCTCCTAATTCCTAAGGCTGTCGGTAGTATCGCCCCTGTTCCCTGAGCCCGCAAACTCCAGCAGCGGATCTCCGGCGGAAACATCCCCTCAACTAGGTGACCGCAAAGAGGTTAGGCGGATATACCGGCTTGCCAGGGATCGTCGGACCGGCTAAGTTAAGGGGCATCCCCGCGGGATCCCCCTCGCAGCCCCCGATTGTCCTGCCCGTACGCGGCCGCTTGCCGCCCGGACCTGCCCACTCGATGAGAATCCGCTTCAGCCTGGCGGCTGCCCTGTACCTGTCCCTGGTTGCCTGCGGGGCCCTGACACCGGTCCCGCGGTACACCCCTCCCCCTCGCCGCGAGGTCGTGGCCGAGCTGGAGAAACGCCGGCATGCCGACCGGCGCCGGCTCCTGGCCGTGGTCAAGCGGTACCGGGGGGTTCCCTATCGCTGGGGCGGCGTGACGAGGCAGGGGATGGACTGCTCCGCCCTGGTCCGCGCTATCGTCCGCGAGACCTATGGCATCGAGCTGCCGCGTACCTCGGCCGAGATGTACGGCCTGGGACGCCCCGTGCCGGAACAACGGCTGCTCCGCCCCGGTGACCTGGTGTTCTTCCGCGATACCTATTCCGGCCCCGGCGTCTCCCACGTCGGCGTGTACGTCGGCGACGGTCGCTTTGCCCACGCCAGCGTCACCCAGGGCGGCACGGTCGCGTCTCTGGACGCGGCCTACTTCCGCCAGCGGTACGCCGGAGCCCGACGGATACGCGGCTGAGGAGCCTGTCCGAGTATCCCCTTCACGCTCGGAGCGGCTCCCGAGCCCGCGTTCCTTGCCCCCGACAGGGTCGTTGACTATAGTCACACGAGGGTTCGACGCGGCCTGACCACCGATCGCCGGACCGCCGGACCACCCCTGCCAGCGTCCATCATCGCGGCAGCTCCGCCCTCTGTCTCCCCGTATCTGAAGAGCGCCGATGCGGCTTCTCCTGTTCACCCTGGCCACGCTTTGGACCGGTTTGGGCCCGACCTTCGCCGGCCCTGACTCCACCGCGTCGGAGGACTGCGACTGCGACCCACCGGCCGATCTGCTCGGGAGTAAGGAGACGGTTGCCGCGGACCGGATCATCCCCGGCCCCGGCTCCGGACCAATGCAGCTCGAGCTCTTCGTCATGAGCCTCTGCCCCTACGCGATGGAGGCCGAGCAGGCACTCCTCCCCCTGGTGGAGCGGTTCGACGAGTTGGCCACTCTGGAGATCTACTACATCGCCGACGAGGCCGGGGCCGCGCCCAAGGGGACCCGTCCGCCCGCCGCGACGACCCAGGCCAAGCGCGGCGGCTGCGCCGCCCGATCCGAAGGAACGGGGAGCGGACCGTTCCGCAGTCTCCACGGCCAGGAGGAGATCGACGAGGCGCGCCGGCAGCTCGTGGTGCTGGCCGATCACCCCGAGCGGTACCGCCCTTACCTGCTCTGCCGGAGCCGCCAGGGCCCGTCCGGCGCCTGGCGGGAATGCGCCGCGGCCACCGGGCTGGACGCGGAGCAACTGCAGACCGACGCTACCGGGCTTCGCGGTGAGGCGCTGTTCCGGCAGAACATCCGCCGGGCCAACACCCTCGGGATTCACCTGTCGCCCACGCTCTACGTCGACGGCATGGAGTTCACCGGGGAGCTGGAACCCCTGGCCGTGGCCCGCCGTCTCTGCCGGAGCCGCGACGATCGGGAGGAGTGCGCCCAGGTGCCGGTCTGCGGGAGCGACGCCGACTGCACGGCCCCCCCCGGCCGCTTCGCCCTGTGTCAGGAGGCCAACACGCCCAAGGCCCGCTGCGTCTCCTTCGAGCCGGTGCCGTTCGAGCTGACCGTGGTGCAGACCGCGGCCTGTCGGGCCTGCAGCACCGAGGCCTTCCTGGGGGTGACCGAGGAGCTGTTCCCCGGCGCGCGGATCCGCCACCTGGAAGCCTCCACGCCGGAGGCCAGGGAGCTGATCCAGCGATACGACCTCGAGGTCTTCCCGGCCTACGTCTTCAGCACCGACTTCGCGCGCCATCCCCGGTTTCCGCGGGTGGCGTCCATGGTCCGGCCGGCCCCGGACGGTTTCCTCCTGCTGCCCCGGGTGGGGAGCTTGACCTATTGGTCGAGGCGTCCGCGGCTGCCGGGCCGCCTCGATCTGTTCCTCCCTACCTGGGCCCTGGATCTGGAGGCCGGGTTCCTGCGTCAATGGAGCGGAGATCCCGGTCGTGTCCGCGTTCATGCCCTGCTGGGGAAGGCCGGACCCCGGGACGCCCCCGAGGAGCTGGTCCGTCGCGCCTGCCTGTCCGCCGAGCAGCCGATCCCGTACCGGGCGTACGTCGCCGGTCTGGAGCCGGGGACCAAGGGAGCCGCGGCTTGGGAGGCGACGGCCCGGGAGGCCGGGGTCGACCTGGCCCGGCTCGCGCGCTGCCTTGCCAGCGGCAGGGGACAGGCCCTGCTGGCAACGTCGCAGGCCATCGCCGACTCCCTCCTCCTCGCGCCCGACAACCCCGCGGCCCTGGTCGGCAACCGCCTTCTGGCCCGTCGCGTCCTGCCGGCGAGACTGGCCACCCTCGCCAAGGAAGAAGGGAACCCTTGAGTCGGTACCACCGCGCCCTGGTCTGCGGCGTTGGCTGCCTGCTGCTGACCGCTTGCGCCCAGGTGATGCGCCGGCCGGGGACGACCGAACCGGCCGCGCGAGCACCTTCCGCGGTCACCGAGCCAGGCCGGCCCGAGGTCGACCAAGTGAGCCGCGACGACCGCGAGGGCGGTCCTTCGGGAGCCTCCGCCGACGAATCCCGCGCGCGGGATCTGCGCCGGGTGAACGAGTACGCTTGGTGGTGCATCGACCAGGGGCTGTGGAACGAAGCCAGGTCCCACCTGGAGCGCGCCCTGGCGCAGGACAGCCTGTCCGCCAGCCTGCACAACAACCTCGCCATCGTGTACGAACACATCGGGCAGCGCGACCAGGCGGTCCAGTACTACCGGAAGGCCCAGGAGCTGAATCCGGGCCAGGCCCTGTACGCCGCCAATCTCAAGCGCCTTGAACAACTCCGCGAGGCCGGCGCCGACACCACCGGTCAGCTCGACCTCCTCGACTTCCGGGACCGAACCCCGGGCCCGCAGCGCGAACCGCGCGTCACCGGAGACTGAGCCCGTGCAGGCACCCTTCCTCCGCCGGTGCGCCGGCCGTTACCCGGCGGCTCCCCTGGTGTTGGCCGCGTTCCTGACCCTGGCCATCGCCGACCCTGGCCCGGCTCAGGACATCCTGACCATGCAGTTGCAGCAGGGGTTCGGCAAGAACAAGGTCAGGTACAAGGACTTCGACTGGCACATCATCGAGAGCGAACACCTCGAGCTGCACTACGAGCCGGAGTTCCAGGCCCTGGCCGAGCAGGCGGTCGAATACCTGGAGGCCGCCTATGTCCATCTCAGCGGCATCTTCCACCACGAGCTGTCCCACAAGCCGCCGATCGTCATCTACCAGTCGAGCTATGAGTTCCTGCAGACCAACATCATCCACGAGTTCCTTCCCCCGGGGGTGGCCGGCTTTGCCGAGCCGCTGCGCTACCGCATGGTGATCCCCTTCGACGGGGACCTGGACGACTTCAAGAGCGTCCTCTTCCACGAGCTGACCCACATCTTCGAGTACGACATCCTGTACCGAGGTCCGATCAAGCGGCTGTCCAATCCCCTCAGCTCGCCGCCGACCTGGATCATGGAAGGACTGGCCGAGTACGCCACGCCCGGGCGCAACACGATCGACGAGATGGTGCTGCGCGACGCGGTCCTCACCGACCAGCTCGTCCCGCTGCGGGTGATGGACGCGGTCTGGGGCGCGGACAACGTCTTCCTGGAGTACAAGCAGAGCCACAGCCTGATGGAATACATCGCGGCGACCTACGGCCCCGAGAAGGTCAGCCGGATCCTCCGCCTGTGGGACGCCCAGAACGACACCGACAAGCTGCTCAAGCGGCTCATCGATCTGGACATGAAGACCCTGGACGAGCGCTGGTCGGCCCACCTGCGAAAGCAGTACTGGCCCCTGCTGCAGACCCGCGACTACCTCTCCGAGCTGGGGCGCAAGGTGGCCCGCGACGAGGACGAGGACGGGGGGAGCGCGTACGTCAATCCGCGGTGGTCGCTGAGCGGGGACATGCTGGCGGTCCTCTCCTCCGACGGCGTCGAGCAGCACGTGGACATCATCCGGGTGCGGGACGCCTCGCTGGTGCAGCGGCTCACCCGGGGGATGCAGGCCTCCAGGTACGACCACCTCACCTTCGGGGAGGGAACGGTCGCCTGGTCGCCGGACGGGCGCACCATCGCCTTCGTGGCCAAGGACGGACCGCGCGACACCATCTTCCTGTGGGACCTGTACGACAAGGAGGCCAAGAGGTCGCTGCGGCTCGAGGGGCTCGAGCTGATCGAGGCCCTCGACTGGTCCCCGGACGCCCGACAACTGGCCCTGGTCGGCACCGGGTACGGACAGAGTGACATCTACATCCTCGACGTGGAGTCCGGCACGCGGCGGCAGCTCACCGGATCGCCCCAGCGGGACGACTTCCCCGCCTGGTCGCCGGACGGGCGGCGCCTGGCCTTCAGCAGCAAGGTCGGGGGTCAGTACGACATCCGCATCTGCGACCTGGAAACCGGCGAGATCCACACCGCGGTCCAGAGCCCCACCGACGATCTCTGGCCGCAGTGGCTCCCCGAGGGGAACAAGCTCCTCTTCGTCTCGACCCGGGATCGGATCAACGACCTGTTCGTCTTTCACCTCGAGGAAGGGATCGAGTACCGGCTCACCCGTACCCTGAGCGGGGTGATGAACCCGGCCCTCTCCCCCGACGGCCGGCAGATCGCGCTGAACACCTACCACCGCGGCCGGTCCGAGTTGTACGTATTGCCGATGCCGGAGTGGCCCGAGGTACGACGGCGCAGCGCCGAGCTGGCCGCGCGAGCCCCGGCAGTGCCGGCCCAGCCTGAGACCGGCGACACCACGGCAGCGGTTGCCGCGGTAATCCCGGCGGCTCCGGTGACGGCCGCCTCGACTCCGTCCATCGGGCCATTGCCGGGTCCGGAAGAGACCACGCCGCTGGTCGACCAGGCCCTGGCCACCGGAACCCGGGTGTTGCTGGCCGAGGCCTCGGGAACCGGTCCCCAGATCGAGGTTCCATCGCCGACGGCCGTTGCCGGTGGAGATAGCGACAGCACTACCGCGGTGACTCCGATCCCGGTCGATGCGTCCTCCCTACCGCGCCGGCGATACACCCCCAAGCTGCAGTTCGACGGGATCGCGGTGCAGATGGGGTACCTCGACGGGTACCTCTCGTCGATCGCCGAGCTGAGCATGAGCGACCTGCTGGGGAACCACGAGCTGGCCCTGGCCACCGACTACATCGCCTCGCAGGAGATCAGCGGCGATTTCAACTTCGCCCTCTCGTACAACTACTACGGCCGCCGCCCGACCTGGCAGATGGCCGTCTTCAACTGGAACCAGTTCTACAACAGCGGCCAGTTGTACTCGGACAGCCAGGGCAGCCTGTATCGCGGCGTGACCCGCAGCCAGCAGCGCGGCATGCTGGGGAACGTTTCCTACCCGCTGGACCTGTACCGCCGCCTCGACCTGAGCTACACCTACGTCTCCGAGAGCCAGGACGTGGTCTGGCCGGTCACCGAGGAGGGAGGCAGTGCCAGCACCCATCTGGTGAAGGCGGCGTACGTCCACGACTCGATCACCTACGGCCTGCTGGGACCGACGGCGGGGAAGCGCTACTTCCTGGCCGCGGGCCGGACCCTGGACTGGTCGACCACGACCCGGTCCTTCTCCCACCTGGAGCTGGACTACCGCGAGTACCGTCGCCTGGGCCGCTGGTCGGTGCTGGGACTGCGGACCACGGCCGTGGGCTCGCTCGGCCCGGAGGCGCTGAATTACAACCTGGGTGGACCGGCCTGGTTCCTCCCCTTCTACACCGGGCTCAACCTGAACATCGGGCCGCTGCGGGGGTACAGCTTCTCGGAGTTCACCGGCACCCGCGTGCTGCTGCTCAACACCGAGGTGCGGGTGCCGTTCATCCGTCAGATCGTCTTCGGCTGGCCCGGGACCTTTGCCATCCCGGCGGTGGACGGCAGCTTCTTCCTGGACGTGGGCACGGCCTGGAACAAGGGAGACCGGCTCAACTGGTGGCCGCTGCACGCGCCCGGCGAGGGCCCAGAACCCGCGGGGGAAAAGGACCTGCGGGCCGGGGTGGGATTCGGGCTCCTCGTCTACTTCGTCCTGCCGATGAACTTCGAGTTTGCCAAGCAGACCGACCTGCGGGGCAGGTACTCAGACTACCAGTTCCACTTCAGCTTCGGGAAGAGCTTTTGAGCCTCCTCAGCCCCCACTGCCGCTGGCCCGCCCGGGCCCTGATCGCCCTGCTCCTCCTGGCCGCCGGCTGCGCCCCGGGGGTCGCCACCCGCAAGGTCGAGTTCGCGGCCCCGGCCCCGCCTGACCCGGCCCTCCGCCCCTTCCTCGAGGGGGTCAGCCGGCTCGGGGTGATGTGCGTCACCACGATCAAGCCGTTCCGGGAGCTGGACACCGAGAAGGTGATCGCCCGCCTGTCCAGCGGCCTGTCCCGCTCCCTGGCCAACATCCCCGGGACCACCGTGATCTCGCAGGACGAGATCACCTGGCAGCTCAAGGAGGTGGTGCTCGACTCGGCCGAGGTGGTCACCGCGGCGACCCGGGCAGCCATGGTCGAGGTGATGAAGCTGGATGCCCTGGTCCTGGTCGAGTTGTCCCACGTGGAGGCCCGCACCACCCCGATGACCCCAACCCCGTACGGACTGGCCGCCAGTCCGGGACTCGACCTGGCGGTCGGCCTGAAGGTCAGCCTGCTCAACCTGCACACCAACAAGGCGTGGCAGCAGGCCGGGCAGCACCGGGACTGGAAGCCGGTTCAGGTGCAGTTGTTCGGCGAGGACCAGGGGGAACGGCAGCTCCTGCTGGCCCTAAGCCGGCCCCTGGAGCTGTTCCTGGCCAAGATCGCGCCTCCGCCCAGGCGGCAGGAACGCTGGTTCGAGGTGAGCGGGAACTGACAGAAAGGGCCGGGGCCTGATCCAGAGGGAATCCGGACCAGGCCCCGATGAACGATGCGGTGCGGTCGACGACTCAGCGCCGGGTCTTGCGGGGCTCGGCGCTTCCCTTCTCGGCCGCGCCGCTGCTGCTCGTGGAGCTCGACGAGGAGCCAGCGGACGACTTGGAGGTTGCCGAGGGGGTCGAGGTGGTAGTGGTGGTCGATCCGGCAGTGGGAGTGGCTACCGGAGCCGACCTAACCTGTGGCTCAAGGCGGCGCTGCCAGGCCTCGGCCTCTTGCCGTGCCTTCTCGAGGCGCTGGGCTTCGAGCTCGGCCTCGGTCGGTGCCGTGACCTGCCCCTGAAGCGCGTTGCGGCCGGCCCGCAGCTCATCGAGCTCCTTGGCGGTCACCAGCTCGTACCCGGCAGGGACATAGTACCCTACCGCGTCCCGGTAGTAGGGATCGTACCCGTAATAAGCCGGACCGAGCCCGTAGTACCCGTACCCGGGATACCCGTACCCGTAGCCGGACGACCCGTACCCTGACCCGTAGTAGGGATACCCCCCGTACCCATACCCGCTGGACGCCACGCCGCTGGGGATTCCGGGGTAGCGATAGTAGTCCTCCCACTGGTCGGTATCCGTCGCGGACCCGCTCCCGGACAGGCGGTCCTGGGCGCTGGTCGCTGACTCGACGGTCACCGAGCCGGTCTCTGGAGCCACGGCTCCGACCGGAAAAGGCGCCGACAGCACGGTGTAGCACCCGACCAGCGGCACGGCGCACAGCAGCAGCCCGGCCCCGAGCAGGATCCGATTTCCCTTGATCATACGGCTTCCTCCATAACAACTCCCCTGATGGAAGAACTCACCGGGAGACCCGGGGTTCCACCAACGGGTTTAGAAGCGGTAGGACACCCCGGCGAAGACCCGGTCGACGGTGCCGGTCTCGCTCAGCGCCCCCTCAATCTGCTCGTACCTTCCGCGGTTCCAGGTCAGGTCGACCTGAACCACCTCGTCTACCAGCAGGCCGGCGCCGAGGGTATAGAACCGGCGGTCCTGCTCGACGACGATCTTGGGATTGTCCTCGTCCACGCTGCGCTTCGGGTCGCGCGGACCGACGAACGGCAACGGGTCCCGGTAGTACCCGGCCCGCAGGTCAAGGGCCACGACCGGCACCTGCCACTCCACCCCGAGATGGTACCTCGCGGTGTTGCGGTACTGGCGCTCGAAGTCCGAGGCGGCGCGAAGAACATCGTCCTCTGCACCCTTGTATCGGCTCTGCTCCCACTCGGCGAGGTGAACGCTGGCGGCCAGGAGGAGGCCGTCGACCGGCACGGCCGAGCCACCCAGGCCCAGCTCGAACGGGAGGGAAAGCCGGTACGAGTCCCGCACCGTCTGCTGGGGATGCTCCTGCAGGGTGCCGTCGTCGTATTCGACCCGATCGTACCCGTATTCGCTGGCCACGCCGCGGAAGACGTAGGCGATCCGCTGGGTCCTGCCGGTAGCCAGGGTGGCGCCCAACCGGAAGCGGGGCCGCTCCCGGGGGGCGCGCACCATCCCTCCCAGGCAGGCGTAGATGGAATGACCGTAGTCGTCGTGAAAGGTGTCCCGGGCCACGAATCGCTTCTCGTCGAAGAGATCCTCGGTATCGGTCCAGGAGAACTCATTGACCGCGTCGTCTTCGCCGCTGGTCAGGCCGAGGGTGAACCCAAGGGAAACCGCGGGCGAGACGTCGACCGCGGCGGCCAGGGCCGTCAGGGTCAACTGTCCTTCGTGACGGAAGGTATGATCGGCGGCCAACCCGCCCTCCATGCCGCGCTGGCGCAGGGTCCAGTCGAAATCCTTGGTGCGGACCAGGCCGGCGGCAAAGACCAGGCCGCCCTGGTAGACCGGGTACGGCACCACCACCCCGAGCGACCCGAAGCGGGTGTTGTCGAGATCGCCCGTGGCCGAGACCCCGGCCAGGACCGCGTCGGTGTCGTGGCCATTGCGCAGGAAGGTGGTGTGCACCTCGCGGTGCCGGATCTGGGCCAGGCCCGCCGGGTTCCAGAAGAGCGCCGTGAAGTCGTCGGCCACCCCCACGTAGGCACCGCCCATGGCCATGGCGCGGCCGCCCACCCCGGCGAAGTGGTCGATGGCCCGCTCCTCCTGGCCGACCGCCGGGACCGCGGCCATGAGCAGCAGGCAGGAGATCCACCCGCGGCAGCGTCCCATCGTCAGAACTCCTCGGAGTAGGTCACCGACAGCTCGCGGCTGAGGTCGGGCTCGCCGTTCTCCAGCAGGTTCTTCAGGTACGCCGTGATCCGAAGTTGCGGCACCACGGCCCAGTTGACGCCGGCGTTGAGGTACCCCTTGCCACTCCCCAGCGAGGTCGGGCCGTTGTCGTTGAGGGCCAGGTCGTACTCGCCGACCACGGTCAGCTCGTCGTTGACCGTGGCGTCGACGCCGACCCAGCCGGACGGGTCATCGTCCCCGTCCTCGTCCTCGCGGCTCAGATTGGCGCCGGCGTGGAACCCGATCTGCCCCATGGGATGGAGGTAGTTCTTGCTGAGGCTGACGAACAATCCGCGGGACTTGTTGCGGTAGCGCCTGTCCCGGTATTCGCCGTACCCCTGGGTCTCGTACCCGACCAGCAGGGCGGGCAGGGCCCGGCTCTCCTGCACCAGCCGGTACCGGGCGCTGGCCTCGAGGCGGGGATTCCAGTCGACGGCGCCGTCGCCGATGACCTTCCCGCCACCGTACGCCACCCCGATGTTGAGCCGGGTCAGGACCCCGGCGTCGATCTGGGCCAGCACCCCGCCGTTCCCCGAAAGCCGGAGCCCGAGGGCGAACTGCCCGCGATCGACCAGGCCGGCCGTGGGACAGTCGATCAGCCGCGTCTCCTCGGGCCGGCCTTCGGCCTGGGCCGACGCGGCCGGGGCGAGGGTCCACGCCGTCAGCAGGAGGCCCGGTACCGCCGCCAGCAGGCGGGGGAGCCGATACCACGTCTGCCATCGCGCCATCGCACTCTCCTGGCGGAACGCCCGCCCGCGTGGTTCCTGGAGGAGCCGCTTCGGCAGGATCGATCTGACCCAACCGCTCAAGGGACTGACCGGGATACGGTGATCCGCCGCTCCTCGGTCCCCACCTGTTCCAGCCTGATCTCCCAATGCCGCGCGGGAAGCTGGGCCGCAGCACGGTCGGCCCACTCGACCAGGCAGATCCCCTCGCCGTAATAATACTCTTCGATCCCCAGGTCCTCAAGCTCGCCCGGGCCGGCCAGGCGGTACAGGTCGAGATGGTAGACCGGCAGCACGCGGGTTCCGCGCCGTCCCTGGTACTCGTTGATGAGGATGAAGGTGGGACTGGTGACGGGATCCGGTACCCCCAATCCCTCGCAGATCCCCTGGGCCAGACAGGTCTTGCCGCTTCCCAGATCGCCGATCAGAGCCACCACCTCCCCCGGCGCGAGCCGCGTGGCCAGCTCGCGGCCCAGGGCGCGGGTCTCGGCCGGCGATCGGGTGATCGTCGGAGCCGGACCGCTCATCGCGGCTCCATGACCGCCACCGGCAGGATCATCTCCTCGAGCGAGATGCCGCCGTGCTGGAAGCTGTCGCGGTACTGCCGCTGGTACTCGTTGAAATTGGTGGGATAGACGAAGAAGAAGTCCTCGCGGGCAAAGACGAAGTTGGCGCCCAGTCCGGCGACCGGCAGCCCGAACCGCTTGGGATCGCGGACCAGCAGGGCATCCTTACCGTCGCAGCGCAGGTTACGGCCGACCTTGTAGCGCAGATTGCTCGAGGTGTCCCGGTCGCCGTGGATCACGGTGGCCCGGCTGCTCCGGATCGAGCCGTGGTCGGTGGTCAACACGACGACAGCCTCGGTGCGGGCTATCTGACGCAGGATCTCCAGCAGGGTGGAGTGCGCGAACCACGACTCCACCAGGGATCGGAAGGCCTTCTCGTCCGGGGCGATCTCCTTAAGCAGCTCCGAGTGCGATCGCCCGTGCACCAGCATGTCGAGGAAGTTGTAGGCCACCGCGGTCAGCGGGGTGCGGCCGAGGCTGTTGGCGCGACGGGCCAGGTTCTGGCCCTCGGCGGCATCGAGCACCTTGACGTAGTGGCTCCCCCCGGGCAGGGTGATCCCACTGTCCCGGAGCTGGTCGTCGAGGAACTGGTGCTCGAAGCGGTTAAGGCTGGTGTCGTCGCTCTGCCCGCTCTGCCAGATATCCCCGTACTTGGCGGCGATCTGGGCCGGGAAGAGCCCGCTGAAGATGGCGTTGCGCGCGTACGGGGTGGCGGTGGGAAGGACCGAACAGTGGTAGGAGCGGCGGATGGTGTAGAACTCGGCGAGAACCCGCTCCATGGCCAGCCAGTGGTCCAGTCGAAGGCAGTCGATGACCAGGAAGAAAACCTGGCGGCCCTGCTGCAGCAGCGGGGCGACGAACTCGGTCACCACGTCGACCGAGAGGGGCGGCGACTCCCCCTCGTCGGCGACCCAGCGGGGATAGTTCTGCTCGACGAAGCGGGCGAAGCTCCGGTTGCACTCCTTCCGCTGGTCGGCCAGCATCTGCTGCAGCCCGTCGTCGCCGAGCCGGCCGATCTCGATCTCCCATTCGCAGAGCTCACGGTGGATCTCGACCCAGGCCGGCCACCCGGTCTCGGACGACAGCCGCGCCGGGATCTGCCCGATCCGCGCCGCGTAGTTCTGGCCAGCCTGATTCTGCTGGATCTGCCGGGAGTCGAGCAGCTTCTTGCAGGCGAGGAAGATCTGGCTCGGATTCACCGGCTTGGTGAGGTACTCGTCGATCCGCCGGCCGAGCGCCTGGTCCATCAGGTGCTCTTCCTCGTTCTTGGTGATCATGATGACCGGCAGGTTGGGGTCGATGGCCTTGATCCGCGCCAGCGTGGACAGCCCGTCCAGGCCGGGCATCATCTCGTCGAGGAGGACGATGTCGAACCCGCCCTGCTCGATCAGGGTCACGGCATCGCGCCCGTTGCTGACCGGGGTGACCTCGTACCCCCGCTCGCCGAGAAAAAGCTGGTGAGGGCGCAGCATCTCGATCTCGTCGTCGGCCCAGAGGATCCGGCGCTTGGCTAGGTCCATGCGGTCATCCCTTCTGTGCGGGTCCACCCGTCCGGCCGAACGGGACCAGCTTAGAACGGCCCGCGACGGATCGGCGTTCCCCCGCAGATTTCAGCGTACCACCACCGGCAGGACCACCTCGAAGGTGGTGCCCTGTCCGGGCGCGGTTCGCAGCACCGAGATGCGGCCGCCGTGGTACTCCTCGACGATCCGCCGGACAAAGGCCAGGCCCAACCCCCAGCCCCGCTTCTTGGTGCTGAAGCCGGGCTCGAAGATGCGACCGAGGTCATCGGGGTCGATGCCGCGGCCGTTGTCGCGGAAGGTCACGATCACCCACCGTCCGTCCGCCGAGCGGGTCACCTTGATCTCGATCACCCCGGCGCCGTGCTCGATGGCGTCGATGGCGTTCTTGAACAGGTTCTCGAAGACCCAGCCCAGCAGATCGGCGTTGAGCGGGATCTCCGGCACCGGCTCGGCAACCTCGATGGCGACCTGGTGCCGGCCGAACTGCGGTCCGCGGCCCTCGAAGTACGCGGCCGTCTCGCGCAGGATCGCCACCACGTCGCCGGGGCGCAGCTCGGGGATTGAGCCGATCTGGCTGAAGCGCGAGGCGATCTGGGCCAGCCGCTGCAGATCCCGCTGCATCTCGTCGGTCATCTGCCCGATCCGCTCCAGCCGTTGCGGGTCGGCCGGAGCCGCCGCCGCCTCGCGGATCAGCTCCAGCCAGCCGGCCAGGGAGGAGAGCGGGGTCCCGAGCTGATGCGCGGTCTCCTTGGCCATGCCTACCCAGATCGAGCGCTGCTCCGACCGCCGGATGTTCCGCAGGCCGATGTACCCCACCAGCACGAAGAGGACCAGGGCGCCGACCTGGATGAAGGCGGCTCGGGTGACCCGGGCGACCAGCTCGGTGTCGCCGTAGTGGATGTAGTTTTCGGCGTTGATCCGGACGACCAGGGGCTCGCTCCTGCCGATCATCTCCCGCAGGGCCGATGCCACCCGGGTTCGGGCCGCGGCGGTGGTGTCGCCCTGGGCCGGCAGGTCGCGGCCCTGCCACTGCCGCACCTCGCCGCGGCCATCGGTGACGACGAGCCGATCCGCGTCGTAGTGGACGTAGCTCAGGTCGTCGACCGGGACGTTGAAGGCCAGGGTCGATCCGGCGCCGGCCGACTCGGTCATCTCCTGCAGGGCCGCGGTGACCTGCTGCCGGGCCGCGGCCGTGGTGTCGCCTTGAATCGGCAGGCCCGGACCGCTCCACTGCACGACCTCGCCCTCGCCGTCGGTGATCACCACCCGCTCCCCGACGCGGCGCAGGTAGGCCGACACCTCGCGGAACTGATAGAAGGGGATCGGCGGGTTCTGGGCATCCATCTCGGCCACCCGCTGCCGCAGGTAGGCCGCGGTGGCGGCCTCGTCCGGAGCAGCGAGAGCTGCGCTCTCCTCGCCGCCCCCGAAGAGCCGCCGGAACGGAGCCGGCCAGCCCGGGGACGCGGTCCCGGGAAGGGGGACGTTCTTCTGGATGACGGCCCGACCGCGGTGATCGGTGACGATGATCGGGAAGGTGATCTTCGGGTTGATGACGATCTCCTCGAAGATGGCCACCGATTGGTCGTCCGTGGCCAGCGGCGCCAGCGAGATCAGCTTGGCGTAGAGGTCGACGTTCCGCTTCTCCTGGTCGCGCAGGTGCCGGATCACCGACTCGTTGTAGAGGAGGAAGCCGACCACCGCCAGCAGGCTGCCGACGAAGAGGTAGGCCCGGAAAGCCGGCGAGAGGCCGATGGCGCCCACCCCGCTCAGCCGCCGGCGGGCAGCCCGGTCAGGGATCGATGCCGGGGGGCCGACCGGAGGGCCGGTCTCGGGCGGGGGGACCACCTCGGTGATCGGCGCCGGTTGCGGCCGTCGCCGTCGCCGGCCGCCGTGGTCCTGGGCCGGCCCCTTCCCGCACTCCTCCGACATCGCGCGTCCCCATCCTCAGGCTCCGCGGCGCGGCCGTTGGGAGCCCCTGCCACGGACGTCTATATTCGATGCGAACCTTCCTGCTCCCACGGGGCACGGAAGTCGCGTGGCGACCTCATCGACCAACGATCGGGCCTACCTAACGTAATGCCGCTCCTGTGGTCGGACAAAGAGATCCTGTCGCCGGTTGCCGGCGGGCACCCGCTTGATGGGAGGCGCCGGGGCAGGCGCTGGCTGGCCGTGGTCGTCCTGGTCGGGCTGTGCACCACCCTCGGCGCTCAGCCCGTCCCGGAAAGCAACGGGCCGCAACGGATCCACTGGCGACGGCTCGCCCTGCTGGGCGGCGTCGGCGGGACCCTGCACTACGCGGGGTTCCGCTACTTCGACCGCGCCTGGTACGAGGGCCAGAAGACCGACCACATCCGCTGGATCAACGACTGGAGAGGCGAGACCTACCTCAATCTGGACAAGGGGGCGCACTTCATGGCCGGGATGACGATGGCCCAGACCGTCGCCGAGGCCCTGGAGTGGAGCGGCTTCCGCACCCGGATCGCCGCCTTGGCAGGCACCGCGGCGAGCTGGACCTTCCTCTTCGAGATCGAGATGCGGGACGCCTACTTCGACCAGTGGGGGTTCAGCGTCCCCGACTTCACCGCCAACACCCTGGGGGCCTGCGTCCCCCTGATCCACACCTTCTTTCCCCGGACGCGGGCGGCCCGCTTCAAGTTCAGCTACCACCCCTCCAGCCTGTACCTCGATCGCACCGACCGGGGCCTGGCCGACCGACCGCACACCGAGCACCTCATCGACGACTACGAGGGGATGACCTTCTGGCTGGCGGTCTCGCCCAAGGACCTGCTGCCGGCGACCGCCGCCGCCCGCTGGCCCGACTACCTCGGCCTGGCCCTGGGGTACGGCGCCGGCGGACTGCACGGCAGCAACGTCAAGAGCAAGGGACCCAACAAGCGGTACCCGGATCTTCCCGACGCCCAGGGCGAGTGGTTCCTGGCCCTGGACTGGGATCCCCGACGGCTGCCGACCCAGAGCCGTCTGGCCGGGTGGCTCAAGACGCGGCTCGACTGGATCCACCTGCCGGCCCCGGCCGTGCGGCTGCGTCCGACCTGGGGTTTCTACCTGCTGTACATGTAGGGCCGGGACGGAGACCCGCTACCGAAGCAGGGCGAGGAGCCGCTCCACGTCGGTGCCGCTCTGGCGCGCCATCGAGGCCGAGGCCTCGGCCAGGATCTGCGAGCGGCTCAGCTCGGTGACCGCACGGGCCGTGTCCGCGTCGCGGATGGCGCTCTCGGTGCTTCCCATCCGCTCGATGACGCTGGCCGTGGTGGTGGCGCTCATCGACAGCCGGTTCTGGAAGGCCCCGATCCGGTTCCGCTCCTCGATCACCTGGGTCTGGGCCTGTTTCAGCACGTCCAGCGCGCCGCTGGCGCTGATCATGGTGTCGATCGTCGCGCTCGCCAGGTTGAGCCTGGGGCCGGTGGCCCGCATGTCGCCCAGGGTGATGCTGGAGACGTCGTTGCTTACCTCGGTCGGGCCGGCCTGGATGGTGAACACCTCGTCGCTGGCGAGCAGCGGCAGGTCGTTGTACCGGGTCGACTCGGCGATCCGCTCGATCTCTTCCTTGAGCGCCTGAAACTCACCGTTGGCCGCGGTGCGGTCCGCATCGTTGTAGGTCGACGACGAGGCCTGCACCGCCAGGTCCTGCATGCGGCGGACCATGTCGGAGATCTCGCTGAGGGAGCCCTCGGCGACCTGCAGCAGGTGGACGCTCTGCTGGACGTTGCGTCCCCCTTCGGCGAGGGCGCGGATCTCGGCGTTGATCCCGTTGGCCAGGGCCAGGCTGGCCGGGTCGTCGCTGGCGCGGTTCAACCGCAGCCCCGAGGCGAGGTGCTCGATCTGCCGCCCCGCTCCGGCAAGGTGGAGGCTGAGCTGGCGGCTGAGCTGACGCAGCTCGGAATGCTGGCTGATGGTCGGTGGCATGATCGCCCCTCAAGGGATAGTGGACGTGGAACCTCCACCCCCTGCTCAGCAAAGCCCATACCATAATCGGGAGAGCGACCGGAGCGACCTGTTGAGACGGGATGACAGGATGCAGCGGCTGAACGGATCTTCCACCGGGCGGAAGATCTGACCGACCCCTGACCGATCGAGACGACCGCGGGGCTCAGTTCTTGGCGACGCGGGCCTCGGGTGCAGCGGGCTGGGGCTGGCGGATCGGCGCGGTCCCCTTGTCCCGCGCGACGGCGGCGCTTGCCTCGGGTGGCGGCGGGGGCTTGGGGATCTGCTCGGTCTCGGTCTCCATCGAGCAACTGCCGTGGAAGACCGCCCCCTCGGTGACCGCCAGCACCTTGGCGTACACGTCCCCGATGAAGCGGGCCTGGCTGTCGAGCCGCACGCGCTCGGCCCGCACCGTGCCGCGGACCACGCCGTTGATGTAGATCTCCTGCCCCTCGAGATGGGCGTAGACCTCGCCGGCCTGGCTGATGGTCAGGGCCCCGGAACAGGTCAGCTCCCCCTTGAAGATCCCGTCGATGCGGACGCTGTTCTCGACCTTCATCGTCCCCTCGACCAGGGTGCCTCGCCCGATGATGGTGTTCAGCGCTTGGCCGCTGACCGGGGGAGGGCTCTCCTTCTTCTGGAGCATCGCGGCGTCCCATCTCTCCGGGGGAAAGAGCGGCTCAATGGCTCCCGGAAGAAAACCGCCGGGGAACCACCGACCGACCGAATTCGGAGGTTCAGAAGATAATCCGCGGGTCGGGTCCGGGCAATCGCCGCCCCGGGAAGTGCGTGCCGGCAGGCCTAACGGCTCCTGGTCCGGGATTTTGCCCGGGACTTGGCGCGGGTGCGGGCCTTGCTCCGGGATTTGGCCCGTCCCTTGGCCCTCGTCTTGGCGCGGCCCCGGCCGGCCAGGGCCCGCTTCACCTCCGGGTGCTCCTGCACCTGCTCGCCGACCACCATCGCCGCGGCGCTGGTGACGTTCTCCACCGAGGTGCTCTCGATGATCGGGATCCCGTGGGCCCCGGCCCGCTCGAGCAGGTGATCCTGGATGTGCAGGATCTCGTCGAGGTGGGAGATGTACCGGTTCTTGGCCCGCTCCGGCGCCAGGGCCGCCCGCGAGACGAACCGCTCCTCGAAGGCGCGGCGGTCGAGCAGGGCCAGGCAGAGCGGGACGACGAAGGCCGACTTGGCGTAGGCCGGCATGTCGAGGAAGTCCGGGAGCAGATGGACCCCGTCGATGACCACGCTGGTGTTCTCGCGGACGCAACGGTCTATAATCGCGCGCACGCCGACGCTGACGATGCGGGCCTGCTCGGCAAAGCCGCCGACCACCAGGTCCGCGAGGACGCCGCCCTCCCCGGGGATGGCCTCGCCGGCGGCGTAGGAGGATGGGTGCAAGGCGGGGACCAGCTCGCGGGAGAGCATCAGCCGCATGACCTGGCGGATATCGTCGGTGGCCACCACCCGCGGAATGTCCAGCAGGTTGGCCAAGCCGACCGCCAGGGTGGTCTTGCCGACGCCGCTGGCTCCGCCGATGAGGATGACCAGCGGCTTCTGCATGGCGCCGAGCACCCGCCAGACCCGGTACCGCTCGGCGTAGGACTTGTCGTGGTACTTCTGCAGGATCTCCACCGTGAGCTGCTCGAGCTCGTGGTGGGCGAGCCGCTGGCGGCGCTGATCGATTAGCCGGGATTCGATGGTGGTGGCGATGCGATAGGCCAGGTCGGGCCCCAGGCCGGTCGCCTGGATCGAGTGCGAGAGGACCTCCTTGGAGAAGGGCCGCGAGCCGCTGGCCCGCTCGACCACCAGGCTGGTGGGCAGCCGCTCCCAGAAGACCAGGTCGCCGACGTCGCGCTTGGGGTACCGCTCGCGCGCCAGGTGGGTCACGATCCGGACGATCTCCTTGCGCCGGATCTCCTTCTTGCCGCCCAGCGCGTCCCGGGTGGCGTTCCCGATCGCCCGCGCCTCCTCGTAGTCGAAGCCGCGCTGGATCAGATAGTGCATCAGCATCCCGCGCATGAACGGAATGCGGGTCTTGCCCTCGACGATGGTGGCCATCTCGCACCCGGGTCGGAAGACAGTGCGCGCGGAGTTCGCGTGAACGGGAGAAACGGACGGACACGGGATCCGGATTCCCGGCGATGGGGAGATCGCCGCCGGAATCCCGCGATGGTCCCAATATAGAGAGGGAATCGGACGACCGGCAAGACCTCAGATCGCCGCCGGACGCGATTGACAAGAGAGCGACGGAGACGTAAAATTGGACCGACGCAAACACCGAGGCGGTGTGGGGGGGCTATGGTGGCGTCGCCACCGTAGCCCTTTCTTTTGTACCCGGTGGATCTGCCCGCCGCGCCGCCGCCCGGAGCCCCCGGACGGCCGGACTCGGCGGAGAAGGCCGGCTCCGTGAGCGACGCGCTGGTCGTTCCCGAACGCGTGCCCGACCCGTGTTCCCTGGTCATCCTCGGCGCCTCCGGCGACCTGACCCGTCGCAAGCTCGTTCCCGCTATCTGGCGCCTTGAACAACAAGGACGCCTGCCCCGCGCCTTCGCCCTGGTCGGCGTGGCCCGACGCGAGCTGGACGACGAGGCCTTCCGCGCCCAGATGCGCGTCGCCCTCCGCGAGTGCGTCGACGACCTCGATCCGGCCCGGGCCGATGCCTTCCTGTCCCGCTTGTTCTACGTGCGCGGTGACCTGGACGAGGCCGACACGTATCAGACCCTGCGAACCCGGCTGACGGCGCTGGACCAGCAATTGGGGACCCACGGGAACCGCTGTTACTACTGCTCGGTACCGCCTCAAGTCTACCTGACCATCGTCGAGCAGCTCGGGGCGGCCGGTCTGAGCCGCGAGGGCCACGAGGGCCAGGGCTGGACCCGGGTCATCGTCGAGAAGCCGTTCGGCCACGGCCACGAATCGGCCCGCGCCTTGAACCTGGCCCTCCACCGCGTCTTCGCCGAGCACCAGATCTACCGCATCGATCACTACCTCGGCAAGGAGACGGTGCAGAACATCCTGGTCTTCCGCCTGGCCAACTCGATCTTCGAGCCGCTGTGGAACCGGCGGTACCTCGACCACGTGCAGATCACCGCGGCCGAGACCGTCGGGGTGGAGCACCGGGCCGGATACTACGACCACTCGGGCGCGCTGCGCGACATGATCCAGAACCACCTGCTCCAGGTCCTCTGCATCATCGCCATGGAGCCGCCCTCGGCCTTCGACGCCGAGAGCGTCCGGGCCGAGAAGCTCAAGGTCCTCAAGTCGATCCGGCCGATCAGCGTGGGCGAGGTCGACCGGTACGCGGTCCGCGGCCAGTACGGCCCCGGCACCGAGGACGGCCGGCCGGTGCCCGGGTACCTGCAGGAGGACGGGGTGGCGCCCGGGTCGCGCACCGAGACCTACGCGGCCCTGGCCCTGACCATCGACAACTGGCGGTGGCAGGGGGTCCCCTTCTACGTGCGCACCGGCAAGCGGCTGCAGAGCCGGGTCAGCGCCGTGACTCTCCAGTTCCGGCAGCCCCCTCACCTGATCTTCCGCAGCGAGGCGGAGCCGCCGTCCAGCACCCTAACCATCCACATCCAGCCCGAGGAGGGGATCTCCCTTTCCTTCAACGGCAAGATCCCCGGCCCGGAGGTCACACTCGGAGCGGTGCAGATGGACTTCGACTACGCCCGAACCTTCGGCGGCCCGACCCCGGAGGCATACGAGGCGTTGCTCCTCGACTGCCTGCGCGGCGACGCCACCCTGTACAGCAGCAGCGACTGGATCGAGCAGTCGTGGGAGCTGCTCATGCCGGTGCTGGAGGCCTGGAGCGCGCCCTCCTCCCGCCGGGTCCCGTCCTATCCTTCCGGCTCCTGGGGTCCCCGGGAGGCGGACCAGCTTTTCGACGCGGAGTGGAGACGATGGACGATCCTGTGATCCTCGCCGGCGACGTCGGCGGCACCAAGACCTACGCGGCCCTGTACCAACCCCGCTCGCAGGGGTATAAACCGCTCTTCGAGCGGCGATACACCACCGCCGACTACCCGAGCCTGGGGGCCCTGCTGGCCGCCTTCGTCGCCGAGAGCGGCCGGACGCCGGCGCGGGTGGCGGTGGGCGTGCCCGGCCCGGTGCGGCAGCTCCCGGTGCGCGCCGTGAACCTGCCGTGGTTGATCGATCCGGAGGAGATCAGCGCGGCCTTGGGCGGGACCCGCGTCACCCTGCTCAACGATCTGGAAGCCACGGCCTACGGCACCCAGGTCCTCGACGACGGCGATCTCGTGGTGCTCAACCCGGCCCCGGTGGACCCCGAGGGGAACGTGGCCGTGATCGCCGCCGGCACCGGCCTGGGCGAAGGCGGACTTTGCTGGACCGGCGAGCGGTACATCGCCGTCGCCTCCGAGGGCGGGCACGCCTCCTTCTCGCCGCTGGACGAGGTCAGCGTCGAGCTGTGGCGCCATCTCAACCTGCGCCACGGCCACGTGAGCTGGGAGCGCGTGCTCTCGGGGCCAGGCCTGGCCGCGATCTACGAGTTCCTGCACGACACCGGCCGTGCCCCTGAGCCGGACGGCTTTGCCGCCGAGCTGGCCCGGACCCACGACCGCGCCGGCCTGATCTCCCAGGCGGCCCTGGTCGGGACCTGCGAGCTGGCCGTGGCGACCCTGGACCTGTTCGTCTACCTCTACGGCGTCGAGTCGGGGAACCTGGCCCTGAAACTGATGTCGACCGGCGGCCTGTACGTCGGCGGCGGGATCGCCCCCAAGATCATCGCCAAGCTGAAGGCGGGCCGCTTCATCGAGGGGTTCGTCGCCAAGGGGCGGATGGCCGACCCGTTGCGGGCGATCCCGGTGAAGGTCATCCTCAACGACAAGGCCGCGCTGCTGGGCTCCGCCTTCCGGGGCGCCCAGCTAGAGGGCGCGGCCTAAGGCGGTCGATCTACCACACGCGGAGAAGGGAATCCCATGGGCGAACCGATGCGAGGCGTCTTCCCGGTCCTGCAGACCCCGGTCCGTCCGGACGGGGAGCTCGAACCGGCCGACCTGGAGCGCGAGGTGGCTTTCTGCCTCGAGGCCGGGGTCCACGGCTTGGTCTTCCCCGTGCTGGGGAGCGAGTTCCAGTTCCTCACCGACGCCGAGCGGCACCGACTCGTCGAGGTGGTGGTCGCGGCGACCGCTGGCCGCGTCCCGGTGGTCGTCGGCGTGGCCGGCACCACCGCGGCCGAGGCTGAGGAGCACGCCCGGCAGGCGGCCCGGGCTCGGGCCGACGCGGTGATCGCCCTCCCCCCGTACCTGGCGTCGGCCGGTCGGGAGGAGATCGTCGACTACTATACCCGCGTGGCCCGGGCCGCGCGGCTGCCGGTCTTCATCCAGCACAGCCAGGCCGGCATGGACGCCGGGCTGTTGACCCAGCTCCTCGAGGGGATCGACGAGGTCCAGTACGTCAAGGAGGAGATGCATCCGAGCGCCCACCAGATCAGCGCCCTGCTGCGGCAGGTGGGGCCGGCCTGTCTAGGGGTCTTCGGCGGGGCCCACGGCCGTTGGATGATGTCCGAGCTGCACCGCGGCGCCACCGGGTTCATGCCCGCGGTGGAGGCGATAGACGTGCACGTGCAGGTCTGGGAGGCGTATCAGGCCGGCGACGAGGCCGCGGCGCGCCGGCTGTTCAACCGGCTCCTGCCGCTGCTCAACCTGGTGCTGATCCTCGGCCTGCCCCTGTGCAAGGCGGTCCTGGTCAGGCGGGGGGTGTTCAGCAGTGCGGCGATGCGGACCCCGGGGTCGGGAACGCTGGACGCGGAGGACGAGCGGGAGCTGGACCGGATCCTGGAGGACCTGGCGCCCCTCTTCCGGGCGGGCCGGCGGTAATCTCGCGTCGCAGGGAGCCCGTGTCTGCTGGTCGAACCGACGACTCAGTCCGCTCCCAGGACCTCTCGCAGGCGGGCGCCGATCCGCTCGGGCTCACCCGGCTGCAGGCTGAGCGGGCCGAAGAGGACGATCCCTTCAGA
>JBAZUN010000022.1:0-2430 GCA_041661365.1 Candidatus Latescibacterota bacterium
GCCGGCGAAGCCGAGGGACTGCGTGGCGCCTGACGCCCGAGAAGCTCCCGGCACCCGGTCGTCCCTCTCCTGGGGGTATCAGAAAATAGTCGATAATTATCGAAAATCAAGAATTATTATCGTTTCGTTTTTCCACGACTACCGATCCCTCACCCGGCACCGATTGACACCCGCGGTCTCGTTGGTTAACTCTTCTGCCGGTCCTTCCCCGCTTCGCCGGATCTCCTGGCGGCCGATCATCCCAACTGGACAGGAGGGCACTGATGTCATCGATCAATCCCCTGAACCAGACCCTGATCCAGACGATCATGGCCGCCTCGCGGCCCTCCTCCCTGTTCGCCGCCAGCGCCCTCGTCAACCCCACGACCCAGAGCGACTCCAGCCAGCTCCGCGGCCTGCAGGGCCTGGCCGCCGAGATCGGCAACCTGGCAGGGATCTCCCGTCAGGCCCAGGCCACCATCCTCGGAGCGGGCAGGCTGGAAGCGGCGACCTCCAGGCTGCTGCCGAAACTCCGCGAGCTGCGCGACCTGGCGCGGCAGGGAACCGCCGAGGGGTTGACCACGGCGGAGCGGGAAACCTTGGCCGAGCGCTTTGCGGCCCTGCAGGACGAGATCAACCAGGAAACCGGAGAGGATCTGGGCAACGGCGTGACCCTGACCCGGGCCATGAGTCAGGCCGGCGCGGAGGATGGAACCCGGACCACCGGGGTGACGGTGACCATTACCGGCCGGAGTATCACCACCAGCGGGGTAGTGGCAGAGGTGGAGCAGCCCCTGGCCCAGAGCCAGGTGGCGCGCGACCGGGGCCTGACCTCGATCACCGTTCCCGATTCCGGGGCGCGGCGGATCGTCCGTTTTACCGACACCGGGAACGGCCAGATCCAGGCCACCTTGCTCGAGCAGACCGATACCGGGCTGGTGGAGATCGGCAGCCAGACCGTGGCCGGACCGTCAACCGGTGCCGCCGCCGAACCGCGGGTACTGTCCTTTGACCGGCTGGGGGTGACCGCGGGCCTGGACGAGGGGTATGGGGCCGGAGACCTGAACGGGTTGGAGGTAACCGTCACCACGGTCGCTCAGGCCGATTCCGAGGCCGTTACCTCAGCCGCCTCGGAAACCCTCCTGAACCTGTCGGTCAACGATCCTGCCTCGGCCGAGGAGGCCGTGACCCGGCTCGACCAGGCTTTGGCCGGGATGACATCCCTGCGAACGCGGGCCCAGGAGGCCCGGGCCGGACAACGCGAGCTGATCCTCCAGGCCGCCCAGGCTCTGGCAACTGCGGCCAGCGAGCAGGAGACCGATTCAGACCTGACCGGAACCGTGCTGCAGGCTACCCGGTCCCTGGTGCTGCAGCAGCCGGTCGAAGCCCTGTCCGTTCAAGGCAACGTGTTTCCAGAGAGTGCAATAGCCCTTCTTTCCTGATCTTCTTGCACAGGCTTTGAGTGCGGCTCAACTGCAGCAGGAGCACCCTTCCTCTCCCCGGCGATCGGAGACGGCCCAGTCCGCCTCGAGATCCTCGACCTCCACGCAGTGAACCCCACCCGGCACGTAGGACTGCAGCCGTTCGTACTCCCCCTGCATGGCCGGATCGGGATACCGCCATTCGTGCAGATAGTAGACCCCCACGATCTTGGCCTGCAGCAGCTCCTTGGTGCACCCGAAGCAGGGGCGCATGGTCGAGTAGAGCAGGGCCGACTCGGTGGCGATCCCGAACCGGGCGGCCGACAGGAGGGCGTTCTGCTCGGCGTGCACGCAGATGCACAGGTCGTACCCCTGACCTGAGGCGTATTCCTCGCGACGGGCGCACCGCTGACATCCCCCGTCCAGGCAGTTCGGCATGTTGGCCGGGGTGCCGTTGTACCCCGTGGCGATGATCCGGTCGTCCTTCACCAGGATCGCCCCGACCCGGTTCCCGCGGCAGTTGGCCCGCGCTCGCACGGCCAGGGCGATCCGCATGTAGTACTCGTCCCACCCGGGCCGTGCCCGGCTCACCGGCGCTGAGACTGACATGCCTTCCTCCTGATCACTCCTGCAAAGGCCATAGAGCGAACCGCTACCGGTAAATAGTGATCTGCCTCGCAACTGCCTGCCGGACCACCGATCGACCGTCGTACTTTACACCATCCAGATCCTCAACGCAAGGTAAAATCCTTATTTCAAGATATCTTGATATTGACATGATGTGACGGCAACGGTAGATTACCACCGCCTTGCCAAGCGATTCCCGCTAGGAGCCTGTCCGAGTATTCGCTTTGCACGCGAGGCCGAGACCTGGCGGCCGAGGGCAAGGCGCGCGAATGAGGCGCATTGACCACCAAATGCGCCGATTGAGCGGGCACAGGGACGTGGCCGGATCGAAACCGATCCGGCACACGCCGCCATCGGACACCAGGGCCGGCCGCAGCCCGAATGGAATACTCGGACAGGCTCC
>JBAZUN010000022.1:2440-26989 GCA_041661365.1 Candidatus Latescibacterota bacterium
AAAAAACCAAGGTCAGCCCTGGGCACCAAGAGCAGAGCATCCGGAACGACGACGCACTGGACAAGGACCTGCCATGAGCTTTCCCGAGAACCAGCTCAACGACCTCTGCCGGAACCGGATCCTCATCCTCGACGGAGCCATGGGGACGATGCTCCAAGTCCATAGGCTGACCGAGGCTGACTACCGGGGGGATCGATTCCGGGGCCATCCCGTGGACCTGCGGGGGTGCAACGACCTCCTCTGCCTGACCCGCCCCGCAGTGGTGCGGCAGGTCCACCTCGACTACCTCGCCGCCGGGGCCGACATCATCGAGACCAACACCTTCAATGCAACTCCCATCTCCCTGGAAGACTACCGATTACAGCACGTGACGAAGGAGCTGAACGAAGCCGCGGCACGCCTGGCTCGGGAAGCGGCTAACCAGTTCACGGCCCAGGATCCGACCAGACCGAGGTTGGTGGCCGGGGCCATCGGTCCGACCCGAGCGACCCTGTCCCTCTCGCCGGACGTCGGCAATCCGGGTTTCCGGACCCACACCTTTGATCAGGTCGCCGAAGGGTACGCCGAGCAGATCTCCGGACTGCTACTAGGCGGAGTGGATATCCTGCTGGTGGAGACCGTGTTCGACACCTTGACGCTCAAGGCCTGCCTGGTCGCCGTCGAGGAGCGCTTCCAGGCCCTGGGCCAAAGGGTGCCGGTGATGGTCTCGGTCACCTTCTCGGACCAGAGCTTCCGTACCCTATCAGGCCAGACCCCGGAAGCCTTCTGGTATTCCATCGAGCACGCGGACCTCCTCAGCGTCGGGGTGAACTGCGGCCTGGCCCCAGGTCAGATGAGGCCGGCGATCGAGGAGCTGTCCGGCCTGGCTCCGGTCTACTTCAGTTGCTACCTGAACGCCGGGCTGCCCAACGAGATGGGGGAATACGACGAGAGTCCGGATCAGGTGGCCCAGGTCCTCCGCGGGTACGCGGATCAGGGGATGCTGAACATCGTGGGCGGTTGCTGCGGGACCACCCCGGACCATATCCGCGCCATCGCCACCGCGGTCGAGGGGTGCACCCCACGGGTACCTCCTTCAGCCAGCGTCCTCCCCCGCTTCAGCGGGCTCGAGCCGTTCGTGGTGCGGCCGGACGGCAACCTGACCATGATCGGCGAGCGGACCAACGTCACCGGATCACGTAGATTCGCCAAGCTGATCCTGGACAACAGATTTGAAGAGGCGGTCGAGGTTGCCAGGGAGCAGGTGACGGGTGGAGCCAACCTGATCGACGTCAACATGGACGAGGGACTCCTCGACTCGGCCGCGGCCATGACCGAGTTCCTGAACCGGGTCGCCGCGGAGCCGGACATCGCCCGGGTCCCGGTGATGGTCGACAGCTCGAGCTTCCGGGTGATCGAGGCCGGCCTGCGCTGCCTCCAGGGGAAGGGGGTGGTCAACTCCGTGAGCCTGAAGGAGGGAGAAGAGACCTTCCGCCAGCAGGCGATGACCTGCCGCCGATACGGCGCCGCCATGGTCGTCATGGCCTTTGACGAACAGGGTCAGGCCACCGAGGTCGACCGCAAGGTGGCCATCTGTCGGCGGGCCTACCGGATCCTGACCGAGGAGTTGGGGATCCCGGCCCGGGAGATCCTCTTCGACCCCAACATCCTCACCGTGGCCACCGGCTTGGAGGAACACCTAGATTACGCTCGTAATTACCTGGATGCCATCCAGTTGATCAAGGATTCCTGTCCGGGATCCCTGGTCAGCGGCGGGGTGAGCAACATCTCCTTCTCCTTCCGCGGGCAGGACCGGGTGCGGGAGGCGATCCACGCGGTCTTCCTGTACCACGCGATCCGTGCCGGGATGGACGTGGGGATCGTCAACGCCGGTCAGCTCGCGGTCTACGAGGAGGTGGACCCGGAGCTGCGCCAGCGGATCGAGGAGGTGCTGTTCAACCGCCGGCCCGACGCCACCGAGCGGCTGCTCGAGCTGGCCAGCGCCATCAGGGGCCAGGCAGCGGTAAGGGTCGAGGACCTGGGCTGGCGCCAGGGCACCGTGGAGGAGCGGCTCTGCCATGCCATGCTCCAGGGCCGGGACGACTGGGTCGAGGAGGACCTGCAGGAGGCCCTGACCCGGTACCCGACCCCGCTCGAGATCATCGAGGGGCCCCTGATGGACGGGATGAACCGGGTCGGCGAGCTGTTCGGGGCCGGGAAGATGTTCCTCCCCCAGGTGGTCAAGAGCGCCCGGGTAATGAAGCGGGCCGTGGCCTTCCTGCAGCCTCACCTGGAGGCGGCCCAACAGGACCGGGGACAGGCCTTCCGCGGCCGCATCCTGATGGCCACGGTCAAGGGGGACGTCCACGACATCGGCAAGAACATCGTGGGGGTGGTCCTGGGGTGTAACAACTACCAGGTGATCGACCTCGGGGTGATGGTGCCGGCCGATCGCATCCTGCGGGTGGCCCGGGAGGAACAGGTCGACCTGATCGGCCTGAGCGGGCTGATCACCCCTTCCCTGGACGAGATGGTCCACGTGGCGCGGGAGCTGGAGCGCGAGGGGTTCCAACTCCCCCTGCTCATCGGCGGAGCCACGACCAGCGCCAAGCACACCGCGGTGAAGATCGCCCCGGTCTACAGCGGGCCGGTAGTCCACGTGCTCGACGCCTCCAGGGCCCCGGCCGTGGTCGGCCAGGCGGTCAACCCGGAGTCCCGCGCCCGACTGGCGGCCGAGACCCGGGCCGCGCAACAGCGGCTCCAGGAGGCGTACCAGCGCGGGGACCGGGCCCGCGAGCTGGTGCCGATCGCCCAGGCCAGGGCCCATCAAAATCGAATAAAGTGGTCGGCGTACCAGGCCCCGGTCCCGGAGTTCACCGGGGTGCGCCACCAGCGGGATCTGCCGCTGGCCGAGATCGTTCCCTACATCGACTGGTCCCCCTTCTTCCACGTCTGGGAGCTGCGCGGCGGGTATCCCCGGATCCTGACCGACCCGGTGGTCGGGGTCCAGGCCCGGCAGTTGTTCGCCGATGGGCAGCGGTTACTGGAGAAGGTGATGGCCGAGGAATGGCTGCGGGCCGAGGCGATCCACGGATTCTTCCCGGCCAACAGCGAGGGGGATGACATCGTCGTGTACCGGGACTCGGACCGCCGGGTCGAGGCGGCCCGGTTCGCCACCCTGCGGCAGCAGTCGCGCAAGCGGGACGCCGAGGCGGTCTACCATGCCCTGGCCGACTTCGTGGCCCCGAGCGGGAGCGGCGTGGCCGACTACCTGGGGGCCTTTGCCGTGACCGCGGGGATCGGGATCGAGGACCACGTGGCCCGCCTGGAAGCCGAGCACGACGACTACCAGGCCATCCTCCTCAAGGCCCTGGCCGACCGCCTGGCCGAGGCCCTGGCCGAGCTGGTCCACGAGCGGGCCCGGCGGGATTGGGGGTACGGCCGGCACGAAGAGCTGACCAAGGAGGACCTGATCCGCGAGCGATATCAGGGGATCCGTCCGGCCCCCGGATACCCGGCCTGTCCGGACCACACGGACAAGCGGACGATCTTCGAGCTGCTCGAGGTGGAGGAGCGAGGCAGCCTGCGGCTGACCGAGACCTATGCCATGCACCCGGCCGCCTCGGTTTCCGGACTGTACCTGGCCCATCCCGAGGCCCGGTACTTCGCGGTTGGCCCGATCGGGCAGGACCAGGTGGAGGAGTACGCCCGGCGCAAGGGGATCCCGATCCCCGAGGTCGAGCGATGGCTCTCCCCCAACCTGGGATATCAGCCGTCAGGTCGGTGACCTAGCGGACCGCGGCCGGCTCGCGGGTCCTGCCGGATAGGTTGACCGGCAGGACCCGCGTCTGGGTCTAGCAGCCCGTTGATAAAGCCGCTTTGCCTGGCGAGGCCGAGGGATGGTGGGGCCTGGCTAGGCGCGCGAGCAACAGCGCATCGAGGGAAGATGCGCAGCGCGAGCGGAACGACGCGAGGGCCCACCAGCACCGGCCGCAGCCCGAATGAGCTTTTTCAACGGACTGCTAGTGGCGGTACCGCACCTCGCGACCGCTGGCGGCCGACCGGTAGATCCCCTCGAGGATCTTCATCACCTTCAGCCCCTGCTCACCGGTGGCCATCGGCTCCCGCTTCTCCAGGATCGAGTTGACGAACTCGTGGTAGGACTGGGGGGCCTGCACCAGGCGCCGGTCGAGGACCTTGGTGAAGAGGTTCCCGTCCTCCTCGGTATACAGCTCGGCAATGAACTGGTACCCGCCCGTGACGTTGCGCTGGACCAGCCCTCCCTTGGTGCCGTAGAGCGAGGTGACCATCTGCTCGTTCTCGTTGATGTTCAAGGCCCAGCTCGCCTCGAGGATCAGGGTGGCGCCGTTGGCGAACTTGATCAGCCCGCACCCCAGGTCCTCGACGCTGAACTCCTTCCGCTGCTCGCGGGCAAGCCGCTGGGCGATCGGATCGTAGGTCGAGCCGGTCACCACCACCGGCTCCGGGTACCCCATCAGCCAGAGGGCCAGGTCGAGGCGGTGCACCCCCAGGTCGATCAGCGGGCCGCCGCCGGCCAGGTCGCGGTCGCCGAACCAGCCGCCGAACCCGGGCAGGCCCCGACGCCGGTGCCAGACCGTGCGGCCGAAGTAGATCTCCCCCACCACCCCGGCCTCGACCTGCTGCTTGAGGGCGTAGCTCATGTCGCTGAAGCGGAAGGAGAAGTTGATCATCAGGTTGCGGCGGGCCTTGCGGGCCGCGGCCAGCATCCGCTCGGCCTCCTTCACCGTGCGCGCCATCGGCTTCTCGCAGAGGACGTGCAGGCCGTGCTCGAGCGCGGCCACGGTCAGGGGGGCGTGGAACTTGTTCGGCACGGCGATGCTCACCGCGTCCAGCCCGGCCTCGCGGAACATCCGCCCGGCGTCGGTGTAGGTCTGCGGCACCCCCAGCTCGGCGGCGGCCGCCGCCAGCCGAATCGAGTCCACGTCGCACAGGGCAACCAGCTCCGAACCAGGGTGGGACTGGTACCCCTTGGCGTGAGCCCGCCCCATCCCGACCCCGATCACGCCCATCCTCAGCTTGCGGCTCATCTCCTGTCCTCCTTGCATTGGTGTGCAACCGGCCGGCCCGTACCCCGGTCACCGGCGGTCTCGCGCTCAGCGGCTCAACGTGCGGGTCTACTTCGCTCCTCCCGAGGATCGGGCAAATCCGGATCAGCGGCAAGCGACCGGCCTTGACGTCGGTGCCCACGGGACGTACCCTGCAGGCCCGCTACCGAACCCGCTACCGAACCCGCTACCGAAATCGTGCCCGGCCGCGACGCCTTCAACCCACCGACACGAGGTCTGCCATGGCCAAGAGGAAGCTCAACCTGCTGTTCTTCGGGATCGACAGCCTGCGGGCCGACCGCATGAGCTGCTACGGGTACCCGCGCCTGACCACCCCCCATATCGACGACCTGGCCGCCGAGGGGGTGCTCTTCGAGCGGAACTACTCGCCGCACATCCCCACCACCTCGGGGTACGCCTCGATGCTGACCGGCCTCGACTGCTTCTCCAACACCGCGGTGGCCCTCCGCCATAAGGGCGGCCTGCCGGAGAGCGTGGTCACCCTGCCCGAGGCGCTCAAGCGCGAGGGGTACAACACCTCGTGCGTCGGCTTCACCGGCAACGCCGCCTCCCGCGGCTTCGACACCTACCTCGACTTCTCGGGGTGGGGCAGTTGGAAGGAAGGACGGAGCCCCAAGGCCGAGAACCTGAACGCCGTGGCCATCCCCGAGCTCGACCGGCTGGCGGCCCAGAACCAGCCCTTCTTCCTCTTCCTCCGTCACATGGATCCCCACGCCCCGTACCTGCCGCCGGCCCCGTTCGAGCGGATGTTCTACAGCGGGGACGAGCTCGACCCGAAGAACAAGTCGATGGAGCCGGTCTTCACCTTCAAGCCGTTCTGCGACTTCTTCGCCGAGTGGATGCCCCCCGGGGTCAGGGACTACCGGTACGTCGAGGCTCAGTACGACGGCGAGGTCGCGTACATGGACGCCTCGCTCCAGCGGCTCCTCACCCGTCTGGAGGAGCTGGGCCTGGCCGAGGATACCCTGGTCATCCTCAACAGCGACCACGGCGAGACCCTGTACGAGCACGAGTGCTGGTTCGACCACCACGGCACCTACGAGAACACCCTGCACGTGCCGCTGATCCTGCGGCTGCCCGGGCAGTTGCCCGAGGGGGTGCGGCTGGACGGGTATTCCCTGCACCAGGACCTGATGCCAACGATCCTCCAGCTCCTCGGCATCAAGACGAAGATCCCCTTCGACGGCCGCTCCCTGATCCCGATGATCGAGGGGGACCGGGCCTCAAACAACTCCGACTTCTACATCACCGAGTGCACCTGGATGCGCAAGCACGGCTGGCGCACCCCCGAGTGGAAGCTGATCCGCGCCCTGGAGCCCGACTTCCACTTCAAGCCAGCGGTCGAGCTCTACAACCTGGTCCACGACCCGCTGGAGCTGAATAACCTGGCCGCCAAGGAGCCCAAGGTCGTGGCCATGCTGACCGAGCGGATGGACGCCTGGATCGCCCGGCGCGAGAAGGAGACCGGCCGGCCGAACCCGATGTTCACCAACCTGCAGTGGCACGGGACCCAGCACGAGGGGCCGTTCGAGTCCTCGCAGCAGGCGTACGACTCGCTGCACATCGGTTCGGTGGGAGCGGCGAACCGGCTGCAGGCCGGCAAGAAGCCCGAGGCCGAAGGACCGAAGAAGGGGAAGAAGGCGAAGTAGGCGCGTCCAGACGCGACCAGGACAACAGCAGAGAGGCGGGCCCGGATCGGGTCCGCCTCTTCGCGTGTAGATCACTCTGGGTGGGGGACGGCGCTGCGGATCAGAGGCCGCGCCGGCTCTAGTGTCGCGTCCGAGAAATAAGTTGTGTCATCGAGCGGGCCGAGGCGCCCGGCCAGCTAGGCGCGCGAACGCCCTGTATCGAGAAGGAGATACAGGAAGCGAGTGGAACGACGCTGGCCGGGATGGATCGGTCCGCAAATGCCAAGGTATTTCTCGGACGCGACACTAGATCAGCCGATTCCCATGGCCTCCGCATAGGCCCAGTCGAGCCACGGGATCAGGGCCTCGAGGTCGGTGGTCTCCACGGTGGAGCCGCCCCAGATCCGCAGTCCGGGCGGAGCCTCGCGATAGGCCCCGAGGTCGTGGGCCACCCCCTCGCGGGAGAGGCGGCCGACCAGTTCCTTGGCCCTGCCGGCCTGGGTCTCGGGGTCGAGGCCGAGGTACCGCGGCTCGACGAAGCGGAAGCAGACCGAGGTGTTGGAGCGGATCGCCGGATCTGCGGCCAGGAAGGCGGCCCAGGTGCACCCGGCCACCCAGGCCGATAATACCTGAAGATTTGCCCGCGAACGCCGGATCAGCTCGGGCAGGCCGCCGATCCCCTCGGCCCAGCGCAGACCATCTAGAGCGTCCTCGACGCAGAGCATCGACGGGGTGTTGATCGTGTCGCCGACGAAGACCGACTCGTCGAACCTGCCCGACTTGGTCAGGCGGAAGAGCTTGGGCATCGGCCAGGGCGGGGTGTACTCCTCCAGGCGCGCCACGGCGCGGGGGGAGAGGACCAGCATCCCGTGGGCCGCCTCGCCGCCGAGGACCTTCTGCCAGGAGTAGGTGACCACGTCGAGCCGGTCCCAGGGCAGCTCCATGGCAAAGACCGCCGAGGTGGCGTCGCAGATCGTCAGCCCGCGCCGATCCGAGGCGATCCAGTCGCCGTGCGGCACGCGCACCCCGGAGGTGGTCCCGTTCCAGGTGAAGACCACGTCCCGGTCAGGGTCGACCTGACTCAGGTCGGGCAGGCTGCCGTACTCGGCCAGGAAGGTCCGCACGTCGGGGAGCCGGAGCTGCCTGGTGACGTCGGTGACCCAGCCGCGGCCGAAGCTCTCCCAGGCCAGCACGTCGACCCCGCGCGGCCCCAGCAGGGACCAGAGGGCCATCTCCACCGCGCCGGTGTCCGAGGCCGGCACCACGCCGATCCGGTACTCGGCCGGGATCTCCAGCATCCGGCGGGTGCGGTCGATCACCTCCTGGATCCGGGCGCGGCCCAGGGTCGAGCGATGGGACCGGCCCACCACCGCCTGGTGCAGGGCCGCGAGCGACCAACCGGGACGCTTGGCGCAAGGACCTGAGGAGAAACAGGGATTGGCCGGCTTGCGGCCGGGTTTGCCAGGGCTGATGCGCTCCCCCACCTGATCGTCCTCCTGGGCTCTGTGGTACGGGTACAAACCGGTCTACCGCGGACCGGACTCAGGCCGATTCGGCCCGATACGCGGCGGCCAGCAGGGAGACCGGATGCTCGACCTTGAGGTCCAGCCCGTGGCGTCGCGAGCCGTAGTCGAGCTGGATGCTGCAGCCGGTGTTGGCGCTGGCGACCACCTGGGCACCGGTGGCCTGCACGTGGCCCATCTTCCGGTCCAGCAGCTTCATCGCCATCTCGGGCTGGGTGATGTTGTAGATCCCGGCGCTGCCGCAGCACCAGTCCGCCTCCTTCAGCTCGACCAGCTCCAGACCGGGGATGGCGCGGAGGACCTGGCGCGGCGCGGCAGAGACCTTCTGTCCGTGGTTGAGGTGGCAGGACTCGTGGTAGGTGACCCGCCGCGGCCGGGCTTCGCCGCGCGGCGGCCGGAAACCGATCTCCACCAGGAACTCGTGGACGTCCCGCACCTTGGCCGACCAGACCCGGGCGCGCTCGGCGTACGCGGGGTCGTCCTTGAGCAGGTGGTCGTAGTGCCGCATGTGCGACCCGCACCCGCCGGCGTTGGTGATCACCGCGTCGAGCGACTCAGGGGCAAAGGCGTCGATGTTGACGCGGGCCAGACGGCGGGCGCTCTCCAGCTCGCCGTTGTGGGCGTGGAGGGAGCCGCAGCACTCCTGGGCCACGGGGATCACCACCTCGCAGCCGTTCTGCTGGAGGACGTAGACCGTGTCGGCGTTGACCTCGGCATAGGCCAGGTCCTGCACGCATCCGGAGAGGAACCCCACCCGGTACCTCGGCTTCGCCGGATTGGCGCGGGCCAGGTCGCGGCGGAAGAGCTGGTCGGTGAACCTCCGGCTGATCCTCGGGGTCAGCGGCTCGAGCCGCCGCAGGGACCGCGGCAGCAGGTAGAGCAGACCGGCATGGCGGACCAGCCACTCCAGACCGCTGCGCTGGTAGAGACGCATCACCCGACCCAGGCAGTGGAGGCGCCGGCGCGAGCCGAAGAGGTAGTTGACCACCACGGCCCGGATGACGTTGCGCTTGGGATTGTTGAGCACCCCGCGCCGCTCGATCTCGGCCCGGGCCTGCTCGAAGAGGGTGGCGTAGTCGACCCCGGCCGGGCAGGCGCTGGTGCAGGCCAGACACCCCAGACAGAAGTAGAGCTCCTCGGCAAAGGTCCGGCTCACCTCGAGACGGTCGTCGGCGATCGCCCGCATCAGGGCGATGCGGCCGCGCGGCGAGGATCGCTCGAGCAGGGTGGCGGTGTAGGTCGGGCAGGCGGGCAGGCACATCCCGCAGTGCATGCACTGCTGGACCACCGAGTAGTCCAGACCCTTGAGCAGGTTCCCGTCGGCGTTCACCGCGGCCTCAGTCGAAGACCTTGCCGGGATTGAGGATCCCGGTCGGATCAAAGGCGGCCTTGAGCCGCTTCATCGCGGCGATCCCGACCTCCCCCACCTGCCCGGGGAGGAAGGCCTTCTTCGCCAGGCCGACGCCGTGCTCGCCGGTGATCGTGCCGCCCAAGGACACGGCGTGCTCGAAGACCTCGCGCATCGCCTGCTCGACGCGGGCCATCTCCTCGGGTCGACGCTCGTCGGTCAGGAAGGTCGGATGGAGGTTGCCGTCGCCCATGTGGCCGAAGGTGCCGACCCGGATCTCGTGGCGCTTCCCCACCTCCTGGATGAAGGCGATCATCCCGGCCAGGGCGCTGCGCGGCACGGTGACGTCCTCGAGCAGGACCGTGGGCGCCAGCCGGGCCAGGGCGCTGAAGGCGGTGCGGCGGGCCGAGGCCAGCTTGACCGCCTCCTCGTCAGAGGCGGCGGTGCGGACCTCGCGGGCGCCGTGCTCGGTGGCGGTGCGGGCCATGGCCTCGGCCTGCTCGGCCACCGCCGCCGGATGGCCGTCGGCCTCCATCAGCACCACGGCCTCGCAGTCGAGCGGCAGGCCGATGCGGGCGTACCCCTCGACGCATTCGATGGTGACCCGGTCGAGGAACTCCAGGGTGCAGGGGATGACCTTGCGCTCGATGATCGCCGAGACGGTCTCGGCCGCGTCGGTCATCCGGTCGAAGAGGGCCAGCAGGGTGCGCTTGGCCGCCGGCGGCGGGATCAGCTTGAGGGTGACCTCGGTGATGACCCCGAGCGACCCCTCCGAGCCGATGAAGAGATCCTTGAGGGAGAACCCGGCCACGTCCTTGACGCACTTGGTCCCGGTGCGCAGCACCTGACCATCGGCGAGGACGACCTCGAGGGCCATGACGTAGTCGCGGGTGACCCCGTACTTCAGGCCGCGCAGCCCGCCGGAGTTGTTGGCCACGTTCCCGCCGATGGTCGAGATCTTGATCGAGCCCGGATCGGGCGGATAGAAGAGCCCGGCGGCCGCGGCCTGGTCGGCGACCTGCTGGGTCAGGACCCCGGCCTGGGCGGTGAGGGTGAGGTTGGCTGGGTCGACCTCGAGGATGCGGTTCATCCGGACCAGGCAGAGGACGACACTCTCCCGCGAGGGGACCGAGC
Source organism: Candidatus Latescibacterota bacterium (assembly GCA_041661365.1). Lineage (GTDB taxonomy): Bacteria > Latescibacterota > UBA2968 > UBA8231 > UBA8231 > CAITNQ01. The sequence goes on from JBAZUN010000022.1 coordinate 13,161, forward strand.
CGCCGGACAGACCGGTGCCCGAGCCGCGGGTGACCACCGGCAGGCCCCGGCCGACGGCGACGGCCAACGCCCGTGAGACCTCGGCCGTGGTCTCCGGCAGGAGCACCCCCAACGGCCGCTGGTTGAGCATCGCGGTACCGTCGTAGGCGTAGACGCTGAGGTCCTCGGGCGAGGTGAGGACCTGGTCCTGGCGGAGAAAGGTGCGGAACTCGGCGACCGGTTCGGCGCTCATACTCACCCGGAGGCGAAGGGTGGCGAAGCAGGTCCGGCGTCTCCGGCGGCGCGTTTGACGCCCGGCGAGGCACTGGCTATACTGTGCCCACCCTGATCGGAACGCGAACCAGCGGCCACCGGATCAGAGCCGACCTGCGTGCAGCGAGGATTCGGTAATTTAGCCGATGCCCACTAGGCGTGCAAGTTCGACCTGCCGGTCGCGGCAATGGTCGTTGCCGTGACTGAACGGTCCTTCCCGTCCGACTCGCCGGCCATCCCCCTGCCCTGCCGGCTCAGCGTGCTCATCCCGGTCTACAACGAGCGGTTCTTCGCCGAGGAGCTGCTCGAGCGGGCCCTGGCCGCGCCCCTTCCCGAAGGGGTCGAGCGGGAGCTGGTCGTGGTCGACGACTGCTCGACCGACGGCACCGCTGAGATCCTGGCCCAGGTGGCCGCCCGCCACCCCGAGCAGGTCCGGCTCCATCACCACGTCGTGAACCAGGGGAAGGGCGCGGCGGTGCGCACCGCCCTGGCCCAGGCCACCGGCACGATCTGCCTGATCCAGGACGCCGATCTCGAGTACGACCCCCGCGAATACGCGGCCCTGATCCGGCCGATCCTCGACGGCGACGCCGACGTGGTCTACGGCTCCCGCTTCGCTCCGGCCGAGCGGCGACGGGTGCTGCACTACTGGCATTCGCTGGGGAACCGCCTGCTGACCGGCCTGTCGAACCTGTTCACCGACCTCGACCTCACCGACATGGAGACCTGCTACAAGGCGGCCAAGACCAGCATCCTGCGCTCGATCCCGATCAGAAGCAATCGCTTCAACCTGGAGCCCGAGCTGACGGCCAAGTTCGCCAAGCGAGGGTGCCGGATCTACGAGGTGCCGATCTCCTACCGGGGCCGCAGCTACGAGGAGGGGAAGAAGATCACCTGGCGCGACGGGATCCAGGCCCTGTGGACGATCCTCCGCTACAGCCTGGTCGACGACGCCTACGACGAGCGGTACGGCCGGACCGCCCTGCAGCGGCTCACCCAGACCCACCGCTATCACCGCTGGGTGGCCGACGCGATCAAGCCGTTCCTTGGCGACCGGGTGCTGGAGATCGGCGCGGGGATCGGCAGCCTGACCCAGAAGGTCCTCCCCCGCGTCCGGTACCTGGCCACCGACGCCGAGCCCTTTCAGCTCGAGTACCTGGCGAGCCGCTTCGCCGGGTACCCCGGGCTGGAGGTACGGCGCCTGGAACTGACCGAGCCCGAGGCCCTGGCTTCCCTGGCCGGCGCCTTCGACCCCGTCCTCTGCCTCAACCTCTTCGAACAGCTCGACGACGACCTGGCCGCCCTGCGCGCCCTGGCGACGACCCTGCGACCGGGCGGCATCGCGGTGCTGATGGTCCCCCAGGGGCCCTGGCTCTTCGGCCCGCTCGATCGGGCCATCGGCCACCGGCGCCGGTACGCAACGCGAGACCTGGCGACCCTGGCCAAAGCAGCGGGGTTCACCGTGACCCGGCTGCGGGGGTTCAACCGGATCGGCACCGTGCCCTGGCTGCTCAACGGCCGGCTTCTCCGACGCGCGCGCCTGGGCCGCGTCCAGCTCAAGCTGTTCGACAGTCTGGTCTGGCTGTGGCGACGGATCGACCGGCTGCTCCCCTGGCCCGGCCTGTCCCTCCTGGCCGTGCTGCGGGTGTCGGACCCGCCCAGCCCCCCCTCACCCACCCACGGAGGTTCCACGCCATGAAGATCGCCCACGCCGAGCGGATCGCCCTCAACCTGCCGTTCTACTGCGAGCGGGTCACCCGCGCCATGCACCGGGCCTCGACCCACGACGAGCGGGTCTACCTCTACCGCCTCGAAGCGGACAACGGTCTCGTCGGGTACGGCGACTGCCAGGGCGGCCACTGGCCGGTGGTCGACCTGGTCGGCCGCAACCCGGCCTCGGTGATGCTGGACGACCGGATCGGGTTCGGCCCGCAACTGGCCGCGCTCGATCTGGTGGGCCAGGACCTCGGGGTGCCGGTGCACGCCCTGCTGGGGACCGCGGTGCGGAGCCGCTGCCCGTTCTCGTGGTGGGACATCGACATGTCCGCGGCCGATTGGACCGCCGAGGCCCGGGAGTCGGTCAAGCGGGGGTACACCTGTTTCAAGATGAAGGCGCGGCCGTGGCGCGACATCATCGCCCAGACCGACGCCGTGGCCAAGGCCGTGCCGGCCGATTATAAATTCGACGTCGACTTCAACGGGTTCCTGCTCAACCAGGCCCGGGCCGAGGGGATGCTGCAGCGGCTCGACGAGAATCCCAACGTGGGGATCTACGAGAGCCCGTTCTACCTGGCCCAGGATCTCGACGGGGCCCGCCTGCTGCGCGAACGGGTGCGCAAGCCGGTCGTCGAGCACTTCCAGGAGCCGCTGCTGCACGCCCGCTGCTGCGACGGTTTTGTCGTGGGCGGCGGTGCCGCGGGGATCCTGCGCGTGGGCACCCTGGCCGCGGGGTTCAACAAGCCGTTCTGGCTGCAGCTCGTCGGCGCCGGGGTCACCGCCGCCTTCGCGGCCCACGTCGGCGCGGTGCTGAGCCACGCCCAGCTCCCGTACATCACCACCCACGAGCTGTGGCAGCACGACCTGCTCAAGGAGCGACTGCCCGTGGTCGACGGGTACATCGCCGTGCCGCAGGGACCCGGTCTCGGCGTCACGGTCGACGAGAAGGCCGTGCAGCGGTACCGGGTCGACGAGAGCGAGCCGACCCCGCGGCAGCGGTACCACCAGCGGCAGCGGCTCCTGCGGATCTCCTGGCCCGGCCCGGGGAAGCGCCGGCGGACCTGGGAGTTCACCGCCGAGGATCTCTACCAGCGCGCGTTCTACAGCGGGAACCTGCCCGGCTTCGAGCGGGGGGTCGACCTGGAGGTGGTGGAGGACGACGGCAGTCCGGCCTTCAAGCGGCAGCACGCGCGCCTGCGCGAGCAGGGACGCTGAGCGCGAATCAGGAACGCGGTCAGGTCACGCCATCGGGAACAGGATCGGGGGGGGCATCAAGGCCGCCCGCCCCGATCCTTGCCGATGAGATCGCTACTGGAGATCGAGGTGCAGCTCCCGGCTGCAGGTCAGCCGCGCTTCTGTCGCTCGATCTCCTCGTACCCGGTCAGCCGGTACCCGATCCCGACGTAGTCGAGCAGGCGGAGCAGGGCCCGCAGCGCCACCCCGAACCCGTCGGGGCCGCTGAACCCGCCGAACTGGCCGCCTCCCTTCAGGTGGGGTTCGAGATCGACGAAGAACCCGGGGAGGCCGAGCCGGCGCAGCCGCCGGGTCAGGGCCGGCAGTTGGTCGCGCAGCTCCCGCAGGATCTCCTCGTGGCCCGCGTCGCCCTGGTCGGCGGGGACGAAGTTCTTGAGGCGCTCCTCGTCGACGTGTCCCTGCCACTGCAGCCCGGGATCGATCCGGTAGTCCTTGACGTGCAGCCAGCCGATCCCCGCCTCCATGGCCCGGAACTCCTGCAGGGTCTGCACCCGGGTCAGGTTCTGGCAGGCCAGGTTGCCGCCGTCGAAGACCAGCAGCAGGTGCGGGTTGGCAACCCGCCGATGGAGTGCCCGGAGCAGGCGCCCGTTCTGGCCGACCAGGTTGGCCTCCACCTCCAGACCGAAGAAGACCCCGGCCTGCTGGCAGCACTCGGCGATCCGGGACAGGCGGTCGGCGGCCTGGTCCACGTGGTCCTCGGGACGGGTTCCCCGGGGATGGTAGAAGGAGAAGCCGCGGATCAGCCGGGTCTCGAGCTCGCAAGCCAGATCCACCGCGCGTCTGACCTGGTCCTTCAAATACCGATCGAAAGGCACGAAGGCGTTGTGGGTGCCGTCCTCGACGTCGAGGAGCTTGACCTTGCCGATCGGCGAGCCGAGCGAGGAGACCCGGATGCCGAAATCGGCGTGGAGCTGCCGCAGCCGCTTCACCTCGGCCCGGTCGAGGAGCATGGCGTTCTTCACCCCGCTCCCCGCGTCGACGAAGCGCAGGCTGTAGTAGGACATCCCCAGGGAGGCCAGCATGGTGAGCTGCGATTCGGCCTTCTTGTCGGCCGGTCCCTCGTCGGCAAAACCGCTGATGATCACCTCGGGTCGCTCGGGCATCGCCCTCTCTCCGGTGTGGAGTTCACCTCCGGGGCCCAGTGCTTACGGCAGCCCGGAAGGCGCAAATATAGGCTGCCCGGACAGAGGCACAAGCCGAACCGACCGCGGCTTGACAAACTGGACGCCGCCCCGTTCTTAAGGTGCCTCCCTCCCCCTCTATCCCGGTGTAATCCTTTGACATCTGACTGCCGATGAAACCACTGTTCCGCCTGCACGTGCTGCCGGATCTCCCCCCCGGACTCGCCCCGCTGTGGGACCTGGCCTACAACCTCTGGTGGACCTGGAACCAGGACGCGGCGCGGATCTTCCAGCGGCTCGACCCGCGGGCCTGGGTGGACTGCCAGCGCAATCCGCTGCGCCTGCTCTGCGGGTTGAGTCCCGAACGGTTGCGCCAGCTCGGCGAGGACGAGGAGCTGTGCCGCGGCATCACCGAGGTCACGGCGCGGTTGGACCACGACCGATCCCGCATTGCCTGGTTCGATCAGCACCACCGGGACAGCGGCCTGCAGATCGCCTATTTCTCCGCCGAGTTCGGACTTACCGAAAGCCTCTTGATCTACTCCGGCGGACTCGGGATCCTGGCCGGTGACCACCTCAAGTCGGCCAGCGACCTGGGACTTCCCCTGGTCGGGGTCGGCCTGCTCTACCACCAGGGGTACTTCCACCAGGCCTTGAACCCGGACGGCTGGCAGGTCGAGCGGTACCCGGAGACCGACCTCGACTACATGCCGATCCGGCCGGTCCTCAACGCCGCCGGCGAGCCGCTGACCGTGGAGGTTCCGTACCCGCAAGGCCCGGTCCGCGCCCGGCTGTGGCAGGTCCAGGTGGGGCGGGTGCCGCTCTACCTGCTCGACGCCAACCTCGAGGAGAACCGACCCGAGGACCGCGAGATCACCGCCCGGCTCTACGGCGGCGAGCGGGAGATGCGGATCCGGCAGGAGATGCTCCTGGGGATCGGGGGGACCCGTGCCCTGGAGGCCCTCGGGATCCGGCCGACCCTCTGCCACATGAACGAGGGACACTCGGCCTTTCAGGCCCTGGAGCGGATCCGAGTCCTGATGCACGGCCACGGTCTCTCCTTCGCGGCCGCGGTCGCGGCCACCCGCGTCGGCAACGTCTTCACCACCCACACCCCGGTGGCCGCCGGGAACGACTGGTTCCATCCCGAGCTGGTCGAGACCTGGATGGGACCGTACCGCGAGCAGCTCGGCCTCTCCCAGGAGGAGTTCCTGCGGCTGGGTCGGGTCGATCCGGGCAGCCAGACCGGGGACTTCTGCCTGACCGCGCTGGCCTTCCGCCTGTCCGGTCAGGCCAACGGGGTCAGCCGGCTCCACGGGGAGGTTTCGCGCCGGATGTGGACCAACCTGTGGCCGCCCCTCGACCGGAGCGAGGTGCCGATCGGCTCGGTGACCAACGGGGTGCACACCCAGACCTGGGCCTCCCCGGAGACCGCCGAGCTCTACGACCGCTACCTCGGTCCGGCGTGGCGCCTGCCCAACGGCGGTGACGCCGTATGGAGCAAGGTCCACCTCATCCCCGACGCCGAGCTGTGGGCCTCGCACCAGGCCCGCCGCCGGCGACTCACCGAGTTCGCCCGCTCCCACCTGGTGACGCAGCTCATCGGCCAGGGGCTGTCCCGGGAGCGGACCGACCAGACCCTGCGCGGGCTGAACCCCCAGGCCCTGACCATCGGTTTTGCCCGCAGGTTCGCCACCTACAAGCGCGGCGATCTGATCTTCCGCAACCTGAACCGGCTGGCCGCCCTCTTCAGCGATCCCGAACGGCCGATCCAGATCCTCTTCGCCGGCAAGGCCCACCCCCACGACAACCCGGGGAAGGAGCTGGTGCGCAAGATCGTGCACCTGGCGCGGCAGGAGCCGTTTGCGGGAAAGGTCTTCTTCCTGCAGAACTACGACATGCACGTGGCCCGCTTCCTGGTCCAGGGGTGCGACGTCTGGCTGAACAACCCGCGGCGGCCCCAGGAGGCCAGCGGCACCTCGGGGATGAAGGCGGCGGTCAACGGGGTCCCCAGCGTCAGCGTGCTCGACGGCTGGTGGGCCGAGGCCTGCGAGCTGCATTCGGGCTGGACGATCGGCGGCGGCGAGGAGTACGAGGACGTCGGGTACCAGGACGAGGTGGAGTCCAACGCCCTGTACGACCTGCTCGAGAGCGAGGTGGTCCCCCTGTTCTACGACCGGGACGCCGAGGGCCTTCCCCGCGGCTGGATCCGGCGGATGAAGGAGACGATCGCGGCCCTGGTGCCGGTCTTCAGCACCCATCGGATGGTGCGCGAGTACGTGGAGACCATCTACCTCCCCGGCCAGCGGCGCTGGGTCCACCTGAACCGCGACTGGCAACGGGCCGAGCGTCTGGCCCACTGGAAGGCCACCATCCGGGACCGCTGGGCCCAGGTGAGGATCGAGCACGTGGAGATCCGCCCCCCCTCGCCGCTCAGGGTCGGGATGTCGGTGCCGGTGACCGTCCTGGCTCAGTTGGGCGAGGTGCGACCCGAGGAGGTCCGGGTCGAGCTCTACCTCGGTCGGCTGACCGCCCAGCACGAGGTGCAGGAAGCCGCCTCCGTGGCGCTGGTCCACCACGGCGAGCAGGGAGACGGGGTCCACCGGTTCGACGCCGAGTATACCTGCACCAGCTCCGGCTCCCTCGGCTGCACGGTGCGGGTGATCCCGTCCCACCCGGACCTCGAGAACCCGCTCGAGCTGGGCCTGGTGCGCTGGGCCCAGGCCTGAACCACGGTACGCCGTGACCGACGCCCGGTGCCAATGCCGAGGGGGATGATCCCGGTCAGGCGGACCGCGACTCGCTGGCCGGCGGCTCGATGATCCGGGGAACGGCCCGGCCGGCGCTGGCGTCGAGCAGGGCCTGCCGCAGCCCGTCCCACCCCTCGTCGCCGATCCAGCCGACCAGGGCCACGCTGGCGCCGAACTCCTCGCCGATGATCGTCGCCCCGCGCTCGACCAGGGCCTTGCGACAGGCCGGATGCTGGCCGTATTCAAGGTCGAGGCAGAACCAGACGGCGTGGACCTTCTGCTGGCGCGCGACGGCCGCCAGGACCGCCTGGGCCGTCTCGGTGTAGGCCCGCACCAGCCCGCCGGTGCCGAGCTTGGTGCCGCCGAACCAGCGCGTCACCACCACGACCACGTCCCCCAGACCCGAGCCCTGGACCACGGCGAGGACCGGTCGCCCGGCCGTGCCCGCCGGCTCCCCGTCGTCACTCATCCCGTGGACCACCGTGGCCCCGTATCCGACGGCAAAGGCATAGACGTGGTGCGAGGCGTCGGGGTGCCCTTGCCGAGCCCGCTCGACCAAAGCCCGGGCCGCGGTCACGGTCTCGGCGCGGTCGACCGTGCCGAGGAAGCGCGAGTTGCGGCAGCGAAGCTCGATCCTCGCCTCGCCGGCGGGGACCGGATAACCGGACATCAGGGTCAGCCCGGCTGCCCGATCGGATCGAACCGGTAGTCAGGGGCCAGCTTGTCGAAGGTGGCGCTCTCGGCGTTCCAGTAGAGGTGGACCGACCCGGTCGGGCCGTTGCGCTGTTTGCCGACGATCACCTCGGCGATCCCCTCCTGGCTCGAGCCGTCAGCGGCCTTGATGCCGTAGAGGTCCGGACGATAGATGAACATCACCACGTCGGCGTCCTGCTCGATGCTGCCGCTCTCGCGCAGGTCGGAGAGCTGGGGCCGGCGGTCGGTGCGGCTCTCGACCGCGCGGGAGAGCTGCGACAGGGCCAGCACCGGTATCCCGAGCTCCTTGGCCATGGCCTTCAGGCCGCGCGAGATCCGCGAGATCTCCTGCTCGCGGTTGTCGGTCCGCTCGTGGGCGCTCATCAACTGCAGGTAGTCGATCACCACCAGGCCGATCCCGTGCTCGCGGCGGAGGCGCCGGGCCTTGGCGCGGGCCTCGAGCACGGTGATCCCGGGACTGTCGTCGATGTAGATCGGGGCCTGGGCCAGCCGGCCGACGCTGCGGGTGACGTGGACCCAGTTCTCCTCGGTCAGGCGGCCGGTGCGGAGCCGGTGCAGGTCGACCCGGGTTTCGGCGCTCAGCAGCCGCTGGGCGAGCTGCATGCGGGACATCTCGAGGCTGAAGATCCCGACCCCGACCTTGAAGTCGACCGCGGCGTTGCGGGCCAGGGTCAGGGCCAGGGCGGTCTTGCCGACGCTCGGGCGCGCCGCCAGGATGATCAGGTCGCCGGCCTGGAAGCCGGCGGTCATCTCGTTGAGGTCGGAGAAGCCGGTGTCCACCCCGGAGACCATGCTCACCCGGTTGTGGGCCCGCTCGATCTGCTCCAGGGTGTCGCCCATCACCCGCTCGAGGGGCTGGAACCCCTCGCGCAGGCCCCGCTCCGACAGGCCGAAGATCCGCTGCTCGGTCCAGTCGATCAGCTCGCGGACGTCGCCGGTCCCCTCGTAGGCCTGCCGGGTGACCTCGCCGGCGGTCTCGATCAGGCGCCGGCCGAGGGCTTTCTCCAGCACGATGCGGGCGTGGTATTCGATGTTGGCCGCGGTCGCCACCTCGGCCGCGAGCTTGGCCAGGTACACGACTCCGCCGACCTGATCGAGCTGGTCCCGCCGCCGCAGCTCCTCGGCCAGGGTGAGCTGGTCCACGGCCTGGTTCCGCTCGAACAGGGAGACCATGGCCTGGTAGATCAGCCCGTGCGGGAGATGGTAGAAACAGGCGTCGTCGAGGAACTCGATGGCCCGGCCGATGGCCCGCTGGTCGATCAGCATGGCCCCGAGGACCGCCTGCTCCACCTCGACCGCCTGGGGCGGCATCCGCTCGATCCCGGTCGCGGGACCGCCGCGCGCCTGGGTCATCGCCCCTCCCCCATCACAGCTCCACTCCGTCGTATTCCCGCCGCGCCCACTTGATGTCCTCCCAGGTCGGCCGTTTCCACTCGGGGTTGCGCAGCAGGGCCGCCGGGTGATAGGTGACGATCACCGGCACGTTCTCGTACCGGTGCAGGCTGCCGCGCAGCCGTCCCATCGGTTCCGCGGTCTTGAGCAGGACCTGGGCCGCCACCCGGCCGAGGGCGACGATCAGGCGCGGCGCCACCAGCTCGACCTGGCGCTTGAGGTGGGACTCGCAGGCCGCCACCTCTTCGGGGAGCGGATCGCGGTTCCCCGGAGGGCGGCACTTGAGGACGTTGCAGATGTAGACCTGCTCGCGGCTGAACCCCATGGCCTCGATGATGCGGGTCAACAACTGCCCGGCCGCGCCGACGAACGGCTCGCCCTGACGGTCCTCGTCCGCGCCCGGGGCCTCACCGACGAAGAGGATCCCGGCATGGGGATCGCCGGTGCCGAAGACGAATCGCTTGCGGCTCTGCGCCAGGGCGCAGCGGGTGCAGTCGCAGATCTCCTGCCGGAACCGCTCCAGCTCGTCGTCGCCCTTGGCCGGATCCAGGGGCGCGGCCGGCGCCTCCGGAGAGACGAACCAGTCCCCCTCGAAGGCGACCAGGTCCTCGAGACAGCGCCGGGCCGCGGCCAGGGCCGACCGGTCGGCGCCGCTCACCGAGGAAGGTCCGTCGCGCGACGGGCTACCAGCCAGTCGAGGACGCGGTCAGCCACCGCCGCCTTGTCCATCCTCGGCAGGGACTCGACCTGACCCTGGCTGTCGATCAGGGTGACCACGTTGGTGTCCACCTCGAACCCGGCCCCCTCGTCGCGCAGGTTGTTCAGCACCACCAAGTCAGCCTGCTTGCGCTTCAGCTTGGCCACGGCCCGGTCGTACCCGGGCTCGGTCTCCAGGGCAAAGACCACCAGCGTGCGGTCCCCCTTGTCGCGGCCGAGACCGGCGGCGATATCGGGGTTGGCCACCAGCTCCAGGGTCGCGGCCTCACCGGCGTGGATCTTCTCGGCGGCGATCTGACGCGGCCGGTAATCGCACGGCGCCGCGGCCAGCACGGCCGCACCCACCTCCGGCCAGCGCGACTCGACAGCTGCCTGCATCTCCAGGGCCGAGCGGACCCGGGTGACCGTCACCCCCGAGGGCGGCGGCAAGGGGGTCGGCCCGGCGACCAGCCACACCTCGGCGCCGCGGTCGCGGGCCCGCCGGGCCAGAGCGAAACCCATCTTCCCCGTCGAGCGATTGGCCAGGTACCGGACCGGATCGAGGTCCTCCACCGTGGGCCCGGCCGTCACCAGCAGCTTGAGCCCCGTCAGGTCGCGGGTCGGAGCCACCTGCTGAACGACGCGGGCCACCAGCTCCTCGGGCTCGGGGAGCCGGCCGCGACCGGTGACCCCCGAGGCCAGCTCGCCGGCGGCCGGCTCGATGACGACACACCCCCGCTCGGCCAGCAGTTGCAGGTTCTGCCGCGTGGCGGGGTGGTCGAGCATGTGCTCCTCCATCGACGGCGCCACCAGGATCGGCGCCCGGGTGCTCAGCAGCAGGGCGGAGAGCAGATCGTCGGCGAGGCCGTGGGCCATCTTGGCCACCAGGTTGGCGGTCGCCGGCGCCACCAGGACCAGGGTGGCCCAGGCGGCCAGGCCCACGTGCAGCACGGGGAACTCCTCGTCGCGGCGGAACAGGTCCTGGTGGACCGGGTGCCGGGTGAGCACCTCGAGGGTCGCCGGGGCGACGAACCGCTCGGCGTTGGCCGTGGTCACCACCCGCACCTCGGCTCCAAGATGCTGCAGGCCGCGGACGACCTGGGGCATCTTGTACGCGGCGATGCCGCCGCTGATCCCGACCAGAACCCTGGCGCCGGTCAAGCTCATCGCAGTCCTCCCCCCAATCGCGCGAGGATCCGGTCGACCACGACCTCAGGCCGATCAACCCCGGTGTCGATGACCAGGTGGTAGATCGACAGATCCTCGAGCCGGATGCCGTGGTGGAGCGCGTACCGCGTGGACTCGGAACGCTCCCGCTCGAGCATGGCGGCCAGGGCCTGATCCCCGTTCTGGCGATCCCGTCGGCCGACCCGCTGGCACCGCACCGCCGCCGGGGCGTCGAGCCAGACCCGCAGGGCCTCCAGGCCGTGGCAGACCGCCATCCAGCCGGTCAGACGGCCCTCGAGCACGATCGGGGCCCGGGTTCGGGCCAGCTCGACCATGCGGTTGTCCAGCTCGCGGTCGATCCGCGGGTCGACCTCGGCCCGGCGGCCGTACTCGGCCAGGGAGAGTCCGGCCTCCTCGGCCAACTGGCGGAAGATCCCGCCGGCGTTGACGTAGAACCAGCCCAGCCGCTCGACCAGCAGCCGGCAGGCGGTGCTGGTGCCGCTCCCCGGGGGGCCGCTCACGGTCACCACCCGGACCTGGACCTCGGAGGGATCGCTCACGCCAGGTTCTGGACCTGCTCGCGCAGCCGCTCCAGGTCCTCCTTGATCTCGACGACGAGGTACACGATCTCGGTCTCGTCCGCCTTGGAGTTGATCGTGTTGGCCTCGCGGTTCATCTCTTGAAGGAGGAAGGTGAAGCGACGGCCGACCTCGCCGCCCCGGTCCAGGGTCTCGAGGAACTGGGCGTTGTGGCTCTGGAAGCGGACGATCTCCTCGGTCACGTCGCTCCGCTCGGCGAGGAGCACGACCTCGGCGGCCAGCCGGTCCTCGGGGATCGCCCCGGGAGCGAGGAGGGCGTTGACCTTCTCGCGCAGCCGCTCGCGGAGATGCTCTCGCGAGGCAACGGCCAGCTCCTCGACGCGACGCAGATGATCCCCGATCCGCTCGACCCGGGCGCGCAGGTCGCGGCTCAGGGCCTCCCCCTCGACGGTCCGCATCCGCACGAAGTCGTCGAGCGCGGCCTCGAGAGCGGTCAGCACCAGCCCCTCGGCCTGACCGCGGTCCAGGCTCACCGATTCGAGGCGGAACAGTCCCGGCAGACGGGCCAGGCAGCCCAGGTCGGGTATGGCCGCGGTTCCCAGGACCGGACGGGCCAGGTCGGCCAGCCTGGCCAGCTCGCGCAGGTACCGTCTGGCCACCCCCTCGTCGAGGATCGGCAGCTCGCCGGTTCCGCCCTCCTCCTCCCACTCGACCTGGACGGTGATCTTCCCCCGGGTGACGCGGGCCTGGACCCGCTCCCGGATCGTCCCCTCAAACCCCTGCACCCCGACCGGACACCGCACCTGGACCTCGCAGAACCGGCTGTTCACCGAGCGCAGCTCCACCGTGGCCCGCGCCCCCTGGCTCTCGGCCTGGCCCGTGCCGAACCCGGTCATGCTGGTTACCATCCGCACCTTCCCTTGGTCTGTCGTTGGGGCCGAAAGATAACGGCCCCCAGCGGGGTTGTCACGGCCCGTCAGGAACCCGACGCGGTCACGGCCACCCCGAGCAGTCCGGAGAAGCCGCCGAGCCTGGCCAGGGTTTCCCCGCCGGCCGAGACCTTCCACAGCCAGTTGGCCGTGGCCACCCAGACCGATCCGGCTCTGCCGCTCAGGGCCAGGGATCTCCCGGCCGCGAATCCGGTCCAGCGGGCCAGTAGCGCGCCGTCGGTTCCCAGGGCCAGCACCTCGCTCTCTGTTTGAATGAAGAGGCGACCGCTCGCAGGCTCCCAGGCCAGGGCCAGACCGCCGGTGAGGGGAAGGGTCAGCTCGGTCGCGCCATCCGGGCCGAGTCGGAGCAGGCGGTCACCCCCCGCAGTGAGCACCCACACCTGTCCGGAACCGGCGGCCAGGGCCACCGGCCGATCCAGGTTCTCGAAGGAGAGACGACGGCCGTCCGGTGACCAGAAGAGAACCCGGCCGGCCGACCGGTCGGCGATCCAGCACCCTCCTTCGGCCGGGGCCAGGGCCACGGGCTCGGCGAAGCGCGCATCGGCCACGGACAGGGCCAGGGTGTCGGTCGTCCTGTCCAGCGACCACCAGCAGACCTCCTGGCGGCCGCGGTCCACCAGCCACCCCCGCCGGCTCTCCGGATCGAGGGCCAGCAGGGCCGGCTCCCGTCCCGGGGTGCGGTGGAAGTCCAGGTCCCCTGCCGTCGAGACGCGGGCCACCCCACGGGCGTACTGATCGCTGACCCAGCAGGACCGGTCGACCGGGTCCACGGCCACCCCGGAGATCGCGGCGAAGCGGCCCTGGGCGAACCAGGCAGTCCGGCCGTCGGCGGTGACCCGCCAGAGCAGACCAGAGGTCCGGTCCGCGGCCCAGACGATCTCGGAGCCTGGGGTGGCCCGCACCGCGGGATCGAGGCGGCGCTCGCCCTCCCCTTCGATCTGCAACGCCAGGGCGTATTCGTAGGTGACGCCGTTCCGCACCTGGCGGTCGTCGAACTCGGTGATCCCCCTGGCCAGCGGCGCGGTGGTGAGGGGGAGTTCCGGGTCGTCGGCCTCGCGCCGGAGGAGCCGGACCCCGGTGACGTCCGTGTACCGGGTGCAGTCCCACCGCAGCGAGACCACCTGGTCGCCGGCCAGGGCCTGCAGCGCCAGGTCGGACGCGACGGCACCCTCGGGATCGAGGGGATTGAGCCGCTGCCGGTCGGTGCAACTGCACAGCAGGATCATCCAGAGCGCGGCGACCAGCCGCCAGGTGCCCATCATCAGTGTCGCGTCCGAG
>JBAZUN010000023.1:0-26609 GCA_041661365.1 Candidatus Latescibacterota bacterium
CCGCTGGCTGAACCCCACCGCCACCAGGTTGCGGACGTCGTAGCAGCGCAGGTGGTAGTCCACGTGGGTCTCGTGGAAGCCGGACCACTCCCGCTTGGGGAAGTCGGGCTCGTGGGTCAGGGGCTGGATCGACGGGGAGTAGTTGGGGCGGTACGGGGACCGCTCCGGATGCGGCCGGTGCGCCGCCTCGGGATCGCCCCAGCGGGTGCCGTGCAGCTCGCGCTTGATGCTCCCCGGCTCGTCGGCCAGGGAGAAGTCGTTGTGGATGTACACGACGTGCATCCCGGTCCGGCGGGCCGCGGCCAGGGCCGGGGCGATCCCCTGTTCCACCCAGGGATTCCCGGCGCCGCAGTCGCTGTCCACCACGAGGAAGGCGGTACGCGCCACCTCCAGCTCCAGCTCGCCCAGCCGGTGTCCCTCTCCCTCCACGCGGCCCTGGTAGTACCCGGGCCCGCTGTACCAGCGCACGGGCAACCTCAGCGTCGCGGCCATCAGTAGCTCTCCGGCTTGGAGGTGGCGGGCGGCCAGTACCCCAACTCATAGGCCGACTCGGTCCAGCCGTCCATGATCCCGCCGTCGGCCTGGGGGAGCGCGCTGAAGACCTCGTCCCAGACCGCCGCGGTCAAGATCGCGCCGTACGGGTCCTGCTCCAGGGGCAGCGGCTGCCCCACCGGGGTGCCCTGTCCTGGGCAGAAGACCAGAACCGTCCAGCCCCGCGCCTTGGCGTCGTCGAGCATCCGGTGCAGCAACCGCTCCTGGTCCGCCGGTGGTCCGGCCGGCGCCGGACCAGGCTCGATCCCCCGGTCGCGATACGCTCCCGGGCGGGAGGGGATCGCCGGCACGGTAAAGCCACCCTGGGGGTCGGTGAACAGCAGGCGACCGAAGACCAGGCCGCGGACGCCGCCGGCCTCCCAGGCGTCGAAGATCCGCGGGTATTCCTCCATGACCGGCTCGAGCGGCTGGCCGATCCGCATCCACACTTCCATGGGTCACCTCCTGCGGGGTGAGGGGAGCGGTGGGCAGAATATAGGGGCGGCCGCGTCGGTCGACCGCCACCTGACTGGACGCCGTCCCGTTTTTCGCTACGCTATAAATCCCCTGACCGCCGCGCTCTTCGCGGTGGCAGGCCAACAGCGAGGGAGGGACATGCGCTATCGACGCTTCGGCAAGACCGACTGGCAGGTCAGCGAGATCGGCCTGGGAGGGTCGTGGTTCTACGGCCGACCGGAGTTCGGCCTGCAGCCGATCAACTACGGCGTCGCCCTGGTGGAAAGGGCCCTCGAGCTGGGGATCAACTACTTCGACACGGCCCCGCTCTACGGCAAGGGCCGCAGCGAGGAGGTGCTGGGCGTAGCCCTGAAGGGGGTCACCCAGCCCTATTACCTGGCCACCAAGGTGGGGTACTACCCCGAGCCGTTCGACTACACCCGGGATACGGTCTGGCGCGGCTTCGAGGCCAGCCTCAAGCGGCTGCAGCGCGACCGGGTCGACCTGCTGCAGATCCACGAGTCTGAGCAGGCCGGCTGGGAGGGAATCTTCGGGAAGGGGCGGACCCTGGAGGCTCTGCGGGAGATCAAGGCCCAGGGGCTCTGCCGCCAGATCGGGCTGACCGGCTCTGACCTTGGGCTCATGGCCAGAGTCCTGGCCGCCGAGCCGGAGTTCGTCTCGGTGATCACCTTCTGCAAATACGACCTGCTGATCCAGGAAGCCCGCGAGGTACTGGTGCCGGAGGCCGTCCGCAACGACGTGGCGGTCATCGCCGCCTCCCCCCTGCACTTCGGCCTCCTCGGCTCCAAGAGGGACCACTGGATCGCCACCGGCCGCTTCCCCGAGCTGCACGACAAGCTGCGGCGGCTCGAGGCCGTGGTGGCCGACCAGCCCGAGGAGATGCCCCGGCTGGGGCTGCGGTACCTCCTCTCCGACCCCAAGGTGGCCATCGTCCTCTCGGGCGCGGCGACGCTCGAAGAACTGGGGGTGGCGGCCTCGGTGAGCGACGGCCGAGCGCTGGACCCGGACCTGATCGCCCGCATCGATTCCCTCTGAAAGGAGCCCCATGCAACCGGTACGCCTCGGCTTCATCGGCCTCGGGTACATCACCGTCCACGCCCATCTGCCGGCGTTGGCGCCCCTGGTCCAGGAGGGTCAGGTCGTTCTTCAGGCCTTCTGCGACACCAACGAGGAGGCCATCCGGGAGCAGGGAGCGGCCTTCGGCGTCTCCCGCGTGTACACCGACCATCGGGCCATGTACGAGCGCGAGTCCCTGGACGCGGTCTACATCTGCATCCCGCCGACCCTGCACTCGGACCAGGTCCCGCTGGCCGCCGAGCGGGGCCTGGCGATCTTCGTCGAGAAGCCGCAGACCCTCAATCTGGCCCAGGCCGTGGCCTTTGCCGGCGCCGTCGAGCGGACCGGGGTGGTCTCGCAGGTCGGCTTCATGAGCCGCTACTACCCCTCGGCCGTCGAGGTCCGGCGGATGCTGACCGAGCGGATCCCCCGCCACGCCCTGGTGCAGTTGCTCTACAGCGGCAAGCCGGTGCGGTACTGGACCAGCCGGTACGAGCTGTGCGGGGGGACCTTCGTCGAGAACACCATCCACACCGTCGACCTGCTCCGGTATTTTCTCGGCGAGATCGAGGCGGTCTCCGCCTTCTACGTGGCGCGCACCGAGCCGGACGGCGAGCAGGGGTGGAACCTGCCCCACGTGTACAACGTCAACTATCGCTTCGTCTCCGGGGTGACGGCCAACGCCACCACCTCGCGGGTGCTGACCAAGGTCGGGGTCTCGCGCCGCGAGGTGCTGCTGGTGAGCGACGATTCCCTGATCGAATGGGAGGCCGGGCGGGTGCGGGAGAACGACCTGACGACGTGGGAGGAGACCGAGCGAACCAACCCCTTCGCCCTGCAGGCGCGGGCCTTCATCGAGGCGGTCCGGACCGGGGACCGATCCCATCCCCGCTCGCCGTATGGGGAATCGCTCAACAGCCTGGCCGCGGTGCTGGGGGCCAATGCCTCGGCAGAGCAGGGCGGCAGGCTGATCCGGCTGGCCGATCTGGTAACCGGCCGCCGCTGAACCGAGGATGAGGGCGGGAAGCCGGTGCGGCGCTGAGGGGCTCAGGCCCGGTATACCCGCAGCGATTCCTTGCCGCTCTCGCCGCGCTCCCGGTCCACCGTCTCCATCAACTGCTGGCTGTCGCGCTCCAGCTCCTGCCGCTCAGCCTCGCTGAGGCTGGGGTACTGCCGGTCGAGGCGCTGCGCCAGGAAGTGCTGCACCTTGTGCCGCCCGGCCTTGGGATCCTCGGCCGACCGGTAGAGCCGGGCCACGGTGTGCTTCACCTTGATCCGGCGCACGGTGCGGTGGAACAACCTCGGCTCGATGGCCCGATAGATCAGCTCGACCATGGACCGGATGGCCACGGCCGACCCGTTCCGGACCTCCGGGTCCTCGGAATTGAGCCGCTCGGAGAGCTGCTCGCGGGTCAGGGTCCTCAACGCGTCGACGAAATCCTCCTCGATCGAGAGTCGGTCGATCGGCTTCTGACCCATCACGTACCGGTAGGGAGGCAGGTTGGCGGCGACCATGCGGGCCTCGTTCTCCCGCCGCTCCAGGAGACGGCAGACGCTCTCAAGCAGGTCGTCGTCCTGGTCCAACTCCTCGGTCACCAGGTTCCGCTCGACCACCTGCTCGAGCTCCTCCTCCTCCACCCGCGTCATCACCAGGCGCTGATGGCGGATGAGGAAGCGCAAGGCGTCGTCCCGCTGGGCCGGCAGCCGCTTCAGCGCCTCGAAGGCGTTGAGGTACCGGACGGCGAAGTCCACCGCCGAGCGCAGCCGCTGCTCGATCTTCTCCCGCACCGCGGCGTTGACCTGAGCCCGCAGCCGGTCAGCCTCGGCCCGCTCGAGCTGCTCCTTGGCCAACCGGTCCTCGATGTTGTAGATCTCGCGCAGACTCGCCGCCTCTTCCTCGTCCAGCAGCTTCTGCTGGACAAAGGAGTCGAGGTGCTGACGCGCCCGCTGCATCTCCTCCTTGGCCAGGTTCTGCTCGATCTCCGCGTTCCGGCGGACCCGCTCCTGCTGCTCCTGGTCGTCGGGCAGCTCGGCCTCGGCCGGCCCGTCCTCGGCCCCGGCCGACTCACCCGTCCTGGTCGCCCCGACCGTTCCGATCGTGCGGACCGGAACCCGCGGTCCGGCGCCCCCCCGGCGCCGCACGGTCCGGCGCGCTCCCGACGGGGCGGCCTTGAGCTTCTCGCCGCTGACGACCCTGAGGATGGCCCGCTCCAGGCTGGCCGGCACCCGCCCTTCCTCCACCTGGACCCCGATGGCGTCGAGGAAGAAGGCCGTCCGACCTCCCTGGACCAGCTCGCGGATCCGGTGGCGGCTCTCCTCCAGCAGCGCCGCCGGGTCACCGCTTTCGTGGGCCGCCAGGTCGCGGAAATGGCGGGTCAGGGCATTGCGGATACCGAGGCTGAGGAACTTGTCCGGGTGCTCCTCATTCACCGCCGCGATCATCTCGCGCAGCAGGACCCGCACCCCGGGCGGCGGCGACAGGCGGAGCTGCCGGCGGAACTCGCGCTCCATCACCTTCTGGAAGTGCTCGGTGGTGACCAGCACGTCGCCGCGGGCCAGGCAGTTCCCCACCTTGCGCCAGAGCAAGGTGCGCAGCCTCGGCGGCAGCAGGATCGCCGACGCGCTCCTCGGCTCGGGGTCGCCGGGCATGGTCACCGGCCCGCGCGGCTCAGGATCCTCTCGAGGTTGCCGCCGAGGATCAAGGCCCGATGGGGTTCAGGGACGAACGGGCAGTGGGTGCGGAAGGCCTCCAGCGCGTGCTGGTAGGTCATGAAGAAACGCACCACCGGGTAGTCGGAGCCCCAGCACAGCCGCTCGGGGCCGTACTGCTCGTACAGGAGACGGACCACGTGGATGGCGTCCGAGCAGGGATAATCCCATCCCCGTTCGGCCGCGTAGTGGAGACCCGAGAGCTTGATGCAGATGTTGGGGACCGCCGCCGACCGGAGGATCTCGGTCAGGTCCGGCCGCGGCGGGGGCTCGGCGGCCCGGGACCCGGCCAGGTGGTGGCAGAGGAAGGTCACCTCGGGGAAGCGGCCGGCCAGCGCGCGCAGGGCCGGCTGCCACCGGGGACCCAGGGCGAGGCTGGCCACCAATCGGAGCTCGGCCGCCTTGGCGAAGAACGCCAGCCCCTCCTCAGAGCCGAACCAGTCCGTATCGTCCTTCAGGTAATGGGTGAAGCCGCGCAACGGATACCGCTCGGCGGCCTCGGCCAACCGAGCCGCGGCCCCGGGCCGGTGGTAGGTATCGGTCCACGAGCAGTCGACGTCGGCGAACTGCACCAGGCGATCGGGGTAGCGGCCGACGCACTCGGCCACGTACTCGTTGTTGTCCGGGTTGTGCTCGATGCGGGCGCAGACCAGCACCGCCCGGTCGACCCCGTGGCGGTCCATCTCCCACAGGAGCTGCTCGACCAGTCCGCGGCCGCGGGGATCGGGAACCTCCGGCTGGTACGGCCAGTACCGCCAGGCATGGGTATGCGAATCGAAGATCACCGGGGGGCTCCTCGGGGGTAGCCGGACACCATGGCCAGGTAATATAGCGCACGCGCGCCTCTCGGCGCACCTCTGTCCCGGTGCCCGAGGAGCAGACCTCCGGGAGACCGGGACCGGGGAGCGGCCAGATCCATGCCATTGCCGACAAACAATTTGGCAGTTCGGCGAAGCGGAACGGCGGCAAGGCATTGCCTCTACGCATCCCAGGTTGGTGCCAGGGACCTTGGCGGCAGGACGCGGTGGTCATTCCCCGCTGGCTCGTCAACCGGTTGCCCGGCATCGGGTTCTCCCGCGTCCGGGCCAGCACGCGCCTGGCACGCCCCTTGCGATGATTTCTGCGTAGGTCTGTCGCCGGGGCTCCCGAGTACCGCTGGTCCAGCCCCTGCGGTGGATGGCGGAGACGGCCTATCTTTGAGGTTGAGTCCTTGATCGTCGTCGGTCGCTCGCGGTGGTCCACGAGGAAGGAGATCCCCCATGGCTGGCCTGGTCCGTGCCGGAGTGCTGGCAGGGGTGCTCCTCGGCGCCCTGGTCCGGCCGGCGACCGCCGGTCCCGAGAAGGTCGCCCTGGCCTACCCGGTGAGCGGGATCGTCGTCGACGGCGATCTCTCTGACTGGCCCGACGACCTGAGCCGCTACCCGATCGCCACGGTGGAGGGATACGATCCGCCCGACCACCCGGGCGACTTCGTCGGCACCTTCCGCGTGGGATACGACGAGCGCGAGAACGCCCTGTACGTGGCGGTCGAGATGACGGACGACTCGCCCCTGCCCGGCAGGCTCGGGGAAAGCGACTGGACCGGCCAGGACGGGTGCGAGCTCTACCTGTGGGGGGTTCGCGGTCACCGCGATCCACCTACCCAATACTGGATCCGAGGCCCTAACCAGGGGCACAACAGCCCGGGCTCCAAGACCGAGCTGCAGGGGGCCGTGCGCCAGACCAGCGACGGGTACCGCTACGAGTGGCGGATCGACGTCGGCCGCACCGGAAACCGGGTGAGCCTGGTCCCTGGGGTCGTCCTCGGCTTTGACCTGGCCCTGATCGACCTGGACCAGGACCGCTCCTTCAGTTGGATCTCCTGGAGTCGGGGCACCGGCAAGTGGGGGGACGCCAACCGCCTGGGGCGTCTCATCCTCGTGGAGCAGGGGATCTCCGTGGACCGCGCCATGGAGCTCCTCGGTCAGACCCTCGAAGCCCCGGTCGCGCCGGCGGGAGAGTGGCCCAGCACCTCGGTGGGGTACCGGATGTTCCTCTCCGGGATCCTGGTCGCCTTCACCCTGCTGCACTTCCTCCTCTTCCTGTTCGACACCAAGAACCGGGCGAACCTGTTCTACGCCCTGTACACCGGCTTGATCGGCCTGGCGGTCTTCACCGGGTTCCAGCTCGAGACCGCCCGCTACCTCAGCCCCGAGCGGATCGAGATGGTCAAGAGCCTGGCCGTCTCCGGGGTGGGGGCGGTCGGCCTGGGGTTCCTGTTCTCGCTCTTCCGCGTGGAGCCCCCCCGCCGGATCCGCTACCTCGTGGGCGGCCTGGTGGTGACCGCGGGGCTGGTGGCATTGGACATCACCGCGGCCGGCTCCTGGGTGTCGGCCACCACGGAATCGGTGGCCAAGCCGCTCCTCAGCATCCTCGGCATCGGGGTCTTCGTCGAGACCCTGCTGGCCCTGCTCAAGGCGGTCCGCCGGCGCCGCGAGAGCGCCTGGACCATCGGCATCAGCTTCAGCATCTTCGCCCTCAGCGTGCAGCCGCTGATCCGCCAGAGCGAGATCGGCACCTCCGACCTGTACTGGGTGCTGATCCCCCTGGTCGCGATGTCGGTCTACCTGGCCCGCAGCGTGGCCCGCACCAACCGGGCCCTCCAGGCCCAGCTCGCCCACGTCGAGCAGCTCTCGCACAAGACCCAGGAGCAGTACGAGCAGATCCAGGAGCAGAACCGCCAGATCCAGGAGGCCAGCCGGCTCAAGTCGGACTTCCTGGCCCGGATGTCCCACGACCTGCGAACCCCGATGAACGCCATCATCGGGTACACCCGGATCCTCCTGCGCAAGACCAGGGACCAGCTCGACGAGCGGCAGTTCAGGAACCTCGAGAACATCCAGATCAGCGCCGACAACCTGCTGGCCCTGATCAACGACATCCTCGATCTGTCGAAGATCGAGTCGGGCCGGATGGAGGTGAAGGTCGACCAGGTGGAGCTGGTGCCGCTGGTCGCCGAGTGCTGCAGCTCGGTGGAGAGCCTGGTGCGGCCCGGGGTGGAGCTGCGCCGCGAGCTGGCCGAGGTGGGGCCGATCCGCACCGATCCGGACCGTCTGCGCCGCGCCCTGATGAACGTGCTGAGCAACGCCGTCAAGTTCACCGAGCAGGGCCAGGTCACGGTCTCCCTGCGCCGCGCCGGCGAATGGGCCGAGATCAGCATCGCCGACACCGGGATCGGGATCCCGGCGGCCGACCTGCCGTTCATCTTCGACGAGTTCCGGCAGGCCGGGCGGCAGAAGGGGACGCCGCGGGAGGGGACCGGGCTCGGGCTGGCCATCGCCCGCCGGTCCCTGGGATTGCTCGGCGGCACGATCCACGCCGAGAGCGCGGAGGGGAAGGGGTCGGTCTTCACCGTGCGGCTGAAGGACTGCCCCGAGACGCCGGTGGTCGCTCCCGCTTCCCGTTGAGGACGCCGAGATCCACCCGCGGCCGAGGTCCGGCCCCCGACCCAGGTCGCGGTCCAGCCGGTGACGACCAGGGTCGGACCGCGTTTGGGGGCAGCCCCGGCCGGCCCGTATATTTGGCGCCGCGGCCGTCGCGGGGGAACTGCATGAAGAAGATCCTGATCGTCGAGGACGTCGAGATGAACCGCGACCTCCTCGTCCAGCTCCTCGAGGACGAGTACGAGCTGGTCCAGGCGGTCGACGGCCGGGAGGGCCTGGAGCTGGCGGCGCGGGAGAACCCCGATCTCATCCTGCTGGACATCGCCCTTCCCGAGATGGACGGGTGGGAGGTGGTCGACCGGCTGCGCGCCGACCCCGCGCTGCGACCGATCCCGGTGATCGCCGTCACCGCCCACGCCATGGCCGGGGACGAGGAAAAGGCCTACCAGCACGGCTGCAGCGACTACATCACCAAGCCGGTGGACGAGGAAGAGCTCTGGGCCAAGGTCCGCAGGAACATCCGCTGAGGGTGACACAACCTATTTCACGGACGCGACACTGATGCCCGACGCCGCCAGGATCCTGATCGTCGACGACGAGCCGTTCAACGTCGATCTGCTCGAGCAGCAGCTCGCCGACCAGGGGTACCGCACCTGCACCGCCACCGACGGCGAAGGCGCCCTGACCCAGTTGAGCGCTGAGCTGCCCGACCTGATCCTCCTCGACTGGATGATGCCCGGGATGGACGGCCTGCAGGTGCTGACCCGGATCCGCGCCGAGCCGGCCTGGCGTGGTCTGCCGGTCATCCTGCTCACGGCCCGGTCCACCACCGAGGACAAGGTCAAGGGACTGGACGCCGGCGCCGACGACTATCTGACCAAGCCGATCGACGAGGCCGAACTCGGCGCCCGGATCCGGGCCATGCTGCGGCTCGGGCGGCTGGAGCGCGAAAACCTTTTCCTGCGGCAGGAGCTCGAGAGCCGGCCGGCCCAATTCCAGGGAATGATCGGCCGCAGCAAGGCGATGGAGCGGGTCTACGCCCTCCTCGGCAAGGTCCTCACCAGCGACGTCACCGTACTGCTGAGCGGCGAGACCGGGACCGGCAAGGAGGTCCTGGCCCGGGTCATCCACCGCGAGGGCGGCCGGGCCCAGGCCCCGTTTATCGCGGTGAACTGCGGCGCCATGAACGAGCAGCTTCTCGAGAGCGAGCTGTTCGGCCATCGGCGGGGCTCCTTCACCGGCGCGGTGGCCGACCGGCCGGGGCTGTTCGAGACGGCCAGCGGCGGCACCCTCTTCCTCGACGAGATCGGCGAGACCACCCCCGGCCTGCAGGTCCGCCTGCTGCGGGCGATCCAGGAAGGGGAGATCCGGCGGGTCGGCGAGGACCGCGACCGCCACGTCGACGTGCGGGTCATCGCCGCCACCAACCGCGACCTGTCCGCCGAGGTGGCCGGGGGCCGCTTCCGCGAGGACCTGTTCTACCGGCTCAGCGTCTTCCCCATCACCCTGCCGCCTTTGCGCGAGCGTCGGGAGGACGTCCCCGACTTGGCCCTGTTCTTCCTCAAGCAGCGCGCCGAGCGTCAGCCGCAATGTCCAGAGGGATTCACCAGCCGCACCATGGACGCGCTTTGCCGCTACGACTGGCCGGGGAACATCCGCGAGCTGCAGAACGAGGTGGAGCGGGCCGCGCTCCTGGCCGGCGGCGAGGAGCAGATCGACGACGGCCACCTCTCGGAGCGGATTGCCCGGGAGCGGCCGGCGCCGGCAACGCCGCGGGTGGGGAAGCTGAAGGAGGTGGTGGCCGAGGTCGAGCGGGAACTGATCCTGCGCGCCCTGGAGCGGCACGGCAACAATCGCACCCACGCCGCCGCTGATCTCGGGGTGAGCCGCTGGGGCCTGGTGCAGAAGCTGAAGGCCCTCGGAATCGAGGCCTGAGGATCGAGGCCTGACCGGCCGCGCCCCCGATCCTTTCGGTCGCCGGTCGTATCGCTACCTTACAGGAGCATCCGCGAGTCACCAATGTGTCTGTCCCCCCGGGCAGAACGCCGCCGTCCGCGTCAGGAGCCAGTAGACTACCCCGCACCCATGACCGAAACCTGCCCCGACTTTGATACTGACGTCGCCGTGGTCGGCGCCGGGATCACCGGCCTGGTCGCCGCGCACCACCTGGCGGCCGGCGGCCTGAAGGTCCAGGTGCTCGAGGCCCAGGATCGGGCCGGCGGCGCCATCGGCACCACCACCCTGGCCGGCTTCCGCCTCGAACATGGGCCCAACAGCCTGCTCGACACCAACCCGGCTCTGCACGAGCTGTTCGACCGGCTCGGGATCGCCGACGAGCTGGTCTACGCTGGCGAGGAGGCCCGCAACCGGTACATCGTGCGCAACGGCCGGTTGCATCCGCTGCCGATGAGCCCCCCGGCCCTGATCCGCAGCGGCCTCCTCACCACCCGGGGGAAGCTGCGCCTGCTGGCCGAGCCGTTCATCGGCCGCGGCCCGGCTGACGTCGAGGAAACCCTGGCCGAGTTCGTCGAGCGCCGCCTGGGCCGGGAGTTCCTCGACTACGCCATCGACGCCTTCGTCGCCGGGGTCTACGCCGGGGTGCCCCAGCGCCTGAGCGTGCGGGACGCCTTCCCCAAGCTCTATCGCCTCGAGGAGCGGTACGGCAGCATCCTCAAGGGCGCCGTGCTCGGCCGGCGCGAGCGCCGCCGGAGCGGCCGGACCGCCAAGCAGAGCGCCCGGATGTTCTCCTTCCGCGAGGGCCTGCAGACCCTGGTCGACGCCCTGGCCCGCGAGCAGGGCCAGGCACTGCAGCTCAGCACGCGCCTGAAGATCCTCTCCCGCCACGACGTGGGGTATGCCCTGGAGCTGGAGGGCGCCGACGGGCCGTCCCGACTCACGGCCCGCGCCGTGCTGCTGGCCATCCCGGCCCATGCCTACCCCGAGGTGCACGCGGAGCTGGACCTGGCCGAGGCGCGGCAGGCCCTCGCGCAGATCTACTCCCCGCCCGTGACCATGCTCTTCTTCGGGTACCGGAAGAAGCCCGCGGGCCATCCCCTCGACGGCTTCGGCTTCCTCATCCCGGCCCGCGAGCAGCGCCGGATCCTGGGGACCCTGTTCAGCTCCACCCTCTTCCCGGGCCGGGCCCCGGACGGCGGGGTGGCGCTGACCACCTTCGTCGGCGGGGTGCGGCAGCCCGACCTTGCCCTGCTGCCCGACGGGGAGCTTATCGAGCTCGTCCGCGGCGAGCTGGCCGACCTCCTCCAGATCGACGTTGCGCCCGACGAGGTCGCCCTGCGGCGGTGGCCGCGCGCCATCCCCCAGTACCAGGTGGGTCACCGCGAGCTGATCGCGGCCGTGGAGCGCACCGAGGACCGGTACCCGGGTCTGTACCTGGCCGGGAACTTCCGGGGCGGGATCTCGGTGAGTGACTGCATCGAGCAGGCGACCAGGTTGTCCGAGCGCGTGGTCGCGGCTCTCCCCCGAAGCTGAGCCGGTGGTCGCGCCGTGCACCTGCTGACCCTGGGCCTCAACCATCGCACCGCCCCGGTCGAGATCCGCGAGCAGCTCGCGGTGGCCGAGGAGAGCCAGCCCGCGGCCCTGGCCTGGCTGCTGGCCCAACCCGGAACCCGGGAAGCGGCCATCCTCTCCACCTGCAATCGCTCCGAGCTCTACCTGGTCGGCGGCGAGGACGGTTCGACCACGACCCGGCGGTTCCTCACCGAGTGGCGCGGCCTGAACGCCGAGGCGCTCCAGCCCCATCTTTACCTCCTTCGCGATCTGGAGGCGGCTCGCCATCTGCTCCGGGTCGCCGGCGGCGTCGACTCCCTGGTTCTCGGCGAGTCGCAGATCCTGAGCCAGGTTCGGCAGGCCCTGGAAACGGCCCAGCGGAGCGGTGCGGCCCGCGGTCTGCTCAACGAGCTGTTCCAGCGGGCTCTGCACACCGGCAAGCGCGCCCGAACCGAGACCGACATCGCCCGGGGACGCCTCTCGATCAGCACCGCGGCGGTCGAGCTGGCCGGCCAGGTCTTCACCGACCTGTCCTCCTGCAGCGCCCTCCTGCTCGGGGCCGGCGAGATGAGCGAGCTGACCGCCCAGTACCTGATGGACAGCCAGGTGAAGCGATGGTGGGTGGCCAACCGGACCTCGGCCCGGGCCGAGGAGCTGGCCAGGCGGTTCGGCGGCGTCGCCGTTCCCTTCGCCGAGCTCCCCGAGCGCCTGGCCGAGGCCGACATCGTCCTCTCCTCGACCGCGGCCCCCGGGTTCGTGCTCGGCCCGGAGCTGCTCGTCGGGGCCATGCGCCGACGGCGCGGCCGGCCGATCTTCCTCATCGACATCGCCGTGCCGCGGGACGTCGACCCGGCGGTGCGCGGCCTCGACAATGTCTTCCTGTTCGACATCGACGACCTGGAGCAGGTGGTCGCCACCCATCGCCAGGAGCGCGAGCAGGAGATCCGCAAGGTCGAAGACCTGATCGCCCAGGAGCTGGGCGGCTTCCAGCACTGGCTCAACGCCCTCGACGCCTCGCCCCTGATCCGGGGACTGCAGCGGCGGGCCGAGGAGCTACGGCAGACCGAGCTGGACCGCTGGCGGTCCAGGCTCGAGCACCTCTCCGAGGAGGACCGGGCCATGGTCGAGCAGATCCTCCGGGGGTACGCCAACAAGCTGCTGCACGTGCCCCTGGTCGAGGTCAAGCGGTTGGCCAACGCCGAGGACGGGCACCTGCGACTGGAGGCCATCCGTCGGCTGTTCGGTCTGGAGCTGGAACCGGACGTGACGCTGGATCCGGAGTCGGAAGAAGCGCGGTCTGGGGAGGTGCAGCCGTGACCCCCGCGTGCGTCTCCGCCCTCGGCCTCACCCTCCTCCTCTACCTGGCCGCGGCCCTGCTCTTCCAGCGGCAGTTCCTCCTGCGCCGCGACCACGGGGACCGCTGGGGGCACCGGCTCCTCCTGGCCGGACTGATCCTGCACAGCGTGGGCCTGGGCTTCCACTTCGCGCTCAGCGGCCGCACCCCGATGTCCAGCATGCTCATCGTGGTCTCGCTGATCACCGTGGCCCTCCTCGCCGCCGTCCTCCTCCTCGAGCGGTTCACCGGCGCGCGACACCTGTCCCTGGTGGCCGCGCCTTTGGCCTTTCTCGCCCTGCTCTACGCCTTGGTCATGCCGGTCCGGTTCGACGCGTCCGAGTCGCTCCTGCTGCGCTACCCCTGGCTGGGGATCCACGTCCTGCTGACCCTGGTCGGGGACATCTGCTTTGCCGTCGCGTTCTGCGGTGCCCTGGCCTACGTGGTCCAGGGCCGCTCGCTCAAGCGGGGCAGGCTGAACCGGTACCTGCCGCCGCTCGACGCCTCGGCCGCGACCACCTGGCGGTTCGCCGCTGCCGGTTTCTCGCTCTACACCCTGGGTCTGGTGATGGGGGTCGTCTGGCTCTACGGCGCCCCGGGGGAGTACCTCCGGCCGCGGGACGCCAAGATCCTGATGGCCCTGCCGACCTGGGCGGTCTTCGCCGCGTACCTCTACCGGCGGGGGGTGAACCGCCAGCACGGCAGCCGGCTCAAGTGGCTGGTGATCGCCGGCTTCCTCCTCGCCCTGGCCAACCTGCTGGTCGTGCGTCACCAGTTCACCCCGCAGCCGTCGGCAGCCGGGCAGACGACCATGGCCGGTCCGCCGGCAGCGGCCGGAAGGCTCCCGGGTCCGGCGCCGACCGAAGATGCCGACGCCCTGCAGGAGGGATGATCGACCCGTGAAGCAAGACGCCCTGCTCTCCCCGGAGGAAGCCCAGCGGCTCGTCCTGGAACAGGTATCCCCGCTGGGGCCGGAACAGATCCCCCTGGCCGAGGCCCTGGGGCGGGTGCTGGCCGAGGCAATCACCGCGACGGCCGATCTGCCTCCGGCCGACAACTCCGCCATGGACGGGTTCGCGGTCCGGTCGGTCGACGTGGCCGCGGCCTCCCCGCAACGGCCGGTCCGGCTCGAGGTGATCGAGGAGATCCCGGCCGGCCGCGTGGGTGCGCGTCGCGTGGAGCCGGGCCAGGCCAGCCGGGTGATGACCGGCGCCCCCCTGCCGATGGGCGCGGACGCGGTGATCCCGGTGGAACAGACCCGGGTGCCGGGCAGGCCGGACGAACAGAGGGTCGAGGTGCGGAGTTCGGCGGCGCCGGGCACCCACGTCCGCCGGCGCGGCAGCGACGTGGCCGCCGGGACGGTAGTCCTGCGGGCCGGGACCGAGTGCGGACCGGCCGAGGTCGGCGCGCTGGCCGCCCTGGGACGGCCGGTCGTCACCGTGGGCCGGCGACCGACCGTGGCGATCCTGGCCACCGGGGACGAGCTGGCCGAGCCGCACGAGCCGTTGTCTCCCGGAAGGATCGTCAACAGCAACAGCCCGGCCCTGGCCGCGCTCGCCCGACGGCACGGGGCCGTACCGGTGGTCCTGCCGATCGCCCCCGACCGCCGCGAGGCCCTGCGGGCCGCCTTTGCCTCGGCCATGAGCGCCGACTTCATCCTGTCCTCGGGAGGGGTCTCGGTAGGCGACCACGACTACGTCAAGGCGGTGCTGGCAGAGCTGGGCGCCCGCACGGTCTTCTGGCGCGTGGCCATGAAGCCGGGGAAGCCGCTGCACTTCTCCGTGCTCGGGGGGAAACCCTGCTTCGGGCTCCCGGGGAATCCGGTGTCCAGCATGGTCTCCTTCCTGCAGTTCGTGCGGCCGGCGATCCGGCGCGCCGCCGGGTACCGCGACGACGACCTGCTCCTGCCTGCCGCCCGCGCCGTGGTCGACGGCCCGGTCGCCAACCAGGACGACCGGCGCGGGTACCTGCGCGCGGCCCTGTGGCTCGACGGCAGCCGACTGCACGCCCGGGTGATGGCGGCCCAGGGATCGCACCAGCTCACCTCCATGCTGGAGGCCAACGGGCTGGTGGTTCTCGAGCCCGGCGAGACCGTCGAGGCCGGTGGCGAGGCGACCGTGCAGGTGATCGGCCCGATCGGTTCATAGGACTGGATTCAGATTGCGCGCGACCGCAGGCTGACCATATTCCGGGGAGTGGAGGTTCTGAATCCGTCAACCGAGGCCCGGATCCCCGCGATCCGCCAGGCCAAAAGGAGGAGTTACCGTGGTCAAGGAGTCGAACAGCACCGAGAAGAACCTGTTGGTGGGGAAGGTCGGCCGGCTGGCCGATCTGGCGGAATACCAGGCCGGGTCGGTGGTCAGCCGCGAGATCCTCAGCCGCAAGATCGGCATGGTCACCCTGTTCGCCTTTGACCAGGGCGAGGGGCTCAGCGAGCACACGGCGCCGTTCGACGCCCTCGTCCACCTCCTCGACGGCGAGGCCGAGATCACCATCTCCGGTGCGCCCCACCACCTCCACGCCGGGGAGGCGATCATCATGCCGGCCAACCAACCGCACGCCCTCAAGGCCGTGACCCGGTTCAAGATGGTCCTCACCATGATCCGCGCCTGAGCCTCGGAGGATCACGGGCCTCCCGCCGCGGCTTCGGGACCAAGGCCGACCCCCCGTCTGGTCCCGATTGATGCCCCGGCCGGAATCGGCTTCCTTTGTGGCTACCCTTCCGGGGGGCGGCAATCCCGCCGGTCCCCGGAGGGCGCCCGGTGAAACCGATGGACTATTTCTGGATCGAAGGTGGTCACCCCCTGGCCGGCGCCATCCGGCCGGCCGGGAACAAGAACGCCGCCCTGCCCCTGCTGGCGGCCAGCCTGCTGACCGACGAGCCTCTGCACCTGCAGAACGTCCCCCGCATCGGCGACGTGCGCACCAAGCTCGAGCTGCTCGGTCGGATGGGGGTCGAGGTCCACGCCGATGAGACGGGGTCGTGCATCCTGTCGGCCGGTCGGATCGGCGAGGCCCAGCCCGACCTGGAGTTGAGCCGCCAGATCCGCACCGCCCCCCTGCTCGCCGGTCCCCTCCTGGCCCGACGCGGTCACGCGGTCCTGGGATTGCCCGGAGGCGACCGCATCGGCCGCCGGCGGCTGGACACCCACCTCCTCGCCCTGCAGGCTTTGGGGGCGCGGCTGGAGCGGAGCGAGGACCGCCTCTCCCTGCGCTGCGACCGCCTGCGGGGATGCGACCTCTTCCTCGACGAGACCAGCGTCACCGGCACCGAGCAGGCGGTGCTGGCCGGGGTCCTGGCCGAGGGGGATACCACCATCGCCAACGCCGCCTCCGAGCCCCACGTCCAGGACCTCTGCCGCTGCCTGAACGCCATGGGCGCGCGGATCTCGGGAATCGGCACCAACCGGCTGGAGATCCAGGGGGTCGGCCGCCTGCACGGCGCCACCTACACCCTGGGTCCGGACTACATGGAGGTCGGCTCGCTGATCGGCCTGGCCGCGGCCACCCGCTCCTCCCTGCGGCTGGTGCAGGCGCGCCCCCAGGAACACCGCATGACCCGCATCGTCTTCGGCCGGCTCGGGGTCCGCTGGGAGGACGACGGCGAGGACATCGTCGTGCCGGCCGACCAGGAGCTGCGGGTCCAGGCCGAGTTCGACGGCGACATCCCCAAGATCGACGACATGCCGTGGCCCGGCTTCCCGCCCGACCTCATCAGCATCGCCCTGGTGGTGGCGACCCAGGCGGTCGGCACCGTGCTGGTGCACCAGAAGATGTACGACCGCCGCCTGGTCTTCGTCGACCGGCTGATCGAGATGGGCGCGCGGATCGTGCTCTGCGATCCCCACCGGGCCGTGGTGATCGGCCCGGCCCGCCTGCACGGGGAGCCGTTGATGTCCCCCGACATCCGGGCCGGCATGGCCATGGTCATCGCCGCCCTGGCGGCCACCGGCACCAGCACGATCCGGAACATCGGGCAGATCGACCGCGGGTACGAGCGCCTGGAGGTGCGGCTTCAGTCCCTCGGCGCGCGGATCGAGCGGCGGGACGGCTGATGAACCGTGCGCAGACCCGCTTGCCGCAGCCCGAATGGCTTGGTCCCGGGCTGACGGGGAATAGACCATGAGTGACGAGACGGTCGCTTCACAGGGGGGCGACGTGGCCCGGGGGATCGGCTGGCAGGGACTGCTCGAAGCGCTGCCGACCGCCGCGACCCTGATCGATGCACAGGGGATCATCCTCGGCGTGAACGAGGCGTTCCTCGCCCAGGCCCGCCGCTGGGGACGCCAGGTCCGCCGCGAAGACCGGGTGGGCCGGCCGATGATCACCTTCGCCTCCACCGACCTGGCGCGGGAGCGGTTCGGTGGCCTGTTGAAGGGGGTCCTCGCCGGCACGGCCAGCCAGGTGCCGTGGCAGTTCGCCGGCGGGGAAGGGGAACCGCTGTGGGTAGGAGTCCGGGCCCAGCCGGTGACGGGCGAGGACGGCAAGGTGCAGGGCGCCCTGGTCCTGTGGAAGAGCATCGACGAGCAGGTTCGGCAGGAGCGTCTGCAGACCGCGCGCCAGCACGTGCAGGAGGCCCTGTGGCGGATGGCCGACCTGGAGGACCTGCCCGAGGTTCTGCGCGTGCTCGTCGAGGAACTCCGGCGGCTCTGCCCGGTGATTCGGGGATGCTCGGTGCAGCTCTACGACGAGGCGCGGAAGCAGTGGACGGGGTACGGCATCTGGGGGCAGGAGGTCGAATACGTCCCCGAGATCCGGATCGCGGCCGCGGTGGAGGAGTGCTGGCGCCAGCAGCGACCGGTCTATCGCCCGGACCTCGACGCCGAGGACCCGTACGGCGAAACCCGACCAGGGGGATGGTTCGTCAAAGGGACCGCACGCGAGAGGTCGGTGCTCGACGTGCCCTTCACGCGCGGCACCCTGGCGGTCAACAGCTTCCAGCCACGGGCCTTCACCCCCTCGGACGTCGCCCTGCTGGAGGAGATGGCGCGGCTGCTGTCCGTGGGATTCGCGCGGGTCAGCGACCTGGAGCACCTGGCCCAGCGGAACCGGCAGTTGGAGCAGGAGATCGGCAAGCGCCGGCGGATGGAGGAGGACCTGATCCGACTGGAGCGCCTGCGGGTGTCGGGGGAGCTGGCCGCCGGGGTGGCGCACAACCTCAACAACATCCTGACCGCGGTGCTGGGCCCGGCCCAACTGCTGCAGCGCTGGTGCACGGAGCCGAGGGTGCTGCGCGAGGTCGAGGTCATCATCACCGCCGCGGTGCGGGCCCGTGATCTGATCCGGCGCCTCAGCCGGGCGGTCCGGTCCCATCAGGAGGAGGTGGCAGGCGCGGTCGATCTCAACGCCCAGATCCGGACCGCGGTCGAGACCGCGCGTCCGAGGTGGAAGGACGAGCCCGAGGCGCGGGGCATCGCCGTTCAGGTCATCCTGGAGCTGGCCGAGGTGCCACCGATCCGGGGCCGCCCCGACGAACTGGGCGACGTCCTGTTCAACCTGTTGCTCAACGCGGTGGACGCCATGCCCCAGGGAGGGCGCATCACCTTCACCACCCGGGTCACCACCGCGGGGGTGCAGCTTCAGGTGATCGACACCGGGATCGGCATGGACGAGGAGACGCGTCGCCGGGTCTTCGAGCCCTTCTTCACCACCAAGCGGGACGTGGGCAGCGGCCTGGGGCTGACCACGGTGCGGGGGGTCGTGCTGCGCTGCGGCGGCACCATCGCGGTGGACAGTGCCCCCGGGCGGGGAAGCACCTTCACGCTGGACTTTCCCTTGGCGAACCAGCCGGCCGAGCCCGCGATCTCCGCCATTGCGCCGGAACCTTCGGGACGGTCGGGACGGGTATTGATCGTGGAGGACGACGAGGGCGTGTCCTCGGTGCTGCGCCACCTGCTGTCGCCGCGTTACACGGTGCAGGTGGCCGGCGACGGCAGGCAGGCGCTGGCCGGGTGGCCCCCTGGTCAGTGCGACGTGGCGCTCATCGACCTGGGGCTGCCCGGACTACCCGGCGATCAGGTGGCGGCCCGGATGCGACGGCTTGACCCGAGGGTGGTGACCGTGCTGATCACGGGGTGGGTGCTGGAGCCCGACAGCGAGCGGTGCAAGGGGTTCGACTTCGTTCTACAGAAGCCGTTCGCCGACCTGGCGAAGGTGGAGTCGGTGGTGGCCCAGGCCATCGCCTTTCACGACGCCCGGGCAAGAACGGAACCTTCGCTCGAAGCCGAGACCGGCGAGACCGGGACGGTGGGCCAGCGCCCCATGCCTCCACAGACTCCTCCTCCGCCCCCAGCAGCCCCATGAACCCGGCGCCCGAGGTCATCGGCATCGGCCTGTGCACCGTCGACATGCTCTTCGTCGTGCCCTGGCCGCCGGTCTTCGGCGGACTGATGCGGGCGGCCGCGTACCTCCGCCAGGGGGGTGGACCGGTTCCCACGGCCCTGGTCGCCCTGGCCCGGCTGGGGGCGCGGGCTCGTTTCATCGGCCGCGTCGGCGACGACCCGGACGGCCTCTTCCTCAAGGACGAGCTGGCCGCCGAGGGGGTGGACGTTTCGCGGCTGTTCGTCGAGCCAGGGGCGCAGACCCGCGTGGCCCTGGTGCTGGTCGACCAGGCCACCGGCGAGCGCGGCTTCACCGCCCGGCCCGAGACCTGCCGTCCCCTGGTCCCGGCCGACCTGCAGCGCGAGGAGATCGAGCAGGCCCGGGTGGTCCACCTGGACGACGCGGATCCGGTGTCGATCCAGGCCGCCGAATGGGCGCACCGGGCCGGGAACCTGGTGGTCTTCGACGGTACCTGGGGCCACGAGCAGCTCGACCGGCTCCTGCCCCTGGTCGACGTGCCGATCGTCTCCGAGCCGTTCGTCGAGGCCTGGATGCCCGGAGTCCCGCCGGATCAGGTGGTGCGGCGGCTGCGGGGGTACGGGGCCCGGATCGCCGTCCTCACCCTGGGGGCGCGGGGGTGCGTCGTCTCCTGGGACGAGGGGATCCACGCCTTCCCGGCCCTGCCCACCGAACCGGTCGACACGACCGGAGCCGGGGACGCCTTTCACGGCGGGTTCATCTACGGCCTTTTGCAGGAATGGCCGGTCGACCGCACCGTGCTCTTCGCCTCGGCCGTGGCGGCCCTGAACTGCCGCCGGCTCGGCGGCCGCACCGGACTCCCGGACCGGGTGGCGGTGGAGCGATTCCTGGAAATAGCCGGTCCGGGAGAACGGCGACCTGGAGGCATACCATGAGCCTGTCCAAGCGACTCGAAGAAGCCCGCGCGGCTTTCTCCCGCCGCGACCACGGCGCCGCGGCCGCGGCCCACGATCCGACGCGGATCGCCCGGGCCAGCGAGGAGCACGGCGGCGCCGGCTCCCAGTACCTGGGCGAGATGGTCTACGGCGGCCTGGACGGGATCATCACCACCTTTGCCGTGGTCAGCGGCGTGGCCGGGGCCGATCTGGGCTCGGGGATCGTCCTCATCATGGGACTGGCCAACCTCTTCGCCGACGGCTTCTCCATGGCCACCGGGGCGTACCTGTCGACCCGCAGCGAGCAGGAGTACTACGACAAGGAGCGGGAACGGGAGGAGTGGGAGATCGAGCACTTCCCCGACGGTGAACGAGCCGAATTGGTGGAGCTTTACCGGCGACAGGGGTACGAGGGGGAGGAGGTGGCCCGGATGGTCGAGATCAAGACCCGCGAGCGTCGGCGCTGGCTCGACGCCATGATGCTCGAGGAACTGGGGCTCCTGCGGGACGACCGCAACCCCCTGCTCAACGGCCTGGCCACCCTGATCGCCTTCCTCCTCGCCGGCTCGGTCCCCCTCCTGGCGTATCTCGCCAGCCTGGTGGTCCCCATCCCGCCGTCGACCTCCTTCACCGTGTCGCTGCTCCTGTCGGGCCTGGCCCTCTTCGGTCTGGGTGCGGCCAAGGTGCTGGTCACCCGCCAGAACCCGCTGCGCAGCGGTCTGGAGATGTTCCTGGTCGGCGGACTCGCCGCTGGCGTGGCGTACATCGTCGGTGCCCTGCTCAAGGGGCTGGTCGGCTGAGCCGACCCCTGCCCGCTCAGGCTGCATCGCCCAGGCGGTCAAGCGCTCGCGGTCGCCCTTGATCGGGTTCACCCCCGGGCGTAGCTTTCCCGACCGAATCCCCTGCAGAGGACCCTCGTGGAACTGCACGCCCTGCGCCGCCATACCTGGACCCCTGGTCAACTTCTGGCGTTCTCTGGCCTGGACGGCCCCACCGACTACGAGCACGGCCTGGTCGCCCGGACCGGCAGCGGCGCCGTGGAGCTGGAGGTGGTGCTCCCCGGACGCTGTCGCCTGCGGTTCAGCCAGGACGGCATGGGCGATTACCTGGTGGCCGGGGATTTCCTCGAGCTGCAGACCGCCAGCGGACCGGTGCGCGCCGCCTTTCTCGATGCCCGTCACCTGCTGGTCGAGGGACCGTGCGCGGCCATTGAGCCGGACGACGGCCTGGTCCTGTTCCGCCGCGGGGAGCGGCTGCTGGTGTCGTCGGCCGCGGCTCCGGACGAGGGACTGCTGGAGGCCGACCTCGACGCGGCCCTGACCGACCGCCGAAGCTGGCTCAAGGGACAGACCATGCCCGCGGGACTGCCCCTCCCGACCCGCCGGGCCGTGGCCAAGGCCCTTTCCCAGATGAAGGCCCAGGTCTGCTCCCCCGAGGGCCGGATCGGCCACCGCTGGACCACCCCGGACCGCTGGCCCCACCGCGCCCTGTGGCTGTGGGACTCGGCCTTCCACGCCATCGGCTGGCGCCACCTCGACCCCGGTCTGGCCCGGGAGATGCTGCTGGCCGTGCTCGACGCGCAGCGCGAGGACGGCTTCGTTCCCCACATGATCCGGCCGGACGGCTCCTCGGCGATCACCCAGCCGCCGGTCCTCGGCCTGGCCGCGGCCCGGATCGAGGCCCTGGCCCCTGACCGGGCCTGGGTCCGCGAGATCTACCCGAGGCTGTGCGCCTACGTCGAGTGGGACCTGGCCAACCGGGACAGCGACGGGAACGGCCTGGTCGAGTGGCAGATCGAGGGGAACCCGCACTGCCGCAGCGGCGAGAGCGGGATGGACAACTCCCCCCGCTTCGACGCGGCGATCCAGCTCGACGCGGTCGACTTCAACGCTTTCCTCGCCAACGAGTGCGAGGTACTGTCCGGCTTTGCCCGGCAGCTCGGCCGCGCGGCCGAGGCGGAGCGCTGGCAACGCCGCCACCGCGAGCTGTGCCGGCTCATCAACCAGCGGCTTTGGAGCGAGGAGCAGGGGCTCTACCTGGACTACGACGTGGATCAGGATGCGCCCTCCCCGGTGCTGGCCAGCTCCGGCTTCCTGCCGCTGCTGTGCGGCGCCCCGTCCGCGGCCCAGGCGGCCCGGCTGGCGGCGCATCTCCACGACCCGGCCACCTTCGGGACGCCGCTCCCGGTGCCGTCGATCGCGGCCAGCGACATCGAGCACTACGCCCGCGACATGTGGCGCGGTCCGGTCTGGCTCAACCTCAACTGGCTGATCGCCGCGGGATTCGAGCGGTACGGCCATCGGGAGGAGGCCGAGTTGATCCGGTCTCGCTCCCTGACCGTGCTCGAACAGGGCGTGGAGCGGCACAACACCTTCTTCGAGTTCTACGACGACCGCCTGGAGGTGGAGCCGACGCGGCTCCGGCGCAAGGGGAAGGGGAGCCCGGAGGAAGGCCCGTACCACCAGCCCCTGCACGACTACGGGTGGACCGCGACGCTCTACCTCGATCTGATCCTGACCGGGGCCCGCCCTGCCAGCTCGACGGTCGGGCCACTCGACTGACCCAACGCTCCGTTCTCAAGCTCTCAAGGAGGAATCCCATGCCCCGAGATGCCCTGGTCTTCGTCGGCACCTACACCCGCGGCGGCAGCGAGGGGATCTACCCCTATTGCCTGGACCTGGCCACCGGCGCCCTCGAACGGTTGGCCGGAGCGGGGAAGGTGGAGAACCCCTCCTTCCTGGCCGTGGCGCCCAACGGACGTTTCCTCTACGCGGTCAGCGAGACCGAGAGCTTCGCCGGCGGACAGAGCGGCGCGGTCAGCGCCTTTTCCCTGGACCCGGCCACCGGCGGCCTTTCCCTGCTCAACCAGCAACCCTCCGAGGGCCGCGGGCCGTGCTTCGTCAGCGTCGACGGTACCGGCTCCTGCGCCCTGGTGGCCAACTACAGCGGCGGGAGCGTGGCCCAGCTCCCGATCCGGAGCGACGGCTCGCTCGGACCGGCCACGGGCAAGGTCCAGCACCAGGGCAGCTCGGTGGACCCCAAGCGCCAGCAGGGCCCCTACGCCCACTCGATCTACCCGGACCCGACCAACCGGTTCGCCTTTGCCGTGGACCTCGGCCTGGACCAGATCCTCTGCTATCGCCTCGACCCCAAGGACGGTCGCCTGCCGCCGCACGACGTCCCGTGGACCCCGGTGGCACCCGGCGCCGGTCCGCGCCACTTTGCCTTCCACCCCAACGGCCGGTTCGGGTACGCCATCACCGAGATGGGGAACACGGTCGTGGTCTTTGCCTACGACGCGGCCCGCGGTACCCTGAGCGAGGTGCAGACGGTCTCGACCCTGCCGCCGGACTTCACCGGCACCAGCTACTGCGCCGAGGTGCAGCTCACGCCGGACGGCCGTTTCCTCTACGGCTCCAACCGCTACCACGACAGTATCGCGGTCTTTGCCGTGGACGGTGGCACCGGCCGCCTCTCACTGGTGGAGATCGTCCCCTGCGAGGGGAAGAACCCGCGGCACTTCGGGATCGACCCGACCGGCTCGTTCCTGCTGGCGGCCGGCATGGAGAGCGACAGCATCGCCGTCTTCCGGATCGACCGGGAGAGCGGCAGGCTGTCGACCACCGGGCACCGGATCGAGCTGCCCTCGCCGGTCTGCGTCCGGTTCCTCCTCCGCTGAGGTCGCTGCCATGGTCCGCGTCGACGGTGATCGCGTCCTGGTCGAGACCAACACCCTGATAGCCTGCTTTGCCGGCGGCGTCCTGATCGAGCTCAGGCGGCGGGCCGACGACCGCGTCCTGCTGGCTGCCCCGGCCGGCGGCTCCCCGTCCCTGGAGCTGGTCTTCGCCGGGCAGGAGGTGGTCTCCCTGACCGGCGAGCTGGACGACCGGGTCGAGTGCCTGCCGCTGAACGAGCACAGCGCCGAGATCCGCTTCGCGGCCTGGAACGGCGACGGGGTTCTCCTCATCGCCGAGGATCCCGCGACCGGCGACCTGGTGGTCGAGCCGTCAGGGAGTTCCTCGCGGCCCGGCCTGCGCGCCTGCCGCTGGAGCCTGGGCGGCATCGCCCCTGGGCTGGAGCTGGTCGCCCCGTTCTTCCAGGGGGTGCGGCTGCCGCTGGAGGACCCGCTGATCGGGAACACCCACTGGCAGTGGCCGCACCAGTGGGAGGCCGGGCTGGCCATCCTCCAGGACCCCGACGGCGGCCTTGCCGTGCACTGCGAGGACACCCGGTACCGGTACAAGGCGCTGCAGGTAGGCAGATCCGGCCACCCCCGTTCCCTGGGCCTGGAGACCGAGGTTCCGGGCCCCCTGCACCAGAATCGCAGCGCCGGCGGTCTGGCCTGGCGCCTCAGCGTGCACCGGGGGGACTGGCAGGTGCCGGCCGGCCGATACCGCTCCTGGCTGGAGCAGGCCTGGAGGCCGCGGCCTCGACCGGCCTGGCTTGCGGAGATCGGCTTTGCCGTGAGCTGGTGCCCGACCGACCCGGCGATCCTCGAGGCACTGGCCGCCCGGATCCCGCCGACCCGGGTGCTCCTGCACATCCCGAATTGGCGCCAGGACCCGTACGACGAGAACTACCCGACCTACACGGCCAGCGCCGAGGGGCGGACCTTCGTCGCGCGGGCGCAGGGCCTGGGCTTCCGCACCATGCCGCATTTCAACTCGATCGACATGGACCCGACCCATCCGGTCTACCCTCACCTCCGCGACTTCGAGTACCGCGAGGTCGAGAGTCGCCGGGTGCAGGGATGGACCTGGGTCGACGGCCGGGTCCGGCCGGTCCCCGAGTCCAACGCGGCCCGACTGCGGCACCGCGACCGCAAGACCATGGTCAAGGTGCATCCGGGCCTGGCCCTGTGGCGCTCCATCCTCTGCGAGCAGGTCCGGCAGGCGACCGAGGAGTTGTCCCTGGACCTGGCCTTCCTCGACGTCACCCTGTGTACCTGGAACCTCGACAACTGCCTGGTGGAGGGCGTCAACCCCACCGAGGGGATGCAGTTGCTGATCGCCCGGGTGGCCGACCTGGGCGCCGGCCTGGCAATCGGCGGCGAGGGACGGAACGAGACCACCGCGCGGGATCAGTCCTTCTCCCAGGTCCATCTCTTCCGCAGTTGGCACGCCTCGGCCGAAGGACTGGAGCGGACCGGCGCCTGCGCCCTCAACGAGTTCCTCTTTGGCCGCTGGTGCCGCTCCTTCGGGTACTCCGGCCTGGGCGGCCGCACCCCGGAGGAGGAGGCGCGGATGGAGGTCCACTCGGCCCTCGGCGCCATCCCCACGGTGACCATCGGCTCGGCCGAGGAGATCCGTCACCCCAACCCCGCGCTAGCGGCCATGCTCTCGCGGGCCGCGGGATGAAGCGGACTACCCCAAGAGCAGAAAGGACCGATCCGCCGTGTTGACCCCCGTATCCCGCCAGCAGGACTTCCCCTCCCTCGCCGACCGAGTCTACCTCAACACCGCGGCCGAGGGGATCCCGTCGCCGCCGGTCCTCGAGGCCCTGGTCCGGTACGGCCGCGACAAGCTCCTGGGCATGGACGGCCGCAAGCCGCACGAGGCCCAGTGGCGCCAGCTCCGCGAACGGGTCGCCCGGTTCTACGGATTGACCCCGGAGGAGATCGCCTGCTGCTCCTGTACCTCCGAGGCCCTCAACCTGGCCGCCGTCGCGCTGCAGTTGCGGCCGGGGGACGAGGTGGTGGTCAACGACCTCGACTTCCCGGCCGTGGCAACCCCCTGGCTGCAGCCCTCCTGTCCGGCCACGACCCGGGTCTGGCGCTCGCGCCAGGGCGCCCTCCGGTGCGAGGACCTGGTACCGCTCCTGGGGCCGAAGACCCGCTTCGTCAGCGCCTCCCTGGTCAGCTTCTTCAACGGCTTCCGTCTGTCGGTGCCGCACCTGGCCGAGGTGGTGCGCCGGCATTCGTCGGCTCTGCTGGCCGTGGACGTGACCCAGGCCCTGGGCCGGATCCCCCTCGACCTGCAGGGCGCCGACTTGGTCGTCAGCTCGACCCACAAGTGGATCCTCGGCAGCCACGGCGGCGGTCTGGTCGGCGTGCCCCGTGCGCGGACCAGCGAGTGGACCGCGCCGGCCGGCGGCTGGTTCAACCTCAAGGACCCGTTCCGGCCCGACCGGTTCGACGGCCCGGCCGAGAGCAAGCCGGGGGCGGAGAGCTTCATGGTGGGGATGCCGGCGTACGGGGCGGTCTACGCGGTCAACGCGGCCCTCGGATACATCGAGCGGATCGGCGTCGAGGCCATCGCCGCGCACGCCGATCCCCTGGTCCGCCACTGCCTCGACGAGCTGAAGAAGCTGCCGGTCCAGCTCATCACCCCGGACGAGCCC
>JBAZUN010000024.1:0-16110 GCA_041661365.1 Candidatus Latescibacterota bacterium
GAGGTCGAGGCCATGGCCCGTTCGATCGCCCGGGCCGCCGGACGCGGGCTGGCCGCGGCCGTGCCGCTGTCCGCGGCGGCCGGCGTGCGCGCCGCGCTGCGGGTGGCCGACATCGGGGCGGGCAGGCGGCCGTTGCGCGTCCCCATTCGCGTCGTCCGTGTCGGCGACGCGGCCCTGATCGGCATGGCCGGGGAGCAGTTCGTCGAGACCGGCGCGCGGGTGAAGGCGGCCGTGCGTCAGGCCGGTCTGTTCCCGCTGGTGATCGGCCACGCCCAGCACCTGGCGTACGTGCCGACGCCGGAAGCCTTCGCCGCCCGGCTGCCCTCGGACTACGAGGTGGACGAGGCCCGCAGGCTGGGCATGGCCGAGGACGCGGCGGACCGCGAGCTGGGAGCGGTACGCCGGGCGCTGCAGGCGGTGGGAAGGCGTCGGCGGGGCCGGTGACCGGAGGCGAACCATGGCAGAAACCACGCTATTCGACGCGCACGCCGTGCCCCTCAGCCGCGGGGAGTACGGGTATCGCGGCGCCATGGGGGACATCGTCGAGCTGGCCGACGGCGGTCTGCTGCTGGCGTACACGGTCGGTGGCATCGCCGGGCGCAGGTCGGCCGATCGCGGCCGCGCCTGGGGCCCGGAGGAGATCCTCTTCGCCAATCCTTCCGGTCAGGGGTACTACTACCGCCGCTCGGACGACGAGGGCCGCACCTGGAGCGACCAATTCCTGCTGACGCCGCAAGGTGGGTACGTGATCGTGCACAACGCCAAGCTGCGCCTCCTGTCGAGCGGGACGTCGAGGACGCCTGAGCCTGGCTCCGGGCCCGAGCCCCGCAGCTCGACCTGAGCGCCGATCGCCTGACCGTCACCGGCGGCTCGGCCGGGGGGTATTTGATCCTGGTGACCGGGTTCCGCTGCACCCCGCCCCCCCGCTGCGCTGGCCTTCGTCGAGCGGTACGCTGGCCACGCCGGCGCGGTCGGTGAGACTCAACGGTCCGGCATGGGCTCCGGCAGGCCTTCGTATTCCAGGGCGCCCAGGTCGGGGGCAGCTCCGCGGTAGGCCAGACTCACCCCCTGGCCAGGCCGCCACGCCAGGGGCGTCGCCAGCGCGATGACGCTTTCCTCGTAGTCCACCCGGATGATCCGCGTCGTCGTGGTCTGATCCTCGAGCTGGATCAGGTCACCCTCCTCGCCCGGGATCCCCCAGCCGTCGTAGAAGAATCCCGCGTCCTCCACCTTCAGCACGGTGCCCTCACCCGCGGTGCCACTGACGCGGGTGAGGAAGACCCCGCGGTCGATGCAGGGGCTGCCGGCGATCAGCCGCAGGTCAGGTCGGCTGGCGTCTGCCGGGTCTTCGGGC
Organism: Candidatus Latescibacterota bacterium; assembly: GCA_041661365.1. Lineage (GTDB taxonomy): Bacteria > Latescibacterota > UBA2968 > UBA8231 > UBA8231 > CAITNQ01. Next base: position 1,355 of record JBAZUN010000024.1, read on the forward strand.
AGACGATCGTCGGCGAACCCGGGGGCGTCCCCTTCGGTCCAGTTGTCGCGGATCTGCTGCGGGCCGGCCTCTCCGTACCCGGTGATCGCGGCACCGCTCCAGTTGCCGTGCAGGACGTTGTTGATCACCACGTTCCCCGGCATAGGGCCGTGGCCCCAGTTCCCGAAGGAGATGCCGCCGCGCCAGAACGAGTCGACCTCCGCGTCGTACCCGTTTCGGTACAGGGTGTTGGCGTACACGTAATTCCCCTCGGGGCGGCTGACCTGCATGCTGGCCAGGGCGATGCCGGCCGCTCCGTTGGCGTAGCACAGGTTGCGGCGCACGATGTTGCCGGGCGAGCGGAGCACCAGACCGTCCGCACCGTTGTCGTCCGGTGGCGTACCCGCGAAGGCAAAGCGGTTCCCCTCGAACAGGTTCTGTCCGGCCATGGGGCCGATGGTCATGGCCCCGCGATTCCCGCAGCGACCTCCCGTGCGGCCGCACGGCATCCAGTCCTCGTTGTGCAGGTAGCTGCGCCTGACGACGTTGCGCCGACCGCACACCTGCAACAGGTGGTGTCCACCGCCGTGGAACGCGCAGTCCTCGACCACGTTCCCGTCCGAGGCGTCGGTGGTGCTGTCGTCGTACCCGATGTCGAGCAGCACGCCCTTGTCGTCGCCGCCGCTGACCCAGCCGAAGCGCGCAAACACGCAGCTCTGGATCCGGTTGTGCGTGGAGCTCTCGTGCACCCATGACCCCATCCACTGCGACTCCCCGCGGCGGCCCTCGAAGCGGCAGTGGCTGATCCGGTTGTGGTGGCCGGTGCGGATCACCAGGAACTGTTCGCAATCGCGGAAGTCGACGCCCTCCACCGACACGTAGGACACGCCGTCGAGGTGGATGGCGTACCGCGTCCCGGCCACCACCACCGGGCCCACGGCCCGGTACGCGATCGGCTCAGCCTCCGCCCGGCCCGACCCCGCCGGCTCGATCCCGGTGGTGTACGTCCCAGTCTGCAGGAGGACCGTGTCCCCGGCCTGCGCCCGGACGTTGGCCGTGTCCAGCGAGCACGGGGTGCGGGAGTCGGCGCTGGCGCTCCACGTGGCCACGCCCGAGGGGCTCACGTAATGGTCGCCCGCGCCTGCCGGCATCGCCACCAGCAGGAGCGCGGCCGCACAGGCCACGCGGGCAGGGAGGGCTCCGGCTGCGGGAACCATGGGGAGCACGCGATCGGCGGCGGCCACGTCGACCTGCTCGCGCAAAGGGAGGCTGGCGGTGGAGCAAACAAACAGCCTGTTGGAGGGCGGGTCAACATGCTGGCGTTCGCCCTGGTGAGGACAACCGAGGTGATCGCGACGCCTCACTCGACGCCCACTCGCTTGGCCACCGCCTCCACAGGGCCTTTATTCCAGTCATTCCCCGGCCGGATGCCAGTGCCCCGGCCCCCCCGCCTCGCGCCGGGCCAGGCGGCAGGCGCGCGCCGCACTGAACCTTTCGTCCGGCTCGTGTGACTCTGCTGTGGAGGCGCTGCGAAGGCCGGCGGCGCGCCGGTGGGCAGATCACCGCGGCTGGCGCGTCCCACAGGCCAGGAGACCTTGGGCAGAGACCGTCGGAGCCGTTCGCAGGAGCGTGGGCCGGACGACGACGCAGCGCTCGTGTCCGCCGCGCTGGAGGGTGGGCCCGAATGCTTCGCGCCGGTCGTCAACCGCTACCGGACGCCGTGTTTGGGGTGGTCCTGTCGCGGCTGCGGAACTTCCACGACGCGGAAGACCTGACGCAGGCCACCTTTCTCGAGGCCTTCCAAGGGCTCGAGCGGCTGCGGGACCCCGGCCGGCTGCCGGCAGCTCAAGCCCACGCCTCGCACCCGCGGAAGCGCAGGTGCTTCCCCTCCCGGTAGCGCGGCCGCGGCAGGTACTGGTTGATCCCTGGCACGGCGGCGCCGCGCAGCAGGAAGGCGCTCGGCCACTGGCCGTCGGACACGATGCGGGTGCGGGTGGGGATGTAGCGGATGGTCAGGCCGCAGCGCCGGCGTAGGGAGGTATTGGCGTTGGAACCGTGCACCACGTTGGGGTGGTGCACCGACACGTCCCCGGCCTGCAGCACCACGTCGACCGCGCGGGACTCGTCCACCAGCGCCGGGTCGATCCGCGAGCCGAGTACGTTCGGCCGCTCGCTCTCGCGTTGCATCTGCTGCAGTTCGAGGTGCTGGGTTCCGGGGACCACCCGCATGCAGCCGTTCTCGGCGGTGGAGTCGTCCACGGCCAGCCAGAGGGTCACCACCTCCATCGGCTCCAGCGGCCAGTACGAGCCGTCCTGGTGGAAGAGCACGGGCTGCCCGTCGCCGGGCGGCTTGCTGATGTAGTGCGAGGCGAATAAGGCGATGTTCGGGCCGACGTACTCCTGGGCGATGTCCAGAAGGCGGTCGTCGCTCACCAGGCGAACCCAGAAGGGGTCGTCCGACATCAGGGTGTGGCCCAGCTTCTCGGGCCGCAGATCGGGGTGCTGCTGCTGCAGCCAGTCCACGTGGTAGCCGGCCTCGTGGACCAGATCCGCGTCGAGGACGCCGCGGTAGACCGCGTACCCGTCGCGGTCGTATTGCTCTCGCTGGCTGCTGCGCGTGGTCGCCATCGGTGTGCTCCTGCTGGGGTGGCGGGGACCGGCTGCAGGGATTGTACGGACGGCACCCGGGATGTCCAGCAGCAGGCCTCGCCCTCCCGGGGCTGGAGCCCCGGTGGGACCGACGTTACCCGGGACGGTCCGACGGCCAGACCGGGGAGTTCCGACGCTCCGGCGTCACGCCCCTGCCCCCTGGCAACCTGAGCGCTGGCGGATAGACTCCTGTTACTGGCGAGCGGCGTTCGGCGGGGCCTGGACGATAACGGACGGCCGGTCACAACGAGCCCGCCGAGGTGTCCTGTTAGGCGAGGTCACCGTGGATCCAGATGAGCGAGACAGGCTGGCCAGGCTGGCGGTGGCCGCCCAACAGGGGGATGTGGAGGCGTACGGCCGGATCGTCGAGCTGACCGAGGCGGCCGTGCATGCGGCCGTGCGCCGCGTGGTCGACGACCCGCACGAGGCGGAGGACCTGGCCCAGGAGGCCTTCCTACGCGCCTACCGTGCCCTCGGTGGTCTGCGCGACCCGCGGGCCCTGGTGGCCTGGCTTCAGCGCATCGCGCGGGACGTAGCCCTCAACCACCTGCGGGCGCGGCGGCGCTCCTTCGTCGATCCGGTCGAGGTGGAACGGCTTGCACCATCGGCGCTGGAGGACGAGGACCTGGAGCAGGCCTCGCTGGCCCGCGCCATGGTGACCCTGCCGACCGAGGACCGCCGGCTGTGCGAGCGCTACTACCACGGCGGCTGGACGATGAAGCGTCTGGCCGAAGACCTGGGACTGACCGAGGCGGCCGTGCGCAAGCGTCTGCAGCGGGTTCGCGACCGACTGCGAAGGGAGATGACCATGAGCACTACCGAGTTGCCGCGCCGGATCGTCGAGCTGCTGTCCGTGCCTGATCTGACCGCCCTGCCCGAGAACCCGGTAGGAGCGCTCTGGACCGAGTTCCGTCGTCACCACGAGGGATGGGAAGTCGTCGAGCTGCCGGAGCGGTTGCAGCGCGGGGAGGTGGAGGCCGTGTACGGGGGCGCGGCTCCCGAGCGGCTGGCCGAGTACCTGGGCTACCTGGAGCGACAGGACTGGCTACGGCCGGAGCTGACCGTCTCCCTGCTCATCGCCGCCCGGCAGAGGGGTGGTGCTCGCCGACTGGTGACCACCGGCAAGGTCTACCGCCTGGGCGATGCCGAAGGGGCCACGCGTCTGCTCGCCTTCCACCAGGCCGAAGCCCTGTGGATCGAGGAGGGGCTGGACGAGTGGCAGGCCATGGGCAGCACCGTGGGCCTGGTGGAGCGGCTCAGCGGCGGGGGACGCCTGCGGATCACCCAGGTGGAGTACCAGCTCTACAGCCGCCGCGGCTGGGAGGTCGACGTGGAGTGGCCCGGACAAGGCTGGTCGGGCGTCTGCGGCATGGCGAGGTACGCCGACGAGGTGACCGAACGGCTCGGGCACAATCCTTCCCGGTGCGCCGCCGCGGGGCTCGGGGTCGGCCTGGACCGGCTCGCCTGCCTGCGCTACGGGATCGACGACATCCGCAAGGTAGCGGCGGCGCGGGTGTAGGTCGACCTCTGACCCGCCGGCCGGTCAGCACCGACGTTGGCCTCCATCCCCGCCCTGCCCAGCGTCACGGGGCCCGCCACAGGCGGCTGACCGGCACCGCGTGCAAGGCCTGGCCAAAGGCCGCGCCCGTTTCGCCGTCGTACAGCACCACACCGGCGCGGAATCGCTCTCCCACCGCGTCCCTCAGCTTGCGCAGACCGCGGAAGTCAGCCGCCGTCACCGTGGCCCCAGCCTTGACCTCGATCCCGGCGACCAGCCCCGGGCCGCTCTCCAGCACCAGGTCCACCTCGGTGCCGTCCTTGTCGCGGAAGTGGTGGAAGCGGACCTCCTCGGTCTGCCAGTCGGCCTGCCGCCGCAACTCCTGGAACACGAAGGTTTCCAGCAACTGTCCCAGCAGACCGCGATCCTCCCAGAGCCCGTCAGCGCTCATCCCCAACAGCGCGCACGCCAACCCCGTGTCGCCCAGGTGGAGCTTGGCGGTCTTGATCAGTCGGGACAGCCGGTTGCTGTGCCACGGTGGCAGCTCCTCCAGCAGGAACAGCCGCTGCAGCAGGGTCACGTATTCGCGGACCGTCGGCCGGCTCAGGGTGAACGGGCCGGCCAGCCCAGCGATGTTGACCAGCCGTGCCGTCTGGCCGGCAGCCAGCGACAGCAGCCGGGGCATGACGTCCAACGACCCGATTCGGGCCAGGCTGCGCACATCCCGCTGCACCAGGGATTTCAAGTAGTCCCGGTACCAGGCCGCCCGACGGTGCGGGGCTGAGCGGGCCAGGGCCGCCGGGTATCCCCCGGCCACGATGCGCTCGGCCAGGGCCCGCCCCAGACGCTCGGTACTGAACGCTCCGAACCGACCTTTGAACAGCGTCTCGAGGAAGCGGGGCCGCTCTCCGGCCAACTCGCACTGGGCCAGCGGATGCAGTCGGACAATACCCAGCCGACCGGCCAGCGAGTCGACCAGGGCCGGCACCAGCAGCACATTGGTCGACCCGGTCAACAGGAACCGTCCCGGCCGGCGCTGCCGATCCACGCTGGCCTTCAAGGCCCGGAACACGGCCGGAACCCGTTGCACCTCATCCAGCACCACGCGCTCTGGCAGGTCGGCCACGAACCCCACTGGATCGGCCGTGGCCGCTCCCAGGACGACCTCGTCGTCGAAGGTGAAATACGCGTACCCTAGCCGTCCCCCAACGATCTGGGCCAGCGTCGTCTTGCCGCACTGCCGCGGTCCGTGGATCAGCACCACGGGCGTGTCGCTCAGTGCCTCGATCAGCCGCGCCTCCGCGTAGCGTGGGTACAGGCCGTCCGACGTGCCTCTGGTCACCACGTATCTCCACCTTGGCTAATCGCAAGGTTGTGACTCGGCTAATTGAAAGGATAGCTTCCGGCCAAAGGTAAGCCAATATCACGGCTGAAAGCAACCTCACATGGCGATCGACTCGTCGAAGCGGCCCATCTTCAGTAGAACAGTCCGAGCAGGTTATGGGCGCGCTCGGCCCGGCTTGACGATCGTCCACCGGAGGCACTAGTTAGCCGCCGGCCTGGGATCAGACGCACTGGGCGCAGGTCGGCCCGGCCCAGCAACAGGCCCGTATCGGCCCGGTGACCAACATCACCAGTGGTTGGGAGAGCGAGGTCTACTCCTTCGACGTGGACCATGGACCAGCGGGAAAGCGGGAATCGCAAAGGCTGGTCCTGGCGCGGGATATCCTGGAGCGCTTGCCGCTGGCCGGGGCTCTGCTTCCGGGATCCCCACGACTGTGCCCTGCGGCTGGTCCGCCGCGTGCCCCTGACCTCGCTGGCCCGCTTGGCCGGCCAGGACGAGGACCGCGTACCCAACGACGACGGAACCGCGGTCACTATCCCCATCCGTGCGCCCGCGGCAAGGCGCGTCTCGAGGCCTGATGGAGCTGCTCCTCTCCCGCTTAACCCCACCAGGGAGCCTCCCGGTGCAGGCCAGCGTGCCGTTCGCGGCCGGAGCCTGCCCCACGGCAGACCGGATCCGGATCCTGGCCCCCGACGGCGGCCCGCTGGTCACCCAGTCTCGGGAGCTGCTCAGGTGGCCGGACGGCTCGGTCAAGTGGGCCCTGGTGCTCTTCGCGCCGACCGGCTCGCCGTCGGTACAGCTCGAGATCGCCGGCGGTGGACCGCCCCCTGACCCGCCGCTGGCCACCGTGGACGGCGACCGACTGCGCATCGACACCGGCCAGTTGCGCTTCAGCGTGCGACGCGACCAGCCCGAGGACGTGTACCGGCGGGACGAGGGGATCCTCACCGACCTGGAGTGCCACCGGGACGGGAGCTGGATGTCGCTTACCACCCCCCGTCTCGACGCCGGCCTGGTGGCCCAAGAGGCGGACGACACGATCTACTCCAGTCAGTTGGCCGGCCCCGGATTCGTGCCTGCCCGGGGGCTCGGGATGGCCGATGCGGGGGTATCGCTCATCGAGGCCGGGCCGCTGCGCTGTCTGGTCCGCATGGCCGGCAAGCTCTGCCACGGCAACTACCGGTCATAGCTGGACTTTGTCGTCCAGGTCGAGGCCTACCGCGGCTCCGGCCTGGTCAGGCTCCGCCTGTCCTGGCGGCACGGCGCCTGTCCCGACGAGGCCGAGGCGCGGTTCATCCGCGACCTGCGCTTCCGCCTGCCCCTGGCCTTCCGCGCCGCCGCCGTGCACTTCGGCACCGAGCAGGGCGACTGCAGTGAGACGGTCCTGGCCACGTCGCGGTATTCGCTCCTGCAGCAGGACCACGACCGGTACGGATTGACGCGCACCGACTGGGACGGGGACGTGGTCGAGCTGGCCCACGGTGCGGCGAGCGGTGGCCGGGCGCCGGGGTGGGTACAGGTTCTGGGGTCGGCCGGCGAGCAGCTCAGCCTGCACCTTCCCGGATTCGCCGACGAGTACCCCAACGAGCTGGCGCTGGCGGGCGACTCCCTGGAGGTCGGCCTATGGCCGGCCGCGGCCAACGCCGGCCTGGCGGCCAAGCGGATCCTTCCGGCCAACGCCGACCCGGCCGAGCGCCACCGCGATCGCCAGTACCGAGCCCTGCTCAGTCACCCGTACCTGGCCTTCTTCGACCCCGAGCGCGGCTGCCTGGAAACCGTGCAGGGCATGCAGAAGACCCAGGAGCTGATCGTCGACACCACCCCACTCGATCTTGCAGGCTGGCAGGCACGGGTCGCCGAGCGCGACCTTGAGCTGCCGCTGGCGCTACCCCACCCGCGCCAGGTCGACCACGCAGGCGTGCTGGGCCGGATCTCGAGCGTGGCCGCTGACCCGCAAGGCGAGGCTGCCCTGGAGCGGGCCACGGGATGGTTCGCGCGGCATCGGGCTCATTTCGGGGTGCGCGGGAAGTTCGACCTGGGCGACCTGCGGTACCTGGCAATGAGCCCGTACGCCACCCAGTACCGGCACCGATCGCTGAAGACCCACCCGCGCATCCATTACTGGAACAACAACGAGGAGGACCCGATCCACGGGCTCTTCCTGGCCGCCTGGCGCCGCGGCGACGCCGCGATCCTGGACCTGGTGGCGCCCATGGGCCGGCACCTGTGGGACGTGGACGTGCGCCACTATCCCTACTGGGGGATGCACACCCACTCGGGCGGTCACTGCTTCCGCTCGATCGCCGACCGGGCCACCGACCACTTCTGGGTCACGGCCCTGATCGACTATTACGTGCTGACCGGCGATCCCGACGTCCTGGCCGGCGTCGAAGGGCTGGCCGCGTACGCCGCTGAACACCTGACCGCGATCCGCTACGCCGAGACCAACCTGCGCGAGGTGACCATCGCGGTGATGCAGGCGGTCGAGTACCACGCCGTGCTTCACCGGGACGAGCTGCTTGTCGCCGCGGAGGAGATGGCGGCACAGATGCTGGCCGAGCAGCACCCGGACGGGTACTTCCCCGGGTTCGGGGCGCAGGCCCGCGGCGGGGGGCCGGAGGCCGCCTGGCCGCACGCCCTCTTCGGTACCCTGGCGGTCGAGGCCCTGTGTGCCCTCGATCAGGCGCGCCCTCGCCCCGAGTGGCGGGAGGCGGTCCGGCGCCAGCTCGACTGGTTCCTGGCGCGGGGCCTGCTCCCCGCCGGGGACGGACTGAACGCCCGGCCGCGACCGGATGGGGCGCGGCCCGCGGCCGGCCAGGGGTACGAGGCTGGGTACCACGACTACAAGCTGGCCGACTTCCAGCTCCTCAAAGGGCTCGGGTACGCGATCCGCTGGATGCTCCAGGACGGAGCGGCGGAACAGGCCGCGGCCTACCAGCGGGCCGGGGATCGGATCCTGGCCCGACTGATCCGACTGCAGCTGGACGCCTCGTACGGCCCGGCCTACGAGGGGAACTGGAACGAGAGCGAGCCGATCGCCGACCCGGAGGGACAGACCGGGCCACCGACCGCGTCGCGGCCGCGCGATCCAGTCGATCCCTCGCGCTGCCCGTACCAGGTGCGGCCGCTGTGCGCCAGCGCCGCCCTGCGGTGCCTATCCCATTATCTGGCCGCGCGGCGCCCCGCGACCGGCTGAGCCCGCGGGGTCCGTCGCCCGGGCGGGATCGGACCGGCCCTACCTGCCCTGCTCGAGCCGCCGGCGCAGGTGCTCCTCCACCTCGCGGTACACGCCGATGATCCGCTCGTGGTCACCCTCGCTGAAGCGCGTGGCCAGCGTCGCCAGGTATTCTGCCCCGCCGCGGGTCAGGTTGAGCATGTGCTGGAGGGCGGGGCCGTCGTAGGCCGTCTCGCCGTTGCACTGCAGGTACACCGGCGAGGTGTGCGCGGCCATGTACTGGGAGGGCAGCGCGGGTGCGCCCGCGCAACGGGCCGCGATCCAGCCCGGTCCCTTGACCGCCACCCGGGCCGTCAGCCGCAGCGACTCGGCGCCGCGACGGGCCCGCTCCTGGGCCACCACCCGGCCGTTGTGGACGATCTCGAGGGTGCCCACCTGCCAGGCGCTCTCCGCCAGGGCCTGGACTTCCAGGGTGCCGCCGCCAGCGGGGAGCAGGATCGAGTCGCCGATCTGCCTTCCCTCGACCTGCAGGTCCAGCAGCGGCCCGTTGGTCGAGATGCTGCGCCCCGCCCGCATCGCCCGGGCCCAGCTCTCGTAGGTGAACTGCTCGCTAGGATCCAGCTTGGCGTAGGTGCGCAGACTGCCCAGGGCGCGGTACGCTCCCATCTTGTCCGTGCCGCCGGCCACCGCCACGCGGTACCCGTTGTTGAGGTACCGATACCACTCCTGCAGCGGGAAGCCACCGCCGCGGCTCTGGTGGATCTCCAGCGCGTCGACGGCTCCCTTGACGGCGAGCACCGGATCCTCGGTGAAGCCGCAGTAGGGGAAGTGGGGCCGGATCACCACCCCACCCTTGGCGCGGCATTCCTGAGCCCATTCGCTGAGCGCCCGGTACTCCGGGTCACCGACCCAGGCCTCGAACACCCCGCCGCAGCACATGGGGTAGACCGGCTGGCCCTGGGTACCGAGCAGGGAGATGTGGCCGAGCATGTGGTTGCGGTTCTCGGTGCCCACCCAGACCACGGTGTCGTCCTCGACCACCCCGACCCGGCCCGAGATGTCCCCGACGTTGGTGAACAGCCGGCCCCACTGGCTGGCCAGCAGGTTGACCACGTTGATCCCCTCGCCCTGAGCCTCCAGCCAGGCGGTCTGGGGGCTGAGGAAGTGGACGTGGGTGTCGGCGGTCACCCACCCCTGCGACCGCCAGTCGCGGTACCGCTCGATGGTCAGCCGCAGTTGCCGCTGTCCGGGTTGGACGTTGACCCGCAGGCGGGTCGGTCGGTACTCGAACCCCTTGGTCATCTCCACGTACAGCGGGCCGGTGGGCAGATCGGTGGTGAAGCGGCCCGGCACGTAGGCGTACTGCCGTCCGGAGACGCGCAGGTCCGCCCCGTAGTCCTCAAACCAGTTGGCGTTGACCTGCTCGTGGTGGCCGTAGGGAGGCAGGTATTCGCCGCGGGCGCCCGACAGGTGAAGCCGTACCGGCGTCGGCTTGCCGGTCGAGGCATCGATGATCTCGACCTCCATCCACTGCTTGCGCCCCCCCAGCCGCTCGAGCACCAGGCCGTCCCGCGCCGACCGACCGTGCGTATAGGCTTCGCCCAGCGACAGCCTAGCCGGCCGCGACCGTCCCTTGGCCTTGGCGGTCACCACCGCGTCGGCCGCCCCGTAGATCGAATAGATGGTCTCGCCGGCCGCGGGAGCCTCATCGGCTTCGTCGGCCCCGGCGTACGGTGCCTTGAGCCAGGCCGCGCCGCGGGGCCCGGTGGTCCGGTCGGCGCGCGCCACCGCGCCTAACTGCACCTGGAGCTCGGCCACCTGGGCCGGCTCGCCGGCCGCCGTGGTGACGCGGTAATACCGGCGCGCCAGATGGCGCAGCGGGTGGTCGCTGCCGGTATAGCAGGTGAGCCCGGCCACCAGCAGCGGCGAGGGACTCAGCCCCCGGATCACCAGCGCCTCGATCTCGGCGCGCGGCCGCGGGTTGCGGAGAGCATAGAGCAGGGGCTGGCCCGGACCGCCGGCCACCCCGAACTGCAGCCGTCCCCAGGCCGCCGGGGGCGGCACGGCCTCGGGATCGGTAGTCGTCGGCATGGTGAAGGGGACGGCTAACTGCGCCGGCCCCGGACTCTCGGGCACCTCCACCTCCAGCCGCGCTCGCACCGGCGCCACATGGCTCGCTCCACGGGCGTAGACGATCTCGTACTCGGCCACCGGCTGCGCCTCGACGTACCCCGTCGGGTCGTCGGGCGACTTGCGGAAGACGTGGAGCACGCACAGGTACGCGGCCCGGGCCGACACCGGGATCCGCACCTGGCGGCCCGCGGTCACCAGGATGACCCGCGCCCTGGCCCGGGCCCCGGCCAGGTCAAAGGGGATCCCCCAGGGCTGCTGGCGGCCGTCGGGGAAGGCTGCCACCTCGCGGGACAGCTCGCGCTGGAAGGCCCCCCGCACGCTGCGGCCGGGGAAATCCCACCACCCTCGCAGGTCCACCGTCGTGATCAGCGGCGCCTGATACCGGGCGCCTGCACTCGGACTGGTAGGTCGGCCCATCTCGTCCTCCTTGGTTGAGCATGGGTTCACCGGCGGCCGGTCGCCCTAGCAGGGGGCTCCCTCGAGATCGATCGAGGCCGATCGACACCTCCAGAGCGCGGCCTCGCGCGGACGAATCTACGACGTGCAGTGGCAGAATAAAACACTATCCGCCCAGGACCACTGCAGCCCTCGGCCACGGTCTGGCCCTGGCTCTGCAGAACCTCCACCACCGCAGGAGACGGATGATCTTGACGACGTCGGTCTTCTTCGACCTGCTCCGCCTTCCCTGATGACCCGCATCGTACCGCCGGCCGATCACCCTCCTTCTGCCCAGCACGCCATACGGCTGGCCACGTGCCGTATATTCAGTCATATCGAGCTTAAATAAAGCCGAAGGTCAGAGAGACCCTGGTTGCGCCAGGTTCAGGCCCGTCCCGGGCGCCGCCTGGGCGGGGGCGAGTCGACCGGAGCAGCCTGGCCGTATCCCTCCGCTGCCCTGACTGGCCCCAGGCTGTCGCGCCGAATCTGGTCGATGCTGGGGAAGGAATGCCGTGCCCCATCACCTCTGCGCCCCGCGCCCGTATACCGCGGCGCTGATGACGGCGATGGCCCGGGTAGAAGCCTATTACCTGCTGCGCGTTCTGCACGAGGACGGCGGACGCTTTGACGAACTGGCCATTACGCGGACGCCGTGGCGTGGGATGCTCCCCTCGACGTGCAATTGGTGCGACTTCCTGGCGCGCGCCGAGAGGTTGCTGCTGACCGACGATGCCGTCCCGGCGCCTGACCGCGTGGAACGCTTCCTGACGTATGCCTCTCCCCTGTTCGGCGCCGGGCCGCTGACCAGCGACAGGGACTATGCCGGGCTGCGATGGTTCGGCAATCTCCGCTATCACGCGCATCCGGAAACGAGCGCGATCTCGCTGCACATCCGCAATAACTGCATGCCGTCCTCGCCCTTTGACGATCTCCCCGCCTGTTTCCACTCCCTGCGCCAACTGGGCGAGGCGGCTGCCACCACCGAGCCTTACGAAATCGCTGAAGTGTTCTGCGGCTCCTGGCTCAACGATCTGCCGGTCTTCCTTAGCCTGTTCCCGGCGTCGTATCGGGAGTCGCTGGAGGTGAGCCCACCCGATTCCCAAGGCGGCTTCGGCTGGTGGGGACAGCTCATCGACAAGACCGGGGGGCTGCACGCGAAACGCGCGGCGATGGTGCTGGAGACCGGCGTGTTTCCTCACCCCAGGAAAACCGGACGCTGTCGATTTGACGAGTTCATGCGCCATGTGGCGGCGGGGTGCCCTGACTGAGGGGCCGGTCCCGCGCGCAGAAAGGGACGTTTGTGACGAAGCCGGTTCGCACCGCCGTGGTAGGCCTGGGCGGCCGCGGGATTTACCTCGCCGGCCAATACGATAGACGCAGCCATCCTGGGTTCGAGCTCTGTGCCGTCTGCGATCTCGATCCGGTGCGCTTCCGCCAGATCGAAGCGCGGTATGGCGACAGCGTCACGTACCATACCGACCTGCACGAAATGCTGGTAAAGGCGGACGTGGATGCCGTGCTGGTGGCGACGAACGACCCGCACCACGTCGAGCCCACCATCGCCGCCCTACGCGCGGGCAAGCACGTGCTGGTGGAGAAACCGCTCTGCCAGACGGTCGCCGACGCGCGGCGGATCATCGACGAAGCGCGCCAGGCCACGGGCATCTTCATGATCGGCTTCGAGCTGCGGGAAGTGTCGGTGTTCCGCCAGTTGAAGGAGTTCGCCGAGGCCGGACGGATCGGCGACATCAAGATCGGTCACGCCTTTGACAACGTCTCGGTAGGGGGCGACTACTTCTTCCACGATCCGGCGCGTCAGCGCGGCTTCTACCGCACGCTGCTCCTCCAGAAGGCGTCGCATTCGCTGGACTTGCTCAACTGGCTGATGGGCAGCCATCCGGTCAAGGTGTACGGCATCGGCGGGCTCGATTTCTACGGCGGGAAGGAGGATCCCGACCTGCGCTGCCGCGAGTGCACCCGGGCGGCCGAGTGTCCGTACCGGGTACACCACGAAGGATTCACGATGGATTACGGCGCGGTGATCGAGAAGCCGGACTACTGCGTGTGGAGCAAGGCGATGGACCTGAACGACAATTCAGAACTCTGCATCAGTTACGCCAACGGCGGCAAGGCCACCTTCCACGAGTGCCATTTCACCCCTGACTACACCCGGGAATTCTGGTTCGTCGGCACGCGCGGCAAGATCTACGGCTATTACGACAACCCTGGTCGCTTCCTCATCCGCCTCGAGTACAGCCATTCGCGAGAGCGTCGGACCGAGGAGTTCAAGCCGCCGTACGAAGGCGGTAGCCACGGCGGTGGGGACGACAACCTGCGCAACGAGTTCTACCGCCGCATCATGGAGCACGACCCGCCGCGCGAGGCCGTGGAGTCAGCCTATTACTCCACCGCCCTGGCAATCTGCGCCGAGCAGTCCATCGAGACCGGTCAAGCCGTGGTGATCCCGTCGCTGGGGATGGCGTCGACGGGAGCGTGAGCACGCCTTCCACCCCAGTTGTTCCTCAGGCCGCTGCCCCCTGAGCCTCCCGCTCCTTGCGGCTACGTCGGTGGTACTCGCCGAGCGCCACTCCGACCAGCACCGGGACCAGGCCCCAGATGCTGACCGCCAGGGGCGACACCTCGACTTCCGGGCTGAGCGACAGGGTGACGTGAGCGGCCACGCCGAATCCGGCGCCCAGGGCGATCAGCACCCAGGCGGTCCGGCGGCCGTCGTGCTGGGCCGGAGCCGGCAGGTTCAGCAGGCCGCGCTCGATCGCCGCCAACTGTAGCTTCTCCTGGGTACTGCAGTACCGCCGAACGATGAGCCAGGTGAACAGACCCACGAGCAGGGTGATCGGTACCAGGTCGTGCACGGGTGCACCTCCGGGTGAGGGTTGGGGTTCAGGCCAGGTGCTGCGCGGCGGCGTACACGGCACGCGCGCAGCCGGCGGCATACAGGATGAACAGGTGAGCCGTGAAAGCCCCGGTGACAACGCGGTCGAAGGTGCGGGTCCGGGTCCTAGGCTGGGTGATAGGGCTGGTCACGTTCACTGGGTCCCTCCTGGTTGCGGTGCGCTCTTGGCAGGGGTATCGCAACTGCCGTGCCAGGTGGCCAAGGAACTAGGATAAAGCCTCGTATTACGTTGTACGCGAATTGGTTACATGAATGATATCCGAGCCTGACGAGAACCTACGGAGGCGCCCAGGGAATGGGCATCCCGGAGGGGTAGATCGCGCTATTCGACTCTGGAATAAGGAGTTAGGATGACTGCCAAGGATTTTGGCATTCAGCGCCGCCGCACCGCCCTCGACAACACCGGCCTCGGATGAGGCAGACGCGGCCAGCTCCCCCGCATTGGCCGGACGGGTTGCCTCAGGCGTCCGGGAAGCGTACAGCTTCAGCCAGCTTTCGATCCGCGGTGGAGGCCATGGAGGCGGACCGTTAGCCAGGCGATGGAGCCGATCCATGGAGCCAACGGTATCCACTACCGACGCCGGCACCGCGTTCGTGATGCTGCCGCCCCACGCGGCCGGACCAG
>JBAZUN010000024.1:16120-26340 GCA_041661365.1 Candidatus Latescibacterota bacterium
CCAGCGCCGACGCTGCTGCTGCTGGCCATGGCCGGGGTCGACACGCTGACCACCGAGCCGTACTGCCGCGTCGGCCGAATGCTCTACGCCCAGGGCTGGAACGCGGTGTCGCTGGATCTGCCCTGCCACGGCGCCGACCGCCGCGTCGGCGAGCCGCCGGAGCTGGCGGGCTGGGCAGCGCGAACCGCAGCCGGCGAGGACATCGTCTCGGTGTTCCAGAACCGGGCGAACGGCGTGGTCGAGCACCTGGTGGCGACGGGCATTGCGGATCCTGCCCGCATCGCCGCGGCCGGTACCTCGCGCGGCGGGTTCATGGCCTTTCAGGCCGCCGCCGACAACCCGCGCATCCGCGCGGTGGCCGCCTTCGCGCCGGTGACGGACCTGCGCGCCCTGAGCGAGTTCGCCGGGCAGGAGGATAGCCCGCTGGTCAGACGATCAGCACTGGTGAACGCCGCGGCGAGTCTGGCCGAGCGCGCCGCCTGGATCACCATCGGCCATGCCGACACGCGCGTGGGCACCGACCGGGCCGCTGCCTTTGCCGAGGCGCTGAACGCCGCGGCGGCGGCGCGAGGCCTGACGCCGTGCGTCATCCTGCACGTGCTGCCGATACCGGGGCACAGCAGTTACCCGGAGTGGCATGACGAGGCGGCAGCGTGGCTGCGGTCAGCAGGATCGATCCCACCCCCCACGCCGACTCATCCCGGCACGCCACCCGACCCAAACGAGGGAGTCGGACCATGAGCCACGTGCTGCTGGCCATCGACGACGTCTCGCTGCCCCTGCGCCGCAACGTCTGCTTGTACCTGGGCCAGCCCGCCGTGCGTCAGGAGCCGGTGCTCACCCCCAGTCCAGCGGAGAGCAGCGCTCCCGACAACCTGGCGGCCCACTTCTACGGCACGGTCCTGCACGACGCCGGCCGGTTCCGGATGTGGTATTATGCCTGCCACCGCGGGCTGAACCCGGACTGGCCTCCGCGGAAGATGCAGCAGGTCGCCAGGAGACCGGACTGGCTCCTCGGGGCGCAGGCCGGGCGCGAGGTGGGCCAGGGGCCCCTGTGCTACGCCGAGAGCGAGGACGGCATCGCCTGGACCAAGCCGGCGCTGGGTCAGGTGCTCTTCAAGGGCAGCCGCGACAACAACGCCCTCGACCTGCCGCACACGATCGTCAGCGGCGCGGCCGTGATCAGGGACGACGCCGACCCCGATCCTGCCCGCCGGTACAAGATGGTATACCAGTTTTTCCCCGATCAGACCGAGCCGGTGATCCCGGAGTACGGCAGCCTGCCGAGCATCGCCTGCGCGGTCTCGCCCGACGGCCTGGGATGGACCGTGACCGCCATGCCCTTCGTCAACCAGTTCGTCGAGCACTGCTCCTTCATCCGGCACGACGGCCGGTACATCGTGCATTCGCAGGCGTTCCCCGGCAGCAGTTGGAGCGCCGCCTGCACCGAGGGCGGCGCCGGCGGCGGGCGTACCGGCGTGGCCCATGTCACGCATGACTTCGACCGCTGGCCTGACCTGTGGGCGTGGCCTTCGCGCTTCCCGAGCCGGCGGACCCGGCGGAGCGCGGCGCGAACAACCCCTACGACCAGGTGCATCTGGGCGTGGGCGCGGCCAGCCTGGGCTCGGTCTGTGTCGGCGTGTACGGCCTGTGGCACAGTCAGGCCTTTGGCGAGGACTTCGCCAGGATCAATTGCGACCTGGGGCTGGTGGCGTCCAACGACGGCATCCATTTCCGCGAGCCCGGGGCGACGCCGGTCTCGCTGCCGGAGGTCGGCGGCGAGCTCCGCGTGAACGCCGACGGGGTGGCCGGGCTGGCCGTCGACCTGCTCGACGATCGGCTGCAGCCGATCCCCGGCTTCGCCGGCGGGACCGTCACGGGTCCGGACGGCCTGGACTGCCCGGTTCGCTGGCAGGGGTACGCGCTGACCGAACGCGGCGGGCAGCGGGTGCGGGTGCAGGTGCGGCTGTAGCGCCGGGGTGATGACCTGCCGCGCGTGTACGCGATCTACGTCTGACACGACCGACCAGCATGGTCTAGTAGAGGAGACACGATGGGCATAGTGAGGGAAGTCCTGTTCAGCCCGGCCGCGATCGCCGAGCGCGAGAAGTGCTACGACCGCCTGGAGCCCCTGCGCAAGCTCGACCGCAACCCGGTCTTCCGGGCCGAGCGGCCCTGGGAGTCGGCCGGGATCCACTGGGGCAGCGTGATCAGGAGCGAGGTCGACGGGAAGTACCGGTTCTTCTATTCCACGACCTTCCCGGTTTCGGCCGTCGACAGGACCGTAGTCATCGACAACGCCGAGGTCGGCACCGAGCGGCACGTCGCCTGCTACGCCGAGAGCGACGATGGCCTCGACTGGCGCCGCCCCGTCGTCGACCGGCTCCTCGCCGACGCCTTCCCGGGCAATAATATCATTTGGCAGTGGCCGGGGTACTTCAACGACTCGCTGTCGGTGATCGAGGACGAGGACGACCCCGACCTCTCCCGCCGCTACAAGATGCTCGTGTACCATCACGACCGGCACGACCCGGACCTGTGCGGCGGGTTCCCCTTTGCCTCGGCCGACGGCCTCTCCTGGAGGCGCATCGGCGCGATGCTCCCCACCCAGGACGCGGAGTGCCTGTGGCGGGACCGCGCGACCGGACGGTACTACGCCTTCCTCAAGGACCGCGTCGGCGCCAACCGCAGCCGGATGCTCAGCACCTCCGACGACTTCGAGCGATGGAGCGAGCCCCATTGGATCATCACCCCCGGCCACGGCGATGACCGAGGGACCAACTTCTACAACCAGACCGCGTTCCGCATGGCCGGCCGCATCCTCGGGTTCTTGAGCGTCTACGACCTCACCACCCAGACGAGCTGGATCGAGCTGATCGAGAGCCCCGACGGGTCGAGCTGGCACCGGATGCCCTCGCGCTCCCCGATCCTGCAGGCAGGAACTCCGGGAAGCCTGGACGGCGGCGGTGCGTACCCGGGCCTGAACGAGCCGATCCTCCGGGGCGACGAGTACTGGTATTACTACTACGCGTCCCCGGCCCGGCACGACGAGGCGCGGCAGCAGGAGACGCCCACGCTCTGCGTGGCGACCTTCACGAAGAACCGACTCGTGGGCCAACAAACCGAGGGCGAGGGCACCTTCTCTACCCTGCCCCTCCTCTGTCCAGCCGGTCGCCTGCGGCTGAACTTCGTCTCCAAGGAGCCGGTCACCGTGGCGCTGAAGAGACCGGGGTACGGCGGTGAGATCGCCGGCTTCACCCACGCGGAGTGCGAGCCGCTAGCGGGGAACACGCAGGAGGGCGAGGTGCGGTGGAGGTCGGGCAGGAGCCCAGCCGACCTCGCCGGCCGGCACGTGCGGATCTCGGTGCGGGGCACGAACGCGGTTCTCTACAGCGCGGCGTTCGTGGATTGAGGAACGACCGCTGGACGCGCCTGCCGAACTGGACCAGTGGTACCTGGGGCAGTTCACCAACGCCGTGACCTGCCGGGGCCTGCCCGGCCATGACAGAGGAGCCTCCGTGGCCAATGCCGACGTGATCCTGCATCCCGGGCCGGCCGGTGAGTCGGCGTCCGATGACTTCGCGGTGTACATCGACGGTCAGCCGCTCTTCGTGTACCAGGCGCGGGTGTCCGCCGTGCCGCTCAACCAGATCTGGCCGGGGTACCAGCGTCCCCTCGACCAGACCGAGCTGGCCTCCTTCGCCTGCTGGGATATGGGTCGACCGGTATCCGTGGAGGTCGTCTCGCGCCGGCCGGTCGACAGCGTCGAGACCAGACCGCTCTCGCTGCAGATCAGTCCGGTCCTTAACGGCAACCGCATCTGTTTCACCCTGGAGCGGCCGGTCCAGGTGACCGTCGAGGTCAACGGCTACCACCACGCCCTGCATCTGTTCGCCAGTCCCCCGGAAGAATACCGCCCGGACCCCGACGACCCGGCGGTGCGGTACTTCGGTCCCGGGATCCACCGGCCCGGGCTCATCGAGTTGCACAGCGGCGAGACCGCGTACCTGGCCGGCGGCGCCGTGGTGCACGGCGCCATCACGGCCAGGGAAGCCCAGGGCATCCGGGTGCTGGGGCGGGGGATCCTCGACCTGAGCGGGTACGAACGCGACGGCGGCGTCTGGGGGGCGTTCTCCTGCTACCGCTGCGCCGACGTGGTCGTCGACGGGATCGTCATGCGGGATCCTCCGAGCTGGACCCTGATCCCGTCGGCTAGCCGGAACATCCGCATCGCCAACCTCAAGCTCATCGGCCTGTGGCGGTACAACTCGGACGGCATCGACCTGGTGAACTGCCAGCACGTGCAGATCGACCGGTGCTTCGTGCGGGCCTTCGACGACTGCATCGCGCTCAAGGGGCTGAAGGGCCGGAAAGACGCGGTGACCGACGACCAGGACATGGAGGATATCCTGGTGACCGACTGCGTCATCTGGAACGACTGGGGCCGAGCCCTGGAGATCGGTGCCGAGACCTGCGCTGACCTGATGCGGGACATCACCTTCAGGAACTGCGACATCATCCGCGTCAACCACGTGGCCCTGGACATCCAGCACGGCGACCGGGCCTTGGTCACCAATGTCCGCTTCGAGAACATCCGGGTGGAGCTGGACGCCAACCCGCTGCCGGCCCTCATCCAGCGGGAGAAGGGCGAGCGGTACCCGTTGAAGGACGACTACGGGTTCTGCCCGCGCCTGATGGTGGTCGAGATCAAGGAGACCGGTTGGAACCGGGACCCGGTGCGGGGGAACGTGCGCGGGGTGCAGTTCGAGGACATCCAGGTGAGCACCCCGAAGCACGTGCCGGCCTCCGAGTTCAGCGGGTACGACGACACCCACACCACCGAGGACGTGACCGTGCGTCGCCTGACGATCAACGGCCGGCCGGTCAGGACGACCAATGAAGGTCGCATCACCGTCGGCCCGCACGCGCGGAACGTGCGGATTCTAGCGGAGTAAACAAAGGGACGCTGGCCTGCGGCTTCGGTGGGTGAGCCCCCATCGCGGCCACGCACGGCCAGGACGGCCCCACCGCGAAGCGTTTTCCCTCCACCGGCCCCGGTGCTACATATAGGGTGGCACCCGGCCGGCGAGACGCAGACGACGCGGTCGCCGTGGCGCGCGTAGCCGTCGCAACCTGAGATCCACCGATCAATGCGGCACCACCGGCTTCCTTTCGGGATAGGGGTAGACCTGGCGCAGGACGCTGGGCGCCAACACGTTCCGAGTCCATTCCTCGATGGGCATCGGGGAGTAGAGATCGGTTCCTGCCGGGCTTGCCCCCTCGACGATCTTCACGTTCGGAGGACTCGTCAGCCTAGTCAAGGCAACACCGCGGGTGGCCGTCGAGTCCGTCCACGTGAAGACAGCTCCATCAGTGAGACCCAGCTCGGGCCCGCTCGCTCCTTCACGTCCGTAGCTCCGTATGGCGTTGTCCATCACGCAGCCTGCCCAGAGGATGCTCCCCGTCCTCTCAGCAGAGGCCAGTCGGGCAAGCAGCACAGATGCCGCCTGCAAGTTGGGCGGCATCAGGGAGGCAAGCGAGTCAAGGGCACCAACCCGATGCGTCACGAGAACAGGTATGTAGCCCAAGGCCGTCAGGCTGTCATCCAACGCGGCGTAGAGCGTGTCTCTGATGGCGATAGCGGCGCTATCGGCCGACAGCTGCTTGTACTTCACGGGTGACCCCGGTACCCGGTCCTGGTCCGGAATCTTGGTGAACAGACCCGGGTGGGGTCCGGCGTAGAGCTGCGTCGTGACGGCCACGGCGATCCGGCTGTCACCGGGCCATGGTCCCGACGGTGGGGGCGCGCAACCCGCAAGAGCACCTGCGGTCAAGCAAACAGCGCACGACCGGTGAAGGAGCGTATGCATCGCGTTTCTCCTTGGTAATGGCCTGCCAGTTGGCCAAAGGCCCTGCTCCTGCCGTCCGAGGTCAGTCCGCATAGGCCATGGTGTCAGGGCGTCGCGGGTGAGCGGCGACGGCGTCAGGCGACGCGGCGCCAGTGATCCCGATATCAAGAGCCGCGAGCGGCGGCGTTGTGCTAGGCGATCTCAGGTAGGGGCCGCGGCAATGGCCGCGCGTATCGCCGGCAGGACCCATGCGAACCGCGGCTGGTACTCACCGGCCACCTGTGCTGCCAGCCGATCGAAGGTGGCTCCACACTGGGCCACTACACGCAAGATGGCCTCCCCGCTGCCGCACGCCGCGGGCCAGGCCAGCTCCGCGACCAGCTCGTTGCCCCACCCGCCGTACCGGTGGATCATGGTGCCCGCACGCCGATCCCGCAGCATCATCTGCAGCACCAGGCAGTCGCGCGCCAGATCGAGGGCCAGATGGGCGGCGACCAGCAGATCGTTCCGAACCGTCTTGGCGATAGCGATGGTCATCCTGAACCAGAAGGCCGTGCTCATCTGCTCCAGATGACTCAGCACGCCTTCGGAGTCCCGGGGCATTGCCGGGCAGTCCGCGCCGTCGCGCAGGCGGTAGGTGCCCAGGTCGGGCTCCCGTGACCAGATCACCTTGCCTCGAGCAAGGATAGCTTCAGACGGCGGCCCCGCGAGGGCCTCCAGACTGGCTCGCGGGATCAGGGACAGGTCCAGGCGCCGGAACGGCGCGAGACAGACGCGCAGCACTCTGGTCGCGCCGTGGTCCGCGGCGTCCCAGGCGATGAGCTCGCCGAGCCCGCTCAACCAGGCAGGAGAGGGGTAGTAGCTGCCCACGGCCGCATCGGCCAGCACCACCTTGAGATCCACGTCACACCATGGATCCGGCGGTACCTCCGTGGCCAACGACCCGGTAAGGATCAGAGCCCTGACCGCCGGGTCACCGGCCAACAGCTCGCTCAGCCGCGCCAGCATATCGTCCTGCCACAGATCCATTTTCGTCACCGCCGCCGTTGCGCAGGGTCAGGACTCACCAGCCGCCGAGCAGCCATCTCCGGCCTGTCTTGCCAACCTCTCCTCCGGCTCAAGGAAACCCGGCCGTAGCGACAATGTCAAGGTAATCCGGCAGGCGGCGCCGGGAGTCCGGCAGCCCAAAGGATTCCCATACCCCACGGTGCATCCAGCACTGGGTAATACAGCCACCCAGCGCCCACGTCCTCCACCGGGCGGCGTTGGCCAGGACGCACCGGCAGCGACCCTGGCTCAGGTCGGGTCAGCCCCTGCCGCGGGTTGACGGCGGCCTGCTGCACCCCCGGGGTGCCTGGGGCCCTGCGCCCGGACAGACGGCGCCAGCCACCCACCTGAGTCCGTACCCGGCAGAAGGCCGATAGGCCCGCCAGCAGTTAGGATCGCGCGCGATGCGTTCGACCACCGGGCTTCCAGTCCCTTGCCCGGTCGGTGGATCACCGAGGGTGCCGCGTGCACACCCGTCCGGTGGAAATCAGGTAACCTCAGCGAATGCCGGGAGATGGACTCGGTCTCTCGTCCCGGATAGAGCAGGATCACGGCCTTGGGACCGAACCTTGCGGGCCGTCTGGTTGTTCTATGAGTGAAGCGCCTGTAGAATGGCTGCGGCCAGAGGGGAGCCGGGGGGCTCCTGGCGCAGAGCGAACCTTACCATCGCTCCGACAGACAGGAACCATGGGGGAACGCCAGCAGGTGGAGGTGCCCGCGGACGATGCAGCCCTGGTGGCGCTCGCCGCGGACGGTGACCCGCGGGCGTTCGGCGCGATCGTGGCGCGGTACAAGGACGCGATCTTCGCAATTGCGCTGTCCCGCGTCCGAGACTACGACGACGCTGACGACGTGACCCAGACCACCTTGGTAGAGGCGTACGGCCGGCTGGGCCGCTTGAAAGAGCCCGAGGGATTGGGTCCCTGGCTGAGGACCATCGCCATCAATCGCTCGATCAACCTTCTCAGGCGCCGGGAGCGCAACGTCGGGTTTGAGGTGGCCCCGGAGCCGGCCACTGAGAGGCCGTCATCCCAGGAGGAGATCGAGCAAGCCGAGCTGCGGCAGCAGGTGATGGCTGCCGTGGGGCGGCTCAGCCAGGCTCAGCGGGAGACGGTGACCTTGCACTACCTCGGGGAGCATTCGCTGGCCGTGGTCGCCGCCATCCAGGCCGTTCCCGTCGGCACCGTCAAGCGCAGGCTGCACGACGCCCGCAAGCGACTCAGAAGGGACATGTTCGAGATGGTCGAGGAGGTCCTCCGAGACAGCGCGCCGGACGAGGCGATGGCAGAGCGGGTGTTCGGCCTGCTGTGCGCGTATCCGTCCGGTGGCCGGCTCTTCAGCCAGGAGACCACGCAGACCCTGGCGCGCATCGGTCTGACCGGTCGGGAGGGGTTCGCCCGTGTCCTGGACCTGCCGCATTGGCGCTCGCGCCTCATGGCCGTACACTACCTAGGGCAGCGGTACGTGCAGGGCGGCCCGCCGGCGGACTTGGCCCTGGGCCTGCTCCTGAGAACCCTCGAGGACGGGAACCGCGGGATGAGGCATTCCTGCTGGAGATCCATCTGGAGTACTAGCGCCGATGGCGACGCCCGGGTAAGGCGGTCTGCGCTCGAGCGACTGGCGTCTCACCGCAGCCCGCCTGCGCCTTGCGTTCACCCCGCGACATGATTATCTTATTGCGTATCAAGGTATTACGAAATTCCCTAACAGGAGCGTGAACGTGGCCAAGGCCTCTGCCAGCGACAAGCGCGAGTACAAAACCCCGGAATCGGCGGCCAAGCAGAAGCCGGGGTGGGAGGCGAAGGGCTACAAGGTAACACGTCGGGGTAACGTACTGTACCTCAGCAAGTAGCCCGAACGGAACCGAGCGAACCGGGAGCGTCAGCGTTGGTCTGCTGACGCTTTTCCTTTTCCGCACGCTGCACCGCTCGGTCCCGCGTGGTCGCCCAGACACCCGGTCGCGGCGGGTACGACTGCTCATGTCCCGGCTTGACCACTTGGCAACCCCGCAATCCCGTCGCTCCCGCTAGATCAACAACTCCAGCCGTACAGGCTCGGCGACGGACCCCGCGTCCTGGTCGTGCAGAGGGTCGCGGCAACTTCGGGTGCCTCACTCAGAAGGCCGCCGTCCTACGCGCCTCGTTGGAGGTCAGCGGCACCATGCACCGACTCGACCGGATCTGCTTCCACATACACGGTTTCTGCTATACCGAGCTCGCGGCACATGCGGCCTTGTCCGACAGCTACACATCCTACCTGGAGTGTGAAACCCGGTGCGCGGCCGCATGGCGCGCCCGGGTGCGGCAGATGCGGACCACGGAAGGCCTGGCGATCATCCCGTGGCCCGGCGAGAGTCGGGGACCGGTGCGCGACTTCTGCGCGCTGGCGCAGTCGATCCTCGGGGATCGTTGCTTCCTCCTCGATGCGAACGGCGATCCCGAGGTGGCGCTGCGATCAGCCGAGAAGGCCAAGGTGGACCAGGGCGTCCTGGCCGGGTTCCGATCGGCCATCGACGAGCCGAAGTCAGACCGCAACAAAGAGGAGCTCGACACCGCGTTTCACTCCCTGGCCGTGGGCGCTCAGTTGCGGGCCATGCTCGCTGAACGTGGATACACGATCGATGCCAGGGTCCTGGAGGCTGCGGCCTGGGGGGCCAGCTTCGAGGGGTGCGTGACGAAGTATTCCCTGAACCTGCGGCGGATCCTGGGGTTGGCCAACGTCGTGGAGATTCCGTACCACCTGACCGTCCCGGACGCAGCATTCCTCTTGGATGCGGCACAGACCGAGTGTCTTCGACTCAGCGCTGGGTTGCGCGTCTTCCTCTTCCAGACCGCCGACCAGCTCATGGCCCTATACACGGCCACCGCCTACTCACTGGACGACGAGGCGGCTCGAGTCCGAGTCCCGCTGGATCCGGTCGAGGTGGTGGTGCGAAGCAAGCAGGGGATACGCCTGTGGCCGGCGCCGGAAGCGTATCTCCTGGCAGGCGTACCGGCGGGCTACGAGGAAGCACCCCTGCAGGTCGTGAGTGCTCGGGAAGGCGGGTTGGTGGTGCCGGTGAGTGCCGGCCTGGTGTACCGGCTGGCGAGGGCACCGGCCTTCGTCCTGGCGCCGCCCGGGATGCCTAGTGCTGACTTCCGCCTGCGACTGCTGCAGGCCGTTCCCCTGTAGGCGCCGGGGCACTGGCAGGCAGGCCTGGTCACGGGAAGGGATGCAGAACCCGACAGCCGCTCTCAAGGAGGTGCAGCCCTGCTGGACCTGATTCGCAACGAGCCGCTGGTCTTCGTCCTGCTCGCGGTACCGCTGCTCTACTCGGTGGTCCTG
>JBAZUN010000025.1:0-13602 GCA_041661365.1 Candidatus Latescibacterota bacterium
ACGATCACCTCCACGGACGATATCTTCATCGTCTACGAGAACCGTCTGCATGGACGCGACGACGCCGCGATCACTACCTCAAGCCCGAACATCATTCTGGCCAAGGTGGACGAGGACAGCCTGAAGCTAGGGAGCGCTCAGGCCGTGAACATCGGATCCACGGGCGGCACGTCCAGTCGTGGTGGCGTCAGGCTCGATCTGCCTTCGGCCATCGGCCTGGGCCCTGACATCGCGGTGGGTGATGATGATGTGCTGCACGTGGTCTGGAGCTCCGGTGCATCCGCTTCCGCCGTGTCGACCATCCGCCACAAGACCATGCCGGCCGGCGACTGGACTGATCTGTCCGCGTTTGGTTGGGACCAGACCGTGAACGGCAAGGCGGTCTCGACCTTAACCGGGTCGGCGGTTGGCATCGCCAATGATGGCTTCAACCTGGGGGTTGCGGTTACATACGATCCAGGGGTCGTCGCGGTTGCTCGGGAGCGCCTGCACCTCTTCCCGACGGTGGTTGTGGACAAGGCGCGTACGCCGGACCGTGTCTATGTGCTGTGGAAGTACGCGAACGCGGTGACTGAGGATGAGAACATCCGCTACAGCGTGTACGACTACGATGGCCTCCGGGGCAGCAACGCGAACTGGGGAAGCGTCACGTCCGCGTTCCCGACCGGCAGTGGCCTGACGATGACTACCCTGTCGGGTGGGCCGCTCTTCCAGAACGGGACGCACTTCCAGATCGAGAGCAACTGGTCGTACGTCGACCGCGTTGCCGCCGCCGTTGACAGCCGGCGCGGTACGCAGGGCGACCTTCACGTGGTCTTCTCGGCCGGCCCCACCAACGTAGCCAAGAACGGCGCGGCCGCCGCGGCCAGCGTCGTGAACTACCTCTACTACGCCCGCTTCAACGGAGCCGAGTGGGAGCTGCCAGAGGTGGTGGCCACCGCGGTGAACAACAACGCGTCAGGCCAGCCGGATGGTGTTCCCAGCGCGTATCAGTGCCTTTACGAGCCTGACATCTCAGTCCGCCCGAACGACGAGAGCGTGTACCTGACCTTCGTGGCTGGTGATCCGAGTGCTGGGACGCCCGGGCGCGGCTTCGCCGCCGATCCCAACGCCGCCAGTGTGGCCCCCCTGCCGTTCTACAAGAAGATCGGTCGGGTCTCCACGTTCGAGGACGTCGCGGTGCCGAGGGGTGCGTATCAGTACCAGTTGAGCTACACCCCGACGAACCCGCAGGACCTGAGTGCCACGTCCCAGTACAACCTGGTGAGTGTCATCGCCGGTGACAACCAGGACGGCTCAGGCATCGGCGGCGCAACCCCAGGGTCGTCTAAGGCCCCGGGTGGGTTCCTAGCCGGGCAGTGGCGGAAGGTACAGGCCACATCGCTGGGCCTCACTACGCTGACTCCCGCCAGTGCAAGCGGCGTATACAAAGGGGCTGTCAGCCAGAACCAGGCACAGAACGACGGCGGTGTCTTCGAAGGCCTCGTCGACGAGGACGGCTCCAGCGGATTCGGTGAGTGGGGCGACGACGGGGACAAGGTCGGCCTGCTCGTGAAGCTGAACATCCTGGGCAGCAACTCGATCGACGGCGGCGTTAACCTGGCCGGGAACCTGTACGTGATCCGGGCCAGCTCTGCAGCGAAGTCGTACAGCGGTAACATCAGCCAGAGCGTCAGCCTTGGGGGCGTTAATGCGACCGGTGTCGCGAGTGCCACGTTCGTGACTGGGGTTACGAGCGAGACCGAGGCTTCGGGGACTCGCGCACCCTTGGGCTCCTACTTCCAGATCGGTGCTCGCGTCGACATCGTGGCGGCCAACGAGGCTCCGTCGGTGTCCGTCATCACGCCGAACCTGACCACCACGGCCAACGGCGCCTTCAGCAACGAGACCGCGGCGATCCAGTACACCCTGTACGATGCGGACGACGACGCTGGAGCCGGGGCCGCTGCCACGGACCTGCAGCACGAGTTGTATTTCTACCCGGACAGCGGGCTGAACACGGTCCAGGACATCCGGGTCTACGGTACCCTGATCGCCGACGAGAACGACGACACCGACGTCTACGCCAGCGGTACCAACGACTTCGTCGAGGGCACCTCGTCGAGCAGCACCCAGACCTACACCTGGGACGATCCCGGTGCCACCCTCCAGGGGCAGAAGGGGTTCGCCTCGATCACCAAGACCCTGGACGCGGTGTACTACATCTACATCGTGGCCGACGACGGGATGAACCCGCCGGTCTGGGCGGTCAGCTCCGGGCCGCTGCGTCTCCGCCACATCCCGCTGGTCAAGTCGGTGGCTCCGGTGGCTTCGGATTCGGTCGATACCGGGGAGTACACCAACCTGGCCAAGGTCAATCCCTACAAGATCAAGTTCCAGTTGGTCGACTACAACGACAACGCCCAGGTGCGGCTCTTCTACTCTACCCTGAGCTCGCTGAACGCGGCCAACGCCGTGATCGCGGGGATCTACCCGAACAAGACCCTGGAGCTGACCGGCGCCTCGCCGATCCAGCTCTCGGACACCCTGCGCTCGGACGAGGACATCCAGTTCGAGTTCGACGTGACCGCCCAGGGGACCACGCGTGACTCGATCGTCGCCCAGGGGGCCTACTACCTCTACGCCGTGGTGGCCGATCCCGACAGCTTCGCCGTCGGGGCTTCGTCCACGCCGCTGGTGGTGCGCCACTCGCCGGCCTTCGAGTTCACCGCGCCGTTGACCGGGATCGTCGACAAGATCAGCACCACCCAGCAGTACAACTACTCGATCCAGTGGCAGCGCGGTCGGTCCGACCAGGACATGGACGGGAACGCCATCGTCTCTCTGTACTACACCGGGGTCGACCCGAAGACCAAGAACTACTCGGGCACCGACTCCACCAGCCTGGTGGCGACCACCGGCACCAATCCGGGTAGCGCGGTTCTGATCGCGGGCGGCATCCGCGAGGACGAGGAAGGCGCCAGCGACCAGTACATCTGGGACTTCCGCAACCCGCCCGGTGCGTTGCCCAAGGTCTTCAGGCCGAAGTCCGATCAGGTGGGGAATCCTTCGAACGAGGCCAACCCACACGTGTACCAAGCGGGTGCAACAACGGATACCGCCTGGATCTACGCGGTGCTGCACGATTCCCTGGGGAACACCCGGGTTCAGACCGGCGGCGCGGTGCTGCTGCTCGGTTCCCAGCAAACCCCTGCCAGCCAGGCCCCGCGGGTCACCATGAAGACCCCGCCCTCGGGCGGCATGAATCTGGTGAACGGGGACGTGGTCCGTCTCGAGTGGGACGCCTTCCTGATCGACGACGGGACCGGCACGGACGACGCGTACCTGCGGCTATACGCGGCGCCCAAGAACAAGTACACGACCCTGACCCAGCTCGAGGCCAACAACATCAACGACGGCGGGGACGTGTTCGTGGTCAACAGCCTCGACGGCAAGAACACCTTCGTCGACTACACCGGCAAGACCCAGGCCCAGATCAAGCGGCTCCGCGAGAGCGGCTCGAGCTACTTCCTCTGGGATACCAAGACCACCTCGTTCCAGATCCAGGGCACGCCGACCGAGCTGGACATCTTCGTTGCAGCCAGCATGAACCCGCGGTTCGGCGAGAGCGTCTACGTGCAGGGTCTGGTAGACTCGGTGGCCAGCGGTATCGGTTCCCAGGCGCAGAAGGCGGTCCTGTCCAAGTCTCCGGGCTCCCTGCGGATCGATGGGGCCGACCCGATCTACAGCATCGAGCTGGGTCCGTCCGGGGTCAGCGCCAGCACCGGTGACACCCTGGACTTCCAGGTCCTGGTCAACTCCCAGGCCAGCAGCATCGACCTGATGTCTCTCCACCTTGACGTGCCGCGGAACTACTTCGAGGTGGTCGACCAGGACGCCGGGACGGCCGGAGTCCAGCCGTTCGCTGACTCGACCGGCGCCTTCAAGACGCCGAGCACGATCGCCCAGAACGACACCACCCCGGGTACGGCTCAGTTCATCGAGCTGAACTTCGTCGAGGCCATCATCAACGGTGAGGTGGTCGGCAACACGGCGGGGGACAGCTCTCAGGTGGCCGCCACCCTACAGTTGGTGGTGAAGCACTTCCCGAACGGGGCGTCGCTGGACACGACCCTGACCTGGTCCAGCGAGCCCGGTCGCAAGACCGCCTTCCGTCGCGGCACGGTCGAGATGGCCGCACCGGCGCGGGAGGCCACGGTGAAGCTGACCCCGCGGGCCCGGGTGATCGCCACGGTGCCGCTGGAAGGCCGACCGGCCTCCTACGCGGATACCCTGGACGTCCACTTCCGGCAGATCGGCAGCACCCAGGACATCGTCGACCAGCGGTACATCGCGGCCAACGACGTCTCCCTGGACACCCTGACGACCTCCACCGGGGAGGTGGTGACGATCGGCCTGCTGATCGAGCGCGGCGGCACGGTGACGATCAACGGCCAGACCATCAACATCAACAACTACATCAACATCACCACCCTCACCGATTCCACGGTGCTGGCGCAGGCCCTGCTGAGCGACTCGGTGCAGGTCGTCAGCGACGGCTTCGGCACCTTCATGGTCGACGAGATCCCGCCCGGGATCTACGAGATGACGGTCAAGGCCAAGGGGTACGTGTCCGGTCGGACCGACACCCTGAACCTGTTCAACGGCCTGGTCCAGACGGTCGACGCCACCTACGGGTCGGACCTGCTGGGGAACCTGTCGCCGGCCACGCCGCTGAGCGAGCTGCGAGGCGGCGACGCCACCAACGACAACCAGGTCGACATCGCCGACGCCAACCGGATCTTCAGTTTGTGGAACAAGACTCCGGCCAATGCGGAGTACGTCCGGGAGGCAGACATCAACGCGGACGCGGTCATCAACGCCCTCGACCTGGGCTTCGTGACCACCAACTTCGGAAACGCGGGGTACGGCGCGGCGCCGGTCTTCAAGCGCAACGGCAACGCGGGCGACAACTCCGCTGCCCTGGTGGAGTTGGCGGGTCTGGAGTCGGTGGAGGCCTGGTGGCCCGGCCGAGTCTTCGAGGTTACCGTTAAAACCACGGGGATCAGCGACGTCGCGGCCTACGGCTTAACCCTGAGCTACGATCCGGCGAAGGTCCAGCCGGTCGAGAGCGGGGCCGTGACCGCGGGGAACATCTTCGCGCAGAGCCCGCGCGGATCCCTCTTCTTCGAGCGCGTCCAGGACGGTTTGATCGACGTGACCGCTGGCCGCATCGGCAGGGAGTGGTCCGCCAAGGGCGACGTGGAGCTGGCCACGGTGCGGTTCGTCAGCCTGACCGATGACCCCGGCAAGATCGAGGTGGTCGGCGGTCAGTTGGTGAACAGCGAGTACCGCGGTACCGCGCTGCGGGTCGAGCAGGAAGAGGTGCTGCCGATGGTGGCCGCCCTCTACCCGAACTTCCCGAACCCGTTCAACCCTTCGACCGAGATCCGCTTCGACGTCCCGACGGCCCGCGAGGTGCAGCTCAAGGTCTACAACCAGCTCGGACAGACCGTCCGCACGCTGGTCGACCAGCGGCTGAAGGCCGGGTCGTACCGAATGAAGTGGGACGGCCGGAACGAGGTCGGTCAGACGATGGCTTCCGGGGTGTACTTCTATCGCCTCGAGGCCGGTGACTTCTCCCAAATCCGGAAGATGACCCTGGTGAAGTAACCCTCGCCAGCGCCATCCAACGGCGGTAGGAAGCGTCGCAGGGGCCACGGCTCCTGCGACGCTTCTTTTATTCCCCTGCAGGAAATCCGTTCCGCCCGGCATGGCGCCGTACCGGCAGGGCTTGGGCACCTTCCCCGGCGGCGCGCCACTGCCGACGGGATACGTTTTTTGCTATATAGAAATTGGAGTTGTAGAGAGGAGGGGACAGGCGCGGATAGCGCCTTTCTCCATTCCGGGGGCCCTGGGGGAAGACCATCCGGTCTCCGGCATGCGTTTTGCATGGATGGCACCGGCCACTCCGTGTTCTGTCCCGAACTGGTCGGCGGGTACCGCCGACCGAGGCCGGTTGAGGATGCTCAGGAACGGATTCCGAGAAGTCCTGCTCGCCCTGGCGCTGATCTGCGCCTGCACGGCCGTGGGCGAGGCCCAGACCGCCAGACTCCGCCAGAAGGGAACCAATGCCGACCGGGTCACCGTCGGCGTGGGAGACCGGATCGACGTGGAGGTGCTGGCCGACCTGCAGGGGATCTCCTGCGCCGGCGTCTCCCTGTTCATCTCCGTGCCCTCGGAAGCCTTCCAGGTGGTCGACCAGGTTCCGGGCGAGCTGGCGAGTCAGGTCGGCGTGCAGCCGTTCGTCCAGGGCGCGCTGTTCCTCGGCGCCACCCCCGGGTCGAACTTCCTCCTGCCGGAGAGCGATCCGGCAGCGAGCACCTTTGCCGGACAGCAGCTCGAGTATTCGGCGGTGCTGGGAGGGAGCTCGGACCGGTCACGAACCGGTTCCGGGGTGGTGGTCACCTTCAGCCTGATCTGCGTCCGCCCGATCGAGAACGGGGATCTGGCGATCGACGACAGCCCGGTCCGCGAAACCCGGCTGGTCCTGTCGGACGGGATCTCCGAGCGCCGCTTCCGCACGGTGCAGGGGATGACCATCACCGTGACCGGGATCCAGCTCCGCGACATCCCGGACGTGGTCCTCCTCCCCGGGCAGGCGGACAGCGTGCAGATCGGCAGCCTGAGGAACTACATCCTGAGTACCCTGGCGCCGGTGGACTCGATCCGCTGGTCGTTCGGCCCGACCAATCTCGACAGCCTGACCGTGGAGATCGACCCCGTGACCAAGGTGGTGAAGATCACCCCCCTGGGCGGGTGGAAGGGCCGGCGCCAGCTCGTCTTCACCGCCACCGAGCCGAACGCCAGGATCCCGGGGTTGCCGCCGCTGAGCGCCTCCGAGGTATCCACGGTGATCGTCAACACCCCTCCCCGGTTCATCATCGAGGCCGATGCGGATGGGGTGAAGCGGGATACCGTGCGGTTCCGCGAGGACCAGTACCCGTACCTGCCCGGCGCCGATCCGGTGCCGATCCGGGCCTTTCGCTGGCGCGACCTCGACCCGGAGGTGGTCGATCCGGACATGGTCAACCCCCAGGACGAGCTGCGCTTCGCGGTGCTGACCTACGGACCGCTCAGTGCAGATAGCCCCACCCGGGGCTCGGTCGACCAGAACACCCATGAGATCCTGTTCTGGTCCAGGGCCAACTTCTCCGGCCGCGACTCCTTGAAGGTCATGGTGCGGGACGGGCTGCGGGGAGGGGAGGATTCCCTCCGGGTCATCCTCGAGGTGACTAACGAGGACGACCCCCCGGTCTTCACCCTGACCGACCGGGAACCCAAGATCCGCATGGGCGGAACCAAGGTCTACCTGCTGCCGGAGATCACCACCGATCCGGACACCCCGGTCGACGACCTGATCTTCTCCTGGATCGACGATCCGGGTCGGCACTTCACCGTCGACACCACGCGCACCGCCGACGGGTTGCAGATCACCCTGGCCGGGGCAACGGACTACCAGGGCACCGGCCGCGTCACCTTCCGGGTCGCGGATCCCGAAAGCCCCACGACCTTGATTGACCAGATGATACTCTTCATCACCGCCTCGGTCAGCGCCCCGCCGGACGTCTTCCCGCCGGAGATCAAGGTCGACCTGACCCCGGGGGGAACGCCGGTGCAGGAGGCGCTGGACAGCTACGTCAGCGACCCGGACAACGCGGCCTCTGAGCTGGCCTGGCTCCTCCCCTCGGGCGGCCGCCGGAGCCAGATCACCATCGACGAGAACCGGAACGTGCAGGTGGCAGCGCCCGGACCGCCGACCCCCTTCATCGGGTACGAGGAGGTGGTCCTCACCGTCTCTGATCCGGCCAACCTGTCGGACGTCCTCAAGCTGCGGATCTACTCCTCGGACGGGGACCCGGTGATCGGCGGGATCCCGGACCTGATCCTCGACCGGGGGGAGAGCTACAACCTTCTCGACCTGGACGGATACTACGAGGACTCGGACAACCGCGACGAGGAGATGTTCTGGGAGGCCCTGGGCGACTGGTCCGCGGCCAACCTGGAGCTGCAGGTCGACCCGGTCACTCATCTCGTCACCTTCTTCGTTCCCGAGACCGCGGCTTTCAAGACCGAGACCGTGGTCTTCCGCGTGACCTCACCCGAGGGAACCTCGGCGGCCGACACCATGCTGGTGACCATCCGTTCCGGCGGCGATCCGGGGACCGGCGGCTTCCGCATCCTGCCCCTGCCGCAGGACCTGCAGGTGCCGGTCAGCCGCTTTACCCAGGTCCTCGACCTCGACAGCTACACCCAGCCGGCGGACACCGCGATCAGTTGGAGCGTGGCGGTCCTGGCCGGCCAGAGCTCGATCCCGCGGGTCCTGGAGGGGAACGTCCTTTCGGTCTTCGGGCTGGTGGTCGGGACCGACACCCTGCAGTTCACCGCCCGGGATACCCTGGGGCACGTGCAGACGGCAACGGCCCGCCTGCGGGTCTATGGGGAGAGCGAGGCCCTGCGGCTGCGGGCCATCCCCGACGTGCAGTTCATCGCCGGCCAGACCTACGCCAGCAACCCGCTCAACGAGTACATCGAGGACCGGCAGACCCATCCCGACTCCCTGGTCCAGTGGAGCCTCGAGGTGCTGGGTTCGGCCGGGGACCTGTTCATCAAGGTCAACCCGAACCAGAGCCTGTTCGCCGTGGCCCCGGACACCGGCACGGCCCAGGTCATCCTGATCGCGCGGAACACCGCCCTGGGGATCTCCGGCCGGGACACCATCCGCGTCATCGCCCTGGACCCGGCCCTGGGGAACCGGCCGTTGAAGCCGTTCCCGTCGGTGGTCTTCGTCAGCGGCCAGGAGGACAGCTCGATCGTGCTCAACGACTACCTGCCCGACGAGTTCCTCGCCGGCGGGGTCGTGCCCACGGTGCGCTGGACCGTGACCGGACAGCGGATCACCCAGCCGATCATCGGCACCCAGGCCCCCCACCGGCTCCGCCTGCGGGCGGTGGGGAACAGCGTCGGCCGCGACACCCTGACCATGGTGGCCGACCTCGGGGGCGGGTTCCGCGCCAGCGGTCCGCTGGAGGTCACGGTGATGGAGCCGGTCGACGCCTCGACCCTGGACCTTTACGTGGTTCCCAACGCGGTCAACCCGCTCTACCTGGAAGTCTTCGTCCTCTCCCGGAGGTTGCTGGCCGGCACCCCGACCGTGACCCGGAACTTCGAGGCCAGCGACAGCACCGTGGCCTTGCGGC
This sequence comes from Candidatus Latescibacterota bacterium, assembly GCA_041661365.1. Classification (GTDB taxonomy): domain Bacteria; phylum Latescibacterota; class UBA2968; order UBA8231; family UBA8231; genus CAITNQ01. The sequence goes on from JBAZUN010000025.1 coordinate 9,240, forward strand.
AGATCGAGTCTGACCTGACCGCGCGAGGGGTGCTGGTCTGGGCTGGTGGTCTGCGTCTGCGACGGGCCGCCAGCGGTACCGTGCTCTTTCGGGCCCAGGCCTTCACCGCCCTGGGGACCGACGTGCGGGACACGACCTCGGTGACCTATGCCACGGTGGCGGCCGGGAAGCCGCTGGTCCTCGACCACGGAGGGACGGTGATCTCCCTGCCCGAAGGCTCCCTCGATCCGGAGGTCTCGCTCCTGGTGCAGGAGGAACCGGCCGGTGGTGCCGCGATCGGCGCGGACCGGGACGAGCTGGTGACCGTGCGGCTCCTGGGCCTTTACCCCCTGGGAGAGGCGCTGCATCGCGCCGGCCTGCTGCGGGTGTCGGGCCAGCACGAGCCGAACGACGGGATCTACCTCGCCGAGGGCATTGCCTGGAGGTTCCTCGGTCCCGCGGATCAGGCGGCCTCGATCGCAACCCTGGGCCGGTACGCGGTGCTCCGCGACCCGGTGCCGCCGGTCCTGACCGTCCGGCGCACGCCCGAGGGGGCAGGAGCGGAGCTGGAGGTCGAGGTCGTCGACCGGGGGAGCGGCGTCGATCCGGCCACGGTCGAGGTGCGGTTGGACGGCGAACCGGTACCGTCCTCCTTCGACGGGATCCTGCTGCGGTGGACCTTGCCGGCCTTCGCCGGTCCCTCGTCCATCCTGGAGGTGCTGGCAACGGATCGGGCTGGGAATGCCGCCCTTCAGAGGGTTCAACTGACCGACGCGGCAGAGGTGCTGCCGCGGGTCACCGGGCTCGGACGCAACTATCCGAACCCCTTCAACCCCGAGACCACCATCCCCTTTGTACTGGCCATCGCTTCCGGAGCGTCCGAGCCGATCCAGGTGAGACTGACGATCTACGGCCTGTCTGGCCAGCTCGTGCGTTCGCTCTTCTCCGGGCCGCTCGATCCCGGCGACCACGAGATCCGCTGGGATGGCCGCGACGCGGCCGGCGTGCCGGTGGGGAGCGGGGTCTATCTCTGCCGCCTGGAGATCTCCGACCGGGTCTGGTCGCGACGGATGACGCTGCTCAAGTGAGGTGGACGATGACAGGTATCACCAGACGTCTGGCGTGGCTCGCGGTCGCCTTGGCCGCGGTGGGATGCGGGGGCGGGAACGGGCTCGGTCCCAAGGATCTGCAGCAGCAGGAGGACAAGCTGCGCGACCGGCTCCCCCTGGACTGGGACAAGTACAACGCCGGTGATTACAGCGGAGCCATCAGCGCCTTTTCGAACACCCTGGTGCAGGCCGATGGGCTGGAGGATCAGCCCGGGGTGCAGAACGCGGTCAAGTCCGAGGCCTACGACGGGATCGGCTGGACCTACTTCCGCCAGCAGGACCTGGACAGCGCCTCGGATGCCTTCCGTCGCGCCACCGGCCTGGACGGGCGGAATACCGACGCCTGGGTCGGCTGGGCCGGGGTGGCCCTGGCCCAACGCCGGTACAACGACGTGGTGCAGTACTGCCTGCAGGCCCTGGAGAACGATCTGCAGTACAACTCCGCGTTCCGCACGGACGAGGAATCCCGACGGTTGGCCCACGATCTGGTCGACCAGCGCCACGTGCGGGTGATGCTGGCCCAGGCCTACCTGCAGCTCGGACGGTACAGTGCCGGCGAACGGTCCGATCCCTACAACGCCGCGGCCCAGGTGCGGCTGCTGCAGAGCAGCTATCGGTACAGCGATCCCGGCCAGCTCGTGCGGGCCATCAGCGAACTGGCCCTGGCCCTCAAGGACGAGTAACCGTGCAGGTGGAGTGGTGAAACGTATACCGCATCCCGTTCTGGCCGTCCTGACCGGCCTCCTGTTCTGCCTGGTTGGACTCACGCCGACGGCCCGAGCCCAGGAGCTGGAGGTTCTGCGACGGCCGCGCAACGGCGCGCTGCAGGCACCGGCGGGCCAGGGACTGGACATGCTGCACGGCGCCGAGCCGCTGGGGAAGGGGCGGTTCCGGTTCGGCTATCTCAACCGCTCCCAGTCGGTCACCGTGCCCGAGGTCGGCGCGGGAAGCGCCTATACCGGAACCTACGCCATGGCCTATGGGGTGACCCCGGCGCTGGAGACCAGCCTGGTGATCCCCTTCCTCATGGACTCCGCCGGCGGGCTTAACAAATACGGCACCGGCGACCCCTGCCTGGGCGTCAAGTGGTCGAGGCCGACCCGGGTTCCCGGCCCGATGTTCACCGCCTACCAGTTGCTCATCGGCCTGCCCCTGGGGTACAAGGGACAGCACGGTCTGGACAAGGTGGGCGGGGTGCGCCCGTTCAGCAGCCAGGCCCTGGACCTCGGCCTGCAGGCCCTGCTCGACATGCACTTCCGGCGGCTGTCCCTGTACCTCAACGGCGGCTACTTCCGCTCGGGGAATGCCGAGCTGCCCTCGGAGCTGGTCTACGGTCTCGGGCTTGAAACCGGACGCGGGAACCGCTGGGTCAGCTTCAACGCCGAGTACCAGAGCCGGGTGGCCTTTGCCCAGCAGGCCCGCGCCGCCGCCGCCCTCAAGTTCGGGGTGCGGATCAACGCCTTCCGGGGCGGCGAGCTGGAGTTCAACCGCGAGTTCGGCTTTCTCGACCATCCGAGCGGGGGGACGTTTACCTTCGGGGTCAGGCTGCACGGGTACCTGACCGGCCGCCGCCGGCTGGAGAGCCGTTTTGCCATGTACCGGCCCGTGCCGCCGCCCAAGCGGCAGTACCGGCCGACTCACGTGCTGCGGCTGGCCATCGTCGACTTTGCCGGGTACGAGGACCTGGAGGCCGGGGCCCGTCTGGTCGACAAGCTCAAGGCCAGGCTGGAGCCCCACGACAGCATCCAGGTCGTCGACCTGAAGCGGTACGAGGACGTGCCCCACGTCGGCTTCCTCAAGCCGCGGGACGCGACGATCCTGGCCCAGCGGCTGGGGGTCGACGTGGTGGTCACCGGCCAGTTCGCCACCTACGAGGTCGACCGCTTCTCCGGGTATCACCTCCCCTTCACGGCCAAGCTCCCCGAGGCCAGGGTCAACGTGGATCTGCGCTACCGGGTGGTCGAGCTGATTCCCGGCCGCGGGGACGATGGGGTGCTGACGGCCCTTGACCAGGTCTCGGGGCAGAGCCGGCTGCGCAGTCCGGTTCGGCTCCTCCCCGCGGACCGCAGGGACATCACCGTGGGGCATACGGCCGACGACCTGCAGGAGGCCCAGGACCGGGCGCTCGAGGACCTGGCCGGGAAGATGCTGGCCTCCATGGCCGCGCGCTACGCCTGGATTCCACCGGACTTCCTGCCATGAGCAAGCGATCTCTCTGGCGAGCCCTGGCGTGGGCGGGACTGCTGGTCGGGGGGGGGAGCTGCGCCCTGTCCGTGGCGCCGACCGGCTCGTCCGATCGGGAGCTGACCATGGAGCTGGCCGTGTACCCCGAGCGGGTGTCGGTCGAGGACAGCACGGCCACGGCCGAGGTGTGGGCCACGGTGCGTCGGGGGGACCGGGCCATCGAGGACAGTACCCTGGTGGTCTTCGCCACCACCGTCGGCCGGATCACCGCGTCCAGTCTGACCCGCGACGGCCTGGCCGTGGCGATCCTGTCCACGCCGGGAGACGGGCGGCCGCGACGCGGCGAGGTGGTGGCCCAGGCCCTGACCGTGCGCGACACCCTCGAGGTCGACTTCGTCCTCCTCGGCGAGGAATGACACCTTGACATCCGGTCGCGGTCGCGAGTACCTTAGGCCCTACCCGGCTCCCCGCGCTCCCCGCGTGGGGCACGGGCCCTCATCCCCGTCGCCTCGTCCGGTCCGGTCATCCGGTCGGTCCGGCGTGCGGATCGCGGTCGGCCGGTGTGCTGCATCGGACGCCGCCGTACCGATGAGGGCCGCGGGTATCCTCCTCCGCTTACCCCAGGGCGTTCCCCGCTGAGCCGCTGCCAAAGGCAACCGGATTCCCGGGCTGCGCATGACGGATCCTGAGATCGACGTCAGTATCGTTCTACCCGCGTACAACGAGCAGGAGGCCATCGGTCCGGTCCTCTGCCGGTTGATGGCCCAACTCGAGACCCTGCCGCAACGCCACGAGGTGCTCGTGGTCTCCGACGGCTCCACCGACGGGACGGCCGCGGTTGTCCGGGCCGCCGCACCCTCGGTGCGCGTCGTCGAGCATCCCTACAACCTGGGGAACGGGGCCGCGGTGAAGTCGGGGATCAGGAACGCGCGCGGGGCCGTGGTGGTCATCATGGATGCCGACGGCCAGCACGATCCAGCCGATATCCCGCGCCTTCTGGCCGAGTGCGACCGGTATGACATGGTCGTCGGCGCGCGCGGTCGGGCCTCGCAGGCGGGGTGGCACCGCAGCCTGGCCAACAGCCTGTACAA
>JBAZUN010000025.1:13612-15028 GCA_041661365.1 Candidatus Latescibacterota bacterium
GTCACGGGCCGGCGCGTGGAGGATTTAACCTCCGGCTTCCGCGCCCTGCGCCGCCAGGTGGCACGGCAGTACCTGGGGCTGCTCCCCAACGGCTTTTCGTCGCCGACCACCCTGACCCTCTGCTTCATGCGCGGTGGCTTCAGCGTGCGGTACGTCCCGATCGCCGCGGCCCGGCGCCGCGGCAAGAGCAAGATCCGCCTCGTTACCGACGGTGCCAAGTTCCTGCTGGTCATCATGAAGATCTGCATGCTCTTCTCGCCGCTGCGGATCTTCCTCCCCGTGAGTCTGTACCTGTTCCTGATGGGCGTGGGGTACTACGGATATACCTTCGTCACCGAGCACCGCTTTACCAATATGTCCATGCTCCTGTTCACTACCTCGGTGGTGGTCTTCATGATGGGCCTGGTAGCCGAGCAGGTGGCCCAGATGCGGTTCGAGCGTACGGAGGCATGAGGCTCTGCTTCTTCGGCACCTATGTGACCTCGGCGGGGTACCCGGTCAATCGCTTCCTCCTGGAAGGGTTGCGGCGATCCGGCGCCGTCGTGGAGGAGTGCCGGGAGGAGTTGTGGGAGGACGGCTTCCTGCACGCCGCGATCGGCCGGCAGGGGGCCGGTCGTCTCTGGCGCGTGGCCCGGCGGTTGCCCGGGGTGTACCGCCGTCTTGCCGACCGGTACCGCCGTCAGGCCGAGCACCAGTGCGTGATCGTCGGGTACCCGGGGTACCTCGACGTGGCCCTGGCCCGGCTCCTCCTGCGCCGCCGTTCCCGCCTGCTGGTGCTGGTGGCCTTCATCTCGCTGTACGATACCGTGGTGACCGACCGGCAGCGGTTACGGCCGGGGAGCCTGCTGGCCAGGCTCCTGCTGCGGCTGGACCGCTTCGCCTTCGGTTGCGCCGATCTGGTGCTGGTCGATACCCAGGCCCAGGCCCGGCACTACGCCGCCCTGCTGGGGCTGCCGGAGTGGCGCTTCCACCGTAGCTTCGTCGGCCATGAATTCACCGGCCTCGACCGGGCCGAGCCGTCCTGGCGGGCCGCCAGCACGGGGCGATTCCGGGTGCTGTTCTTCGGCACCTACGTACCCCTGCACGGGATCGACGCGATCCTCGAGGCCGCGGCCCTGCTGCGGGAGTGCCCGGAGTTCGAGTTCGAGCTTATCGGCAGCGGGCAGCTCTATCCGGCCATCCGCGCGACCGCGGTCCGGTGCGGCTTGACGAAGGTGATCTTCGTCGATACCTGGCTCAATGCCGGCGAGCTGGCTGACCGGGTCCAGGGGGCGGACGTCTGCCTGGGGATCTTCGGCACCACCGAGAAGGCGGCCCGGGTAATCCCATATAAGGTCTTGGGCGCCCTGGCCCTGGGCAAGCCGGTGGTCACCCGCGACTCGCCGGCCGTCCGCGAGCTGCTGCAGGACCGCGAAT
>JBAZUN010000025.1:15038-18735 GCA_041661365.1 Candidatus Latescibacterota bacterium
CCGCCGTGGACGGCGCGGCCCTGGCCCGGGCCCGGCTGGAGCTGCGGGCCGACCCTGACCTGGCCTGCCGGATCGCCGCCGGCGGCCACGCGGCGTACCGGGCCCGCGCCGCCTGCGAGGCGGTCGGGCGCGAGCTGCTCGGGGCGCTGACCCGGCGGGTGCAGGGGTAAGGTGAGTTCGCTTCGTCCGGCCCATTGGGGCGAGGCCGAGATCCGTGGCCCGGTCCACCTCTTCCGCGAGCGGCTGGTCCTACGCCGGTTCCGGGAGCTGGTGCCCGGTGGCCTGGTGCTCGACGCCGGATGCGGTAGCGGCTCGCTGGCCGTCGATCTGGGGCGGGCCGGGTACGAGGTCGAGGCCGTGGAGCAGTCGCCCGAGTTTGTCGAGCGGGTGGCCGCGCGCGTCCGTGGCCTGGGCCTCGAGGCCCGGCTCAGGGTGCGGCAGGGATCGGTGACCGAGCTGCCCTGGCCCGAGGCGACCTTCGACGGGGTGGTCTGCGGCGAGGTGCTCGAGCACCTCGGCCCGGAGACCGGGGGGGATCTCGCCGCGGTGCGTGGGTTCCACCGGGTGCTGCGGCCCGCCGGCGGCTGTGTCGTCAGCGTGCCGTTGAGTCCACGGCTCTGGGACCACTGCGACGAGTGGGCCGGCCACATGAAGCGGTACGAGCGCGGCGAGTTGATCGACCTGTTCGAGCGGGTCGGTTTCCAGGTCTTGGGTACCCGCTCCTGGGGCTTTCCCCTCGGCCGTCTGTACCACCGGTTGGTCTTTGCCCCGTGGGTGCGGCGGACCGGTGGCCAGGCGGTCGCCGCGCGCGAGGGACGGTGGGATACCCGGGCTGGCCGGCATCCGGTCGCGGCGGCTCTGGTGGCCGGGCTCCTGCGCTTTGACGAGCTGTTCGGTCGGTGGCCGTGGGGACGGGGCATCGTCCTCTGGGCCCGCAAGGTCTGAGCTTTCGCCAGGGGGTGCGCAGATGGTCGGGATCGGCGTCGTCGGCGCCGGGTACTGGGGACCGAACCTGATCCGCAACTTCGCCGGAACCGCCGACTGCCGTCTGGTGGCGGTGGTCGACCTCGACGAGGGGCGGCTGGCGCGGATCCGGGCCCAGTACCCGGAGGTGACCACCACCACGCGGTTCGAGGACCTGCTGACCGCACCCGAGATCACCGGCGTGGCCCTGGCCACCCCGGCCGGAACCCACTACTCCCTGGCCTCGCGGGTGCTGCAGGCGGGGAAGGGGGTCTTCGTCGAGAAGCCGCTGGCCACCAGCGTGGCCCAGTGCCGCGAGCTGATCGAGCTGGCGGACCGCCACGGCCAGGTGCTGATGGTCGGTCACACCTTTGAATACAACGCCGCGGTCCGTCAGGTGGAGGAGTACATCCGCGGTGGGGAGCTGGGCGAGATCTACTACCTCTACGCCCAGCGCCTCAACCTCGGGGTGGTCCGGCGCGACGTCAACGCCATGTGGAACCTGGCCCCGCACGACGTGGCCATCGCCCTGCGCTGGCTGGGCGAGCTGCCGGTCTCGGTCAACGCCCGCGGGTACACCTACCTCCAGGAGGGGATCGAGGACGTGGTCTACCTCAACCTCGAGTTCCCCTCCGGGGTGGCGGCCCACATCCACGTGAGCTGGCTCGATCCCGGCAAGGTCCGGCGGACCACGGTGGTCGGCAGCCGCAAGATGGTGGTCTACGACGACGCCAGCGCCGACGCCAAGATCCAGCTCTTCGACAAGGGGATCGACCGCCAGAACATCGAGGGTTCCCTCGGCACCTTCGACTCCTTCGGCAAGTTCCAGCTCATCCAGCGGGCCGGTGACGTCCTCACCCCGCGCCTCGACTTCGTCGAGCCCCTGAAGGTGGAGACGGCCCACTTCGTCGAATGCCTGGGCCAGGGGAAGCGGCCGCTGACCGACGGGGAGAACGGGCTGCGGGTGGTCCAGGTCCTCGAGGCCGCCAGCCAGTCCCTGCGGCAGGGCGGCATCAGCGTTCCCGTCCATTGAATAAGCGCGCGGGAGGATCGCCTTGTACAGACAGAAGCGGGTGGCGCTGGTCATCCCGGCGCGGAATGAAGAACGCCTCATCGGCCCCACCCTGGCCGCCGTGCCCGAGCTGGTCGACCGGATCTTCGTCGTCGACGACGGGAGCCGGGACGGTACCGCCGAGGTGGTGCGGCAAACGGCCGTAGCCGATCCGCGGGTGGCGCTGCTCAGCCACGAGGAGAACCAGGGGGTGGGGCAGGCCATCATCACCGGGTACCGGCAGGCCAGCCGCGAGGGGTACGACGTCACCGTGGTGGTCGGCGGCGACAACCAGATGCCGCTCGACCAGGTGGAGGATCTGGTCGCCCCGATCGTGGAGGGAAGGGCCGACTACACCAAGGGGAACCGGTTCCTCATGCCGGACGCGGGGCTGGAGGACATGCCGTGGACCCGCATGATCCCCAACGCCTTCATCTCGGCCCTGACCAAGATGGCCTCGGGGTTCTACAAGATCTTCGACGTGGTCGACGGGTATACCGCCATCTCGAAGCGGGCGATCGACCTGGTCAACTGGGACAAGGCCTGGAAGGGGTACGGGTACCCCATGGACTTCCTGGTCCGGCTCAACACCTACGGGCTCAAGGTCCGCGACGTCCCGCGCCGGGCCATCTATCTGTCCGGCGAGCGGCAATCGCAGATCAAGGGTGTCCACTACGCGATGAGCGTGGCGCCGATGCTCCTGCGCGACTTCTTCTGGCGCCTGTTCACCAAGTACCTGATCCGCGACTTCCACCCCCTGTTCTTCTTCTTCCTCTTCGGGCTGCTCTTCGTGCCCCTGGGGGTGCTCTACGGCGGGTACCTGGTCTACCAGCAGTGGGCGGACATCGGGGTGAGCGGCCCGAGGGCCGTGATCTGCGCCCTGCTCATCATCATGGGGATCCAGTTCCTCCTCTTCGCCATGCTCTACGACATGCAGGAGAGCGAGTAGCCGAGGCCGGCGTGCGGGTCTGCATGCTCACCACCGGGTTTCCGCGTTTCCGGGGCGATCTGTTCGGCGCCTTCGTCCTGGAGCTGGCCCGGGAGCTGGTCTGCCAGGGGGTGACCGTGGAGGTGGTGGCCCCGCACCAGGCCGGGCTGCCGACCCGCGAACTGCTGGACGGGGTGGAGGTGCGGCGGTTCCGCTATCTGGTTCCGGCCGGTTGGCAGCGGGTGGCGTACGGCGGTGGGATCCCGACCAACCTGCAGGCCAGCGCCCTGGTCCGTTGCCAGGTGCCCCTGTTCATGGCCGGATTCACCCTGGCGGCCCGTCGAGCCGCGGCCCGGGCCGACTTGGTGCACTGTCACTGGACCGCCTCGGGGATCGCCGGAATCGGGGCCGTCCTGGGTCGGCGCCGGCCGCTGGTGCTCACCGTGCGCGGCAGTGACCTGCACCTCCAGGGGGACGCCGCCGGCCGTCTGAACCGCCGGGTCTGGCGCAAGATGGACCGGGTCGCCGCGGTCAGCCAAGACCTGGCCGACCGGTTGGTCCAGGCCGGGGTTGCGCCGGACTGCGTGACCGTGCTCCACAACGGGGTCAGCGAGCGGTTCGCGCCGGTCGACCGGCAGGCGGCCCGCCAGCGGCTCGGGTTGCCGCCGGACCGGTTCGTGCTGCTGTTCGTCGGCTTGCTGGTCCCGGTCAAGGGGTTGGACCTGTTGCTGGAGGCGCTCGGGCAGCTCGCCGAT
>JBAZUN010000025.1:18745-26102 GCA_041661365.1 Candidatus Latescibacterota bacterium
GTCGGGGAGGGATCGCTGCGGGAGGAGCTGGAGGGAACCGCCGCGGCCCGCGGTCTGCAGGAGCAGGTGCGGTTCGCCGGCCGGCAGTCCTCGGAGGAGGTGCCCTGGTGGCTGAACGCGGCGGACATGGTCGTGCTGCCGAGCCGCTCCGAGGGCCGACCGAACGCGGTGCTCGAAGCCCAGGCCTGCGGTCTGCCGGTGGTGGCAACCCGGGTGGGCGGCACCCCCGAGCTGATCGAGGACGGTCGCACCGGACTGCTGGTCGAGCCGGAGAACGTCGAGGCCCTGGCCCGTGCCATCGCCCGCCTGCGCGACGACGCGGGACTGCGGTTGCGGCTGGGCCAGGAGGGGCGCGCGGCGGTGACGCGCGGCGATTCGAGCTGGGCCGCCAGCGCGCGGCGGACGCGGCAGGTCTACGAGGAGCTGCTGGAGAATCGGGGAGGGCATGTGCGGGATCGCGGGTAAGGTCTACGCCGAGGCCGACCGGCCGGTGCGCGAGGAGCTGCTCGCCGCCATCTGCGCGGCCATGGCCCACCGTGGGCCGGACGACCAGGGGATCCGCGTCGGCGCCGGCGTCGGGCTGGGGATGCGGCGGCTGCAGGTCATCGACCTGGCCGGCGGTCACCAGCCGATGACCAACGAGGACGGGTCCCTGTGGCTGGTCTTCAACGGGGAGATCTACAACTACCGCGAGCTGCGCCGGCGGTTGGAGGGGGCGGGGCATCGGTTCCGCACCGCCTCGGACACCGAGACCATCCTGCATCTCTATGAAGACGAAGGGACCGCCTGCCTGCGGCACCTTCGCGGGATGTTCGCCCTGGCCCTGTGGGACGACCGGTCGCGCACCCTCTTCCTGGCGCGCGACCGACTGGGGAAGAAGCCGCTTTACTACGCCGAGGGGGACGGGGTCCTCACCTTCGCCTCTGAGCTGGGCGCGCTGATGACCGATCCCGAGATCGACCGCGAGGTGAGTCCGACCGCGGTCGACCAGTACCTGTCCTGCCTCTTCGTCCCCCAGCCCCTGACCATCTACCGGGCGGTCCGCAAGCTGCCGGCCGCCTGCTACGCCCTGTACCGCGAGGGGGTGCTGCGGATCGAGCGGTACTGGTCCGTTCGCTACGATGAGGTGCATCGGCGTCCACCGGAAGAGCTGACCGAGGAGCTGGACGCCCTCCTGCAGGAGGCGGTCTCCCTGCGGCTGCTGGCCGACGTGCCCCTGGGCGCCTTCCTCAGCGGCGGTCTCGACTCCAGCCTGGTGGTGGCGCTGATGCAGCGGGCCTCGGACCGACCGGTGCGCACCTTCTCGGTAGGCTTCGAGGAAGCCTCCTTCAGCGAGCTGGAACACGCCCGTCGAGTGGCTTCGCTGCTGGGGACCGAGCACCGGGAACAGGTGGTGCGGTACGACGTGCAGGGACTGGTGCCGCGGCTGGTGCGGCACTTCGGCGAGCCGTTCGCCGACTCCTCGGCCATCCCCACCTACCACCTTTCCCGGGTCGCCCGCCAGGAGGTGATCGTGGCGCTCAGCGGCGACGGCGGGGACGAGGTCTTCGGCGGGTACCGGCGGTACCAGGCCGGTCGGTTGGCCCAGGTCTACAACCGCTGGCCCGCGGTCCTGGGCCGGACGGCCTTCGAGGCGGCGGTCCGGCAGCTCCGCGAGCCGGACGCGTACTACGGCCACAGCATGCGCAAGAAGGCCAGGCGGTTCATCGAGTTCGCGGCCATGGTCCGCGAGGCGCCGCGGACGAGCTGGGCTTTTTTTTTGACCGGGCCGCGAAGGCCGCCCTGTACGAGGAGGGTTTTGCCGCTACCGGCCATGAGGGAGAAACTCCTTTCCTCGTGGGAGAGGCGGATCGGGCCGAGATCCCGGCTCCGGGGCAGGAGATGCTGTGGACCGACCTGATGACCTACCTGCCCGACGACATCCTGGTCAAGGTGGACCGGATGAGCATGGCCTGTTCCCTGGAGACCCGGGCGCCGCTGCTGGACCACCGCGTGGTCGAGTTCATGGCCACGGTGCCGCGCGAGTGGAAGTACACCCTGTTCACCTCCAAGCGGCTGCTGCGCCGGGTCGCCGGCCGGTACCTGCCCGAGGCCGTGCTGCTGCGGCCGAAGCAGGGCTTCGCCGTGCCCCTCGCCGGATGGTTGAGGCGGGAGCTACGGCCCTGGATGGAGGATCTGCTGCGGTCGCGGGCCTGTCGCGAGCGGGGATGGTTCAGGCCCGCGCATCTCGAGGCGATGATGGCCGAGCACGTGGCCGGGCGCCGGGACCTGAGCCAGCAGCTCTGGGCCCTGCTCATGCTGGAATCCTGGCTGGAGGAAAACCGGTGACCGGTCGGAACGGTGGAGAGGGAGGATGAAGCGCCGACTGCTCGACCTGGTGATCTGTCCCCGGTGCGGGGATGACCTGGGGTGCACCCGGGTCGATCTCGAGGACTCGGTCTCCGGGGAGGTTTGCGAGGGTGAGTTGGGGTGCGGCGCCGGCCACCTCTACCCGGTGATCGACGGGGTGCCCAGGCTCCTGCCGCCCGAGCTCCTCGCCGAGACCCTGGCCCACCTCCACCCCGAATGGCATCGCCGCTACCGGGACCACCTGGCAGGGGAGGGGACCGGCGAACCGGGGCTGAAGAAGAAGACCCTGAAGAGCTTCGGCTTCCAGTGGAACGCCTTCTCCGAGATGTACGCCCAGTGGGAGGCCAACTTCCGCAGCTACTTCGAGCCGCTGGTGCGGCCCGAGGAGTTTCGCGGTCGGTTGGTGCTGGACGCCGGATGTGGGTTCGGCCGGCACGCCTACTACGCCGCCGGGTACGGGGCCGAGGTGGTGGCCATGGACCTGAGCGAGGCCGTGGCGGCGGCCCACCGCAACACCCGCACCCTGCCTGGGGTGCACGTGGTGCAGGGCGACATCTACCGGCCGCCGCTCAAGCCGATCTTCGACATGGTCTATTGCGTCGGCGTGATCCAGCACCTGCCGGACCCGGAGCAGGGCTTCCGCTCTCTGGCCCGCCTCTTGGCCGTTGACGGGGCCCTCTTCGTCTGGGTCTACGGCCGGCGGCGCGGAGTCTACCGGTTGGTCGACCTGATGCGGCGGGCGACCACGCGCATGCCCATGGGACCGCTCTACCGGATGGCCTGGGGGCTCAACCTGCTCAGCTTTGCCGCATTCTCACTGCCGTACCGCCTTCTGCGTCGGGTACCGGGCGCCGGACCCCTGGCCCGGGCCTGGCCGTTCACGCGGTACGCGGACCTGCCCCTGCGGGTCGGGCACGCTGACTGGTTCGACCGGCTCTCGGCCCCTTCGACGGTCTACTTTGAACGTTCGGAGGTGGAAGGCTGGTACCGCCGGGCCGGCCTGACCGCGTTCGAGATCCAGAGTCGCGAGGGGATCGGCTGGCGGGCCCTCGGCCGGGGAGGGGACCGGTCAGCGGGTAGCGCGGCCGGAACGGAGAGGGATTGATGCCCGACGAGACGACCAGACGGGAAAACGGGGCAGCCGCCGAAACGCCCGGCGGTCGGGGTTGGCTGCGTCGCGCCGCCGAGTTGCTCTTGCTCGGCTGGGTGCTCGGACTGTTCGCCTACTTCTATCAGGTTCGGGGATACCTGGCGCTGGCGCGCGAGGTTCTGGGGCTATAAGACATGATCGATACCGCGCTGATCCTGGTTCTGGCCGTTCTGCTCCTGCTGGTTGCCGGCGGGGCCGGTCACTACCTGCTGGCGCGAGCGCGGATCGCCTTTACCAGCCGACTCGAGGAAGCCTGCTTCAGCGTCGCGGTCGGCCTCGGGGCCCTGATCCTGTCGGTGCTGACGCTCGGGCTGGCCGGTCTGCTCTACCGGTGGACCATCTGGGGCGTGGTCCTGGTCTGGCTGCTGGTGGCGGCCCGTGGTCTGGGCGGACTACGCGACCTGGTCCGACCGCTGGCCTTGATCCGGCCGGAGCCGCGCTCCTTCGAGTTCTGGCTGGTGGCGGCCGGAGCCCTCAACGCGCTGTTCGGTCTGGTCCGGGCCCTGGCGCCGCCCCACGGGGCCACCGATCCGCTGGCGTACCAGCTTGCCCTGCCGCGGATCTACCTGGCGAAGCACTTCCTCAGCTTCGAGCCGACCATCACCGGGGCGCTCTACCCGTCCAACGTGAACCTGCTCTACGTCGTCGGCCTCGCCCTGGGCGACGGCTCGCTGGCCCAGGTGATCCACTGGCTCACCGGCGTCCTCTGCTCCCTCGGGATCTGGGCTCTGGGCGAGCGGTACTTCAGCAGGTCGGTCGGGGTATGGGGGGCGGTCCTGTTCAGCTTCACGCCGATCGTCGTCTACTTCAGTCCCCAGGGGTACATCGACCTCGGCCTGTGCTACTTCCAGCTCATGGCCATCTGGGCCCTCTTCAACCAGGTCACCGCGCCCGGCCGGGGCGGCCTGGTCCTGGCAGCCCTGCTGTGCGGCCTGGCCATCGGGACCAAGCACCAGGGCCTGGCCACGGCGGCGATGGGCGCTGCGGTCCTCGGCGGGTGCGTCCTGAAACAGCGCCAGGATTGGCGGATTCTGCTGCGCCACGAGGCGCTCTATCTGGGGGTGGCCTTCCTCCTCGTGCTCCCCTGGTACGCGCGTGCCTGGTACTGGGCCGGGAACCCGGTCTGGCCGCTGGCCAACGCCTGGTTCTCCGGTATCTCGTTCGGGGCGCCGCCAACCCTTTCGGTCGATCTGGACCCGTCGGCTGCCGGTTCGACCTTTCTGGGAGGATTGCTGCCGTCGCTGGATTGGCTCCGCCTCTACGCGGACTCCATGTCCCCTTGGGCCTGGACCTTCAGGCCGACGGGGATGCAGAAGGACGTCGGGGTGTATTTCGTAGCGCTGCTTCCCGGCTTGCTGCTCTACCTGCGGCGCCGACGGGAGGCATGGCTGCTCGGCCTCTGCGTCGTGTATTACCTGATGCTGGTACGCTTCTTGCACATGAATCCGCGGTACGGCTTGGTCCTCTTCGTCGGACTCAGCCTGCTCGGCGGACTCGTGGCCAGCCGGCTGAGCACCTCGCCGCGGAGGATAGTATCCTGGTCGTTCCGGATCGGCGTGGCGGTCACCCTGACCTTCAACCTTTTGCTGGCCGGGGTGCTGTGCCAGTCGGTCATCCCGGTCGTCGCCGGAGCCGAGGCCCGAGACAGCTTCCTGCAGCGATCGGTGGGGAACTACCGCGCGCTCCAGTACATCAACGGCAACCTGCCCGCGACGGCGGTGGTGATGTTCCAGGGGCTGGTGGAGGGATTCTACTGCGACCGGGCCTATCTGTGGGGCGATCACCCCCACTCGGGGCTGATCCGCTACCAGGAACACCCCACGCCGGAGGATCTCGTACGGCGCTTCCGGGAGTTGAAGGTGAGTCACGTGGTCCGCATCCGCTCCCTGCCGGCGGTGCGTCGGGCGATGTACCCCGATTACTTCAACGACCCGTTCCAGGAGGCCTTCCGACGGCGGTATCTGCGGCCCCTGTACTGGGATGAATCCTACGTGGTCTTCGAGGTGGTGTATCCGTGAGCGATGCGGCGGTCAAGGCGGGTGCCCCGGACGCGGGTCAGGTTCGCGCGTCCGGCACTCCGGTGTTGCGGGTCGAGTCGGACGAGCTGGTCGTCGAGGTCTTCCGGCAGGCGCCGGCCGGCTGGGACGAGGCCATCTCGCGGTTCGCGCCGCGGGTGCCCACGGTCCTGGCCACGACCTGGTGGGCCGAGTACATGGAGCAGGCGGTGTTCGCCCGTTCCTGGTACCTGCGGGTCGACGACGCGACCGGTGCCGCCGTGGGGCTGCTGCTGGCCTTCTCCGAGTATCCGCTGAGCCGGACGACCTATGCCTGGCGCTCGGCGCGCTTGGCCGCTGCCCTGGGCCATGCGATCTTCCCGGTGCTGGGCTGGCCGTGTGGGCCGGTGGTTTTCGACGCGGCGCGTGAGGTCGGGGTCCATCAGGCCCTGGCCGTGGCGGTGGCGGCCTTGCAGGAGCGGTGCGGCCTGCCCCTGGTCAGCCGGGCGCCGGTGCGGCCCCTGGATCAGGCCAACCTGGCCGGGATAGAGGCGGCCTGGCGCGCGGCCGGGTTCGGCGTGGAGCCGGCGGCTACCCTCATCGTGGATCTGTCGCCGTCGCTGGAGGAGCTGCGCGCGGGGCTCGAGCGCTCGGCGCGCAAGTGTCTGCGGAAGTGCGAGGAGAAGGGACTCACGGTCGTACGCGTCGGCGACGACGAAGGCCTGGGTATCGATGCCTACTGGGAGGTGTTCGAGGCGAATCGCCCCGGCTGGTCTGGCGGCAGTAGGCGGCGTTACGCCAACACCCTGATGTGGGAAATCCTCCGACGACACCGATCGATCGAGCTGTTCACGGTCAAGGATGGCTCCGAGACGCTCGCGGGCATTGGCCTGTGGCACCACGGAGGATACGGGCACGAGTTCGCAGCCTGGATGGCGCCGGAGGCGCATGAGCGATCCCTGCCCGTGGGCGATCTCCTGAAGTGGGCTGTGATCGTCTGGGCGAAGACCAGCGGACTGACGTCGTATGACCTTGCCGGATTTTCCATCAGCTCCGTAGCCGGAAGCAAGGAGGCGGGCATTAGGCAGTTCAAGGAAAAGTGGGGCGGACAGCGCCGAGACTTCGCCGTGGTAACGAGATCTACGGGCATGGTGCGGAGCCGTGTCTGGCAAGCAGCCAATCACAGGGCCTCCTGACGGACAGGCGGTAGCTGCCGGGCGAGGTGCCGATGCTGCGTGCGTCGCGCTGGATGCCCTGCCGCGAAGCCGGAAGGTAGTGGGGCGAAGCCGTGCACTACTCGGCGTGGTCTGCTTCCTCGTGTCGTTCGTGCGCGTGCCGTGGCTCATCCGGCTGAGCAGCCGGATATACTGCGGCGCGTGCTTCGGTTCCGTGGGGAAGCGTCCTGTCCTGAAGACCGGAGTCAGGGTGGACTGCCCGGAGCGAATCCACGCCGGCGACGACCTGAGCATTGGCGAGTATTCCTTCATCGCAGCCAACGGTGGCCTCTGGATCGGGCATCGAGTGATGATCGGGCACCAGGTGTCGATACTCACGGCGGATCACATCTTCGAGCGGACGGATCGGCCGATCGCCGAGCAGGGCTTGACCATGATGCCAGTCCGTATCGGCAATGACGTGTATGTCGGCTGCGGGGCGCGCCTCGTCGGAGCCTCGATAGGAGACGGGGCCGTTGTCGGAGCGGGAGCGGTGGTAACGCAGGATGTAGAGCCGATGATGGTGGTGGCCGGGGTGCCGGCAAGGGTCATCCGGAAAAGGGGCGCATGAGGCAGTCCGGGAATGTCGTCTTGGTGACCGGTGCGGCTGGATTCATCGGCTCGCATCTGGTCGAGCGCTGCGTCGAACA
>JBAZUN010000026.1:0-25552 GCA_041661365.1 Candidatus Latescibacterota bacterium
TGCTGATCAGCGGGCCGCGCTGGGTCCCCAGGTCCTCGCCCATCCAGACGAAGTCGACCCCGCCGCGGGCGGCCTCGATCTCCCGCCGGGTCTTCTCGAGCTGCACCGCGAGGATCCGGTCGATGAGGAGCAGACCGGCCGGATTGTCCTCGGCCAGGTCGACGAAGACCTGTTCCATCCCGCGCAGGAACCCCGCGGTGTTCATGATGCACCCGAGCCCGGCGCCGCCCACGTGGACCGCGTACGACCCACGCTCCTGGCAGGCCGCGACCATCCCCGAGTAGTCGAAGTCGTCCGGCGAGGGGAACGGCCATCGGGCCACGGTCTCCTCGTCGGCCTCCACCAGCGGGAAGTCGCAGTAGTCCCAGTACCCGCCGCTCTCGTGCTCGACGTACCGGGTGATCCACCCCCACAGCGGATCGGCCCGGCGGTCCGGCGTCCCGAGGTGCAGCGGCGGACCGGTGTAGGGCGCGCCGGCGCCGCGGAAGTCGACCCCTAACCGGCACCTGAGCCCCTCGCCGTCGTCGGGTCGCAGGCCGAAGTGCTCCTTGAGTCGCAGATCGATCCCGGGGTTGGCAAAGTAGTTGATCGGCACCCGGTCCGGCTCCTGGCGGGCCAGGGCCGTGAGTACCCGCTCCTTGGCGGTCATCGCGCGTGGCATGAGGCGCTCCTGTGATCTGGCCAGTTCAGTCCGGCGTGCAGCGAGACGATGCGGGGACCAAGGCGTGGGGGGTGTTACCCCGCGGGGTCCCTCGGTTGGGGGGAAGATAGGTCTTCCCCGGGACCGATGGAAGCCCGGCGAGAAGGCGGTCGCGGGCCGCGGACGGGATGCCCGTGGCGAGACGAACAGCACGGTGGGATTAGAGCGGGGAGGAAGCGCGAGCCGAGCAGAGGGCGAGTCCCCGGCCTATCCCGACCGATGATGGACAGAACCGGGGACCGCCGTGCGTAAAGGGAATGGAGCAGCCCGTTGAATTAGCCCATTCGCGCTACGGCCGGTGCTGACGGGCCTTGGCGTCGTTCCGCTCGCTCTGCGCATCTCCCCTCGATGCGCTGTCGCTCGCGCGCCTAGCCAAGCCCCGCCATCCCTCGGCCTCGCCAGACAAAGCGGCTATCTCAACGGGCTGCCTAGGCGACCAATCGAGCGATCCGGGCTCGCAGCACCTCGAAGTCGACCGGCTTCTCCAGGAAGTCGGTGACCGGCAGCCAGGTGGGATCGATGTCCTTGCTGCTGAAGCCGAGGGGGAACTGCTGGTTGACCGCGGTGAGCATCAGGATCGGCACCTCGCCGAACTCCTTGCGGATCTCGCGGGCCAGCTCGAACCCGGCGCTGGGGTTCTCGGGGAACATCACGTCGAGGACCATGACGTCCGGCCGCCGGGCCCTGAACCGCTCGAGACCGGAGGCCGGATCGGGTTCCACCCCGACCTCGTACCCGTCGGCCCGGAGCACCGTGGCAATGGCCTCGGCGAACTGCTCGTCGTCGTCCACGATCAACAGGTATGCCATGCTGGGTTCCTTCCCGTGTTGTACGCCGCGGTGGGGACAGGATCGGGACACCGGGGGATGGCCAGGCGGAAGCAGGTCCCCTGGCCGACTCGGCTCTCCACCTCGAGGGTGATGCCGGTGAGCCGGACCACATCGCGGACCACGGCCAGGCCCAGGCCGGTGGACGCCTTGTTGTGGCGGGTCGCTTCCGCGGTCCGGTAGTAGTCCTCGAAGATCTTGGGCAGTTTGTCGGCGGGGATCCCGATCCCCTGGTCGGCCACGGTGACCACCGCGTCCGGAGACGGCCCGGGACCGCACCCCACGGTGACGGTGCCGCCGGCGTAGGAGTAGTTGACCGCGTTGCTCAGCAGGTTGTCGAGGAGCATCCGGAGGTGGTCCTCGGCCAGGCGCACCGCCACCGGGTGCAGCTCGCAGACGAAGCGGACGCCGCGACGACTGGCCGTGGGCTCCACCGCGGCGACCGCGGTCTGCATTGCCGCGACCAGGTCCACCTCGGCCGGGGCCGGGGGGGCCTGCCCCTCGGAGCGCAGGTTGGCCAGTTGCAGCATCTCCTGGATCTGGTGGGCCAGGGCCACGCAGCGCTCCATCACCTTGCCGACCACGGCCAGGGCCGGTTCGGGCAGGCGGCCGCAGTACCCGCCCAGGAGGAGCTGCACGTTGGCGTGGATGGCGGCCAGGGGCGCCTTGAGCTGGTGCGTGGTCTGCAGCATGTGGCGGGTCCGCTCCTCGCCGCTGGCCTGCAGCCGTTGGTTGCTGACCGCCAGCTCCTCCTCCCGGCGACGCAGCCTGCCGGCCAGCCCCGACGCCAGGTACCAGATGATCCCCCAGACCCCGAAGATCGAGCCGATCCGCCACCCCCAGAACCCGGCCGGCAGCTCCGCGTGCTGGGCCAGGCCGCCGTACGCCAGCACCGTGGCGGGCGGCAGCAGGTCGTGGGTCTCCAGCACCAGGCAGGACAGGTAGAGCACCGCCGAGGCCGCGGTGACCCCCAGACTGTGGAGCGGGGGGAAGAAGATGCAGGCCAGGACGATGTGGAAGAGGTACATGAGGGGGGCATAGGTCTCGACGCTGCCGAGACAATGGACCACCCCGGTGAGGACCAGCAGGTCGAGGCCGATCTGCACCCACAGGTGCAGCCGGGGTTGCACCGCGTCCGCGGGGGAGTCCTCGCGGGGGATCCGCCTCAGGTAGGCGAGGTTGAGCAGGGCGAGGATCCCGGCCACCACCCAGGGCCAGAGGCGGGGCAGGCGCAGACCGACCAGCACCGGCGCGGGGGCGAGGACGGCCGCCAGCCCGGCCGCGGCCATCAGCCCCACGACCCGCCAGCGCAGCCGGCAGAACCAGGCGGCGTGGCGCCAGAGGAGGACGGCATCGCCGACCCCGTTCAGCGCGACCGCGGTCACCGGGGGCTCAGGCGCGGGGCCCTGGCCGGGCGACAGCCGGTACACCCCCGGGGGACCGTCGCCAGAGGCCGGATCTACCCCGGCCGGCATCGCCGTCGACTCCTCGTTCCCGTCCACGGCCGGGCTCCGGTTTCAGGCAATCTCCCAGACGCCACCCGAGTTGAGCAGCTCCTCGAGGCGGCCGACCCCGCGCCGGGCCACCGACTCGCGCACGTGGGACATGAGCAGTTCGTCGTAGGTGGGCCGGCTCACCTGCCGGAAGATCCCCAGGGCCGTGGGGAAATCCGGCGGCTCCAGGGCCGCGAGGAGCGCGGCCAGGGCCGGCGAGGTGGCGGTGGCGTCGTGCACGAGCAGGTCGTCGCCAGGCTGACCGGCCGCCAGCTCGACGACCCGGGGCTCCATGTTGCGCACCGCGATCCCGCGGTTCCCGCCGTGGCCGAAGCGGATCGGCTGGCCGTGCTCCAGGTACACGGCCCCTTCGTCGCGGCCGTCCCGGTCGGCGATCTGCTCGAAGGCCGACTCGTTGAAGACCCGGCAGTTCTGCAGGATCTCGACAAAGGCCGTGCCCCGGTGGCGGGCCGCGGCCTCGATGGTCTGGGCCAGGTGCGCCTGGTCGGCGTAGACCGTGCGCGCCACGAAGGTGGCCTCCGCGGCCAGGGCCATCTGCACCGGCCGGATCGGCTGCTCGATGGTCCCCAGCGGGCTGGACTTGGTCTTCTTGCCGAACTCCGAGGTGGGTGAGTACTGCCCCTTGGTCAGACCGTAGATCCGGTTGTTGAAGAGGAGCACGGTCAGGTCGACGTTCCGCCGCATCGTGTGGATGAGGTGATTGGTGCCGATCGAGAAGCCGTCGCCGTCGCCGGTGATCACCCAGACCGACAGCTCCGGGTTGGCGCACTTGATCCCGGTGGCGATGGCCGGGGCCCGGCCGTGGATCCCGTGGATCCCGTAGGTGTTCACGTAGTAGGGGAAGCGCGAGGAACAGCCGATCCCCGAGACGAAGACCAGGTTCTCCCGCGGCACGCCGAGGGCCGGCAGGACCTTCTGCACCTGGTTGAGGATGGCGTAGTCGCCGCACCCGGGGCACCAGCGGACCTCCTGACCGGTGGCAAAGGCCCGGCGATCCAGACCCGCGGCGCAGTCGTCCTCCTGGGCCGCGGGTCCGGCCGCGACCGGGGCGGTGAGCAGCTCAGTCATGGTCCATCACCTCCTCGATCTTGGCCGCGACCTCGCGGATCAGGAACGGTCGGCCCTCCACCTTGGAGAAGCCGACGGTGGGCACGAGGAACCGCCCCTGGAGCAGGGTCCGCAGGTGGCCCAGGTTGTTCTCGGCGACCAGGACCCGGCGGTACCGTCGCAGCACCTCCTCCAGGTTGGCGGGGAACGGATTGAGGTGGCGCAGGTGCAGATGGGCCACGGCTCGACCCGCCTGGACCGCGTCGGCCACGGCCGCGGCCAGGGCGCCGTAGGTGCTCCCCCAGCCCACGACCAGCAGGTCGCCCGAGGCCGGCCCCACCGGCTCGGCCGGCGGCAGGTCGGCCGCGATCCCGGCGACCTTCCGCTCCCGCTGCAGGACCATGTGCTGGTGGTTGGCCGCGTCGTAGGTCACGGTCCCGGTGACGTCCTCCTTCTCCAGGCCGCCGATCCGGTGCTCCATCCCCTTCATCCCGGGCACGGCCCAGGGTCGGGCCAGGGTCGCGGGATCCCGCCGGTACGGGGCGAACCGGGCAGGGTCGAGGTGGGTGGAGGTCCGCAGGTCGGCCAGGGAGTCGACCGCCGGGATCAGGAACGGCTCGGCGCTGTTGGCCAGGAAGCTGTCCGAGAGGACGAGGACCGGGGTCATGTACCGGGTCGCCAGGCGGACCGCCTCGAACGCGGTCCAGAAGCAGTCGGCCGGCGTGGACGCGGCCAGGACCACGACCGGAGACTCTCCGGGACGGCCGTAAAGGGCGGCCAGCAGGTCGGCCTGTTCGGTCTTGGTCGGCATCCCGGTCGAGGGGCCGGCCCGCTGCACGTCGATGACCACCAGGGGGAGTTCGGTCATCACCGCCAGGCCGATCGCCTCGGTCTTCAGGGCCAGCCCCGGCCCGCTGGTGCCGGTGGCCCCGACCGCCCCGGCAAAGGCGGCACCGATGGCGGCGCAGCAGGCGGCGATCTCGTCCTCGGCCTGGATGGTGCGGACGTCGAACTCCTTGTACCGGGACAGTTCGTGCAGGATGTCGGTGGCCGGGGTGATCGGATAGCTGGCGTAGACCAGGGACCTTGCTGCCCGCTGGGCCGCGGCGACCAGGCCCAGGCCGAAAGCCTCGTTCCCGGTCAAGCGGCGGTACCGGCCTCGGGGCAGGCGCGCCTGGGCCACGTGGAAGTGGACCCGCAGCAGCTCGGTGGTGTCGGCGAAGTTGTACCCGGCGCGCAAGGTGGCGCCGTTGGCCGCCAGGACCTCGCGCTGCTTGCCGAACTTGCGCATCAGCCACTCGAGCACCGGCTGCAGGGGCCGGTCGTAGAGCCACAGCATCATCCCGAGGGCGAAGAAGTTCCGCGAGCGGGCCCGGGCCGCGCGGGGCAGACCCAGGTCCTTCACCGCCTCCTCGGTCAGCCGGGTCATGGCCGCCGGGATGATCCGGTGTCCGGCCAGGGAGCCGTCGGTCAGCGGATTGGTCGCGTACCCCGCCTTCTTGAGGTTCCCCGCGGTGAACTCGTCCTCGTCGACCACCACCAGCCCGTGGTCGTGCAGATCGGGCAGGTTCACCTTCAGGGCCGCCGGGTTCATCGCCACCAGGACAAAGGGCGAGTCGCCCGGGGTGGTGATGTCAAAGTCGGCGAAGCTGAGCTGATAGCTGCTCACCCCGGCCAGGGAGCCGGCCGGGGCGCGAATCTCGGAGGGGTAGTCGGGCATGGTGGAGAGCGCGTTCCCCACCAGGGAGGCGATGTCGGCGAACTGGCTGCCCACCAATTGCATGCCGTCGCCGGAATCGCCGGCAAAGCGGACGGTGGCGTGGTGGACCTGAAGCAGTTCCTTGTCGGCCTGGGGTGGTTCGGCTACGGACATTCCTTGGGCCACTCCTTGGACGGACGAGGGGGGCCGCGACCCTCGGCGCCACGGACCGGAACCGGGCACAGGTCGGGCTGTAGTTGTTGAACCTGTATCATGTTCACGGGGACCCCTTTGTCAAGGTGGCTGTCTGTCTCCGGCCGACGGTCGGTCCCCGTCGCCTACTCGCCGAGGAGCCGGTGCGCCGCCGCCTCAACCGCCTCTCGCGAGCCGCGATAGGCCCACACCCGGGACTCGTCCTGGTACCGGTTGGCGCTCGCGACCGTCTGTACGGCTGGAGCGTGGTATTCCAGCTCGCTGAAGGACTCGGCCCCGGCCCGGACCGCACAGGCCTGGAAGGCGAACCCGGTCTCGTGGGGCGGCTCCCACAGCCCGTCGATGTACGCGGCGCCGGGCCAGACCCCGAACTGCCGCACCACGAGCTGCCAGATCCCGTCGCGTCCCCACAGGTACCCGGCCCTGCCGGCCAGCGGCCCGGCCTTCACCGCGATCTTGGTCGTGGCCGACCCAGGCTCCATCCGCCACCGCAGCAGCCGGACGCTGTTGGTCAGCTCCCCCGGCTCGAGCGGCCCGAAGACCACGCGCGGTCCGGCCTCGATCCAGGTGGCCACCCGCATCTCGCCGGGCTGGGGGAGCTGCAGCAGGCTCCACAGCCCCACCGAGGCCACGGTCTGCCCGGCCCGCGCCAGCTCGACCTCCAGGACCGTCCGTTGGGTGTACCCGGCATAGCTCAACCCCGAGTCGAGGTTGCCGCCCTCGGCAAGCGGATCGGCCGCGGGAAGGACTGTTTTTTCGATCGTGGCCCGGACCGTGGTGCGCGAGCGCATCAGACGCAAGTCACCGGTGGTCCGCAGGGTGATGCGGTCCTGGCCCTGCGCCTGCACCACCCAGGCCGCCGGGTCAACGGCCGCGGGCACCTGGTAGGTCTCGAACGGGCGACCGAGGTCGGCGACGAAGAGGTCGATCTCCGGTGCCACCCAGGTGCGGTCCCCGCCGGGGTTGCGCCAGCCGTCCTGCTGGAGGTAGGACGCGGCGGTCTGGGGATTGGTCAGGGCTGGATTGAGCCATAGAAAGCTCTGGTCAGAGTCCGGCGGACAAAGCGACAGAACCCGGCCGCCGAAGGGGAGCACCAGCAGCCGTGCGCCGCCGGGAAGGTGAAGCAGGACGGTGGGCTGGTCAGCGGCGCTCAGGTTACCGATCACCTGGTCAAGCATCGATCCTCTCCCGGGTATCGAGTTCTGTTGCCGAGCCCCTGCCTGCCTGCCGGTAGAGATGATAAGCGCAGTCCGGGCCGATCAGGCGGGCCGCCACCGCGTGCGGCAGTCTCACCTTGCCGGTCAGGATCAACCGGCGATAGGCGAACCGCCGGCGGATCGCCTCCGGGTCGCGCGCCGGATCAGCCACCCTGGCCCCCTTCCTCGGCGTACCGACGGCAGAAGGCCACCACCGGCGACGGGTCGTCCAGCCCGTGGGGATGGTGTCCCACCCCGGGCTTGGGGATCAGCTCGATATGCCCTCTGAGGGCGCGGTACCGCGCGGCCACGATCCCGGTGTTTTCCTCCCATGGCACGGCCTCGTCGGCCTCGCCGTACACGTGGATGATCGGCACCTGGGCCGCGGCCAGCGGCGCCAACCGGTCCACCGGATTCCCCGGATAGGCTAAAGCCTCGGCCTCGTCGGTGAAGCCGTAATCCCGGATCAGCTTGGCCCAGTCCTCGGGTGAGCCCGGCCCCTGGCCCTTACCGCCGGGCCAGCTCCGGAAATCGCAGGCCGGCGCATCCCCGTACAAACAGGCCAGCCAGGTCGGGTGGCGCACGGCCCAGTTGTAGATGAAGAGCCCGCCACGGCTCAGCCCCTCCAGCACCGGCCGACTAGAGAAGCCGTGTTGGGTGGTGAGGAGCCGGTAGAGCACCTCCCAGTGATCCAGGGCCGAGGGACAGCCGAAGGTGTTGCCGACCTCCTGATAGACCAGGTGATACCCCTGGTCGAGCATGGCGACATCAAACCCGGGGAAGGCGTCGAAGAACTGGGCTCGCCAGACCCACGGTCGTCCGGGCAGTGGTTGGCGCGGCGCAACCACGATGGTCGGACACCCGTCCACGACCAGGTCGTGACGGTCAAACCCGTGGTATTCCCCGGTGACCTCGGACAACCTCAAGACCTCATCCCGTCCCATCTCCTCCCCTTCAGGTATCCCAGCCCCAGTCCATCCGGCGGGCGTATTCTTCGGCGATGACGCGCATGGCTCGGTAGACCTCGGCCGGCCGGTCCTCTGGTCGCACCGTGAGCACCGGGATCACCACCACCGCGGGGGCCATCGTCTCCATGATCAGGCGGAAGGTCTCGATCGCCTCCTCCGGTCTGGCGGGGAGCTCGCCGAGGTAGACCAGGGCCCGTCGGCGGCAGACCTGCTTGATCGCCGGCAGATCGATCCGGCTGTAGCGCAGGCTGAGGTCGAGGGAACGCGGCGCCGGGGTGTGCTCGAGGTACTGGGCCAGGCAGGGATTCGGTCCGCAGTTGTGCAGCCCGCCGCCGCCGTACCGGGAGAGGATCCGGTCGTGGTACGGCAGGCTGAAGCGGCGGTAGAGCTCGGGCGCGATGTTGGCGCTGATGTCGTCGGAGACGTGCCCCTTGCGGCCCTCGGGATACCACAGGTCGGGAAAGTCGAGGGTAGTCACGTGCTCCTCACCCCCGGCGGCCTCGAGCTGCAGGGCGATGGCAGCCAGGAACAGCTCCTGGATCTTGTCCAGCAGCGCGGCCAACGCCGCCGGGTTCTCGTACATCGCCAGGTACATCCCCTCGCTGCCCAGCAGATCGGCGGCCACGTTCAGGCCCCCGGCCATGTCGAGCAGCGACACGCTGACCAGGCCCTCGCCGGCCTCGGCAAAGCGCCGCACCCGCGCGGTCCCCTCGCTGAGCTGTCCGGCATCAGGCGGCGGCACCTCGAGCCGGTGGGCCTCCTCCACGTCCTGCAGCATCGGCTCGCGGACGCCGCAGGTCTGGGCCGGATCGTCGCCCCAGTAGAGCCGGGCCCCGAAGGCCGTGGCCAGACAGGAGCACCCCACGTCCGGCCGCATGGCCGGGATCACGTCCCCGTGGGGCACCTCCTGCCAGGTCAGACCGGCCGTGGTCAGGGCCTCCTCGAGCTGCTGGTCCCCGTCGAGGAACTGCTCCCGGGTCGAGTACCGCGGATGGGGGTTGGCCACCGAGAGGAGGACCGGCACGTGGTCGACCGGCCGACCGGCCCACAGATCGCGGACGAGCTGTTTGCGCCGCTCGATCTCGTCAACGTCGAACCCGAACTGCCTGACCGAGATCATTCAGCCTCGCTCCTCGCGCCGGAGACGCCGGCGAAGGGGACGGACGACGGGGCCATGATCACGCTCCAACCGCCGTGCCCGGGTCCGGGATCCCCGGCTGGGTGAACCAGGCCTCGAAGAACTCCTGCATCCTCCCCGGATACGCGGAACGCTTGATGTCCATCCAGGTCAACTGGTCGCCGACCGCGAAGTAGAGCCAGGTGCGGCCCTCCCACTCGACCAGCTCCGGGTCTGAGGCGTTGATCGCCTCGTCGGTCCCCTGGGCTCGAAGGACCGGGTTGGCGACGCTGGTCTCCCAGCGCCGCAGGTCGCGCGACCGGGTGATGTAGGTCTCGAAGTAATGCCGAGGATCGCGGTGCTCGAGGTAGAGCATGTAGTAATACCCCCCGGCCCAGCGCAGGCAGGGACAGGCGGCATAGCGATTCGTGCCGAAGACGGCGTCCGGGATCTTCTCCCAGTGCCGCAGGTCGGTCGACCGCGCGAACTTCACGGTGAAGGGCGGGTATTTAGGATCGCTGGTCTCGTACGCCAGGACGTATCCGTCCGGCCCGCGGCAGACACTGGTGTTGAAGAGGTGCTCCTCCCCCTCCTGCTCGATCACCCTGGAGGTCTCCCAATGCTTCAGATCGGTCGAGGAGAAGAGGGTGACGTCGTTCCAGGAGTCCGGGGCAAAGCGCGAGGCAAAGGCGTAGAGCACGCCGTCCTCGACGTAGGCGCTGGCCAGGCTGTACCCGGTGGCGAAGCGGGTCAGCTCCTTTCCAGAATCAGCGTCTCGAAGAAGCAGGTAGTAATCAGCCATGGTCCCGCCGGTGGCGGGCCGGACGCACTCCAGATGACAGAGCCGGCCCTGCCAGATCAGGGGACTCAGCTCGCACATGTCCCGGACGATCACCCGCTCGCGGTCCAGCCGCGGGACAGGGCGCACCGGCGTTGGGGGGACCAGGTGCTCGAACAGGTCGACCGGCCAGTGACCGAGCCGGTGCATCCCCGCGGGCACCTCCTGGGTGAACTGGACATAGGCCTGGACGCTCCGGGCCGTGTACTGGATCTCCCCGGCGCTCTCCTTGGCCACGGCCGAGCCAAAGACCTTGAACCCCATCAGGGTCGTGGCCTCCAGATCGACGTGCAGGTACCGGCCGTGCTGCACGCTCTGGATGATCCCGTCGGTCGGCGTGCCGTGCGGCTGCGAGAAGTTCAGGGCGATGAGTCGGCACCCCTTCACCGCCACGCGGCTGAAGGTGGTGAAGCCGTAGTTGCTGGCCTTGAGGGCGCACTGCGGGCCGACCATGGTGCAGTCCTCGAAGTAGACGTCCGGCCGGTCGGGCATGGCCGGGTTCTCCACCCGCACGTACGCCGCCGAGGTATCCCCCCACCAGTCCAGGGCCCACAGGTAACATCGCCGGAAGAGGATCGGCTCGTCGGCCCGCGACAGACAGCTTGCCACCCCGCCGCCAAAGGCTCGGCCGATGCTGACGCAGTCCTCGACCACGACGCTGAACGGCTCGACGCGGTCGACGCAGTCGAACATGAACCCGCCGTCGCCGCCGGTGGCATACAGGTGGCTCAGGTGCCAGCGATCCCAACCGATGGCCGAGAAGGTGTTCTCGGTGTGCTCCGGCGACCACTCGTGCTTGTAGCTCTTGAGGGTTCCCCACCAGTCGTAGCTCTTGAACCCCTTGCCCGGATCGCCGGAGTCGAGCACCACGTGACCGGCGGTGCCCGACCCGAGGCAGCCGTCCACGTCGCCGATCAGTTGGTTGTACGCGCCGGCCGCACCCGGGTGAGCCGGGTAGAGGTTGGCCTCCATGTAGGTGTCGGGCCGGATCACGATGGTGTGCCCGCCCAGGGGGTCGGGGATCGCGTCCAGGGCGGCCTGGACCGTGCGATAGGCGGTGCGCCAGGATTGTCCGTCCGAATCATCCCCCAGCTTGGAGACGTAGAGGGTAGTACCCTTGCGGCTGACTGCTGCCTCGGTCATCCTTCCTCCTCCCGATCGATCACGTGACCCCGCAAAAACCGGCGACCGTCATTGCACGCAGGCCGATCGCGGGGTGGTTTTGGTTACACTTCTATCTTGGTCACGCTTTTATAGTTGTTGGTCCAGCCAGGCCAGCAGGCCGGCTTGGTGCAGCGGGGCATCGTGATCGCCGCCTTCGAGCTCGCGGTAGACGAAGCCTGGCCGGCCGTGCAGGCGATCGGCCAGGGCCCGGGACTGCGCCACCGGGATGAGCGCGTCCGCCGTGCCGTGCGCCAGCAGGAGCGGCATGGTCAGAACCTCGACCCGGGCCAGGACGCCGTGCGCGGCATAGGATTCGGGAACCTGGTCCGGTGACCCGCCGTAGGCCTGCCCGATGGCCGCCGCGATCTCGGCCACCACGCCGACCGCGTGCGCCTGGCACCACCGCCAGTACGCGCCCACGTCGGTGGCCGGACAGAGCGCGGCGACCGCGCTGACCTCCCCGGGATGGAGCGCCGCGTAGATCAGGTTGGCCGTGCCGCCCATCGAGCCGGAGAGGAAGAGCAGACGTTGGGCTCCGTGGGCCTGGCGCAGCCACCCGATCAGATCGTGCAGGTCGGCCGCGGCAGCCGGGCACATCCAGGCGTTACCGCGCAGATGGGGCGAAAGGATCCCCAGGCCACGGTGACGGTAGTGGGCCAGCCACTGCTCGCGGATGTCCGGTCGGGTGAAGAGCTGGTCCCCGGTCGACCCATGACCGTGCAGGGCCACCGCCCAGGGCGCGCCCGGCAGCCCGGGCAGGAGCAGGGCCCAATCCTCCAGCCCGTCGACCTGGCTGCGGTAGCGCAGGTGCAGGATCCCCCCTGGCAAATCCGGCTGATGCCGCTCCTCAACCACGATCTCCATGCCGTGCCAAGGAACGACCGCCAGAAGCGGCTGTCAACGCGGAACGGCGGCTCTGTGGACGACAGCGCGCCAAAGGAATCCATCCTCGATCCAGGAACGAGGCTATTCGGGAGTCTCGTCCAACGGCGGGTCCTGCTCGATGCCGTACGCGGAGAAGGAGGCAGCCAGCTCCTCGGGGATCGAGCGGGGCCGCCCCTTGGCCAGGTCGAGGAAGACCCAATCGGTCTCGCCAATGGCCAGGACGGCGCGGTCCGCTGGCCGCCAGACGCGGTACCTCCGCTGGGACTGGACCCGGCCGAATCCGGTCACCCAGGTCTGCACCACCAGCTCCTGACCCTCGAAGGCCGGCTGGCGGTACTCGATCCTATGGCCGCGGACCACCCAGGTGCCGCCCAGGGCCCGGTACCGCTCGGTCGTCCACCCCACGGCGTCGGAGTGAGCCACGGCCGCGTCCTGCATCCAACGGAGGTATTCGAGATTGCCGACGTGGCCGTTGGCGTCGATGGCCGCCGACGGCACCATGAGACGGTGGGCATAGACGGAGGACACACGGATACTCCCTCAGCGGTACTGGTGATCTTGTCGATGAAGGTGTCAGGGGGCAGGAGGCACAAGAAAGGGACCGGGCCACCTGTCGGCAACCCGGTCCCTCGCGTTTCTGGGGGTCTATTACAGCGCCGCGGCTCCTCGGAGACGCCGACGCCGGTTTTCGTCAGCGCGCCTTGTCCAAAATCGAGGCGGCGTAGTCCCAGTTGACCAGATGGTCGAGGAAGGCCTGGACAAAGTCAGGACGCCGGTTCTGGTAGTCCAGGTAGTAGGCGTGCTCCCAGACGTCCACGGTGAGCAGCGGGACGGCATCCCCGGTGATCGGGGTTTCGGCGTTGGCCGTGCTGGTGACCTTGAGCTGCCCCTGGTCCAGGACCAGCCAGGCCCAGCCGCTGCCGAAGCGGGTGGCCGCGGCGGTCTTGAACTGCTCGGCGAACTTGTCGAAGCCGCCGAAGGCCGCGTCGATCCGCGCGGCCAGGGTCCCCGTGGGCTTGCCGCCGCCCCCTTTCTTCATGCTGTGCCAGAAGAAGGTGTGGTTCCAGATCTGGGCCGCGTTGTTGAAGATCCCGGCCTTGCCCGGGTCGCCGGCCGCGGGCTTGATGATCTCCTCGAGCGACTTCGCCTCCAGCCCGGTGCCGGTGATCAGTTTGTTTAGGTTAGTCACATACGCGGCATGGTGCTTGCCGTGGTGGAAGCTGATGGTGCGGGCCGAGTAGTGCGGCTCGAGGGCGTCTTCCGCATAGGGCAGCGCTGGAAGCTCGATGGCCATGGCAGACCTCCTTGGGGTTGAACGCGGCTGGGACCGGGTGGACTGTCCACGAGTATACACGCTTGCTGGACAGCGGCAAGTCATCTTCATCTTCAGATCCGCGGCGACGGGACCGGCCCATCGCCGGTGGTCGGGTCTGAAAGCCCGCTCCGCGTCCCCTCCCCGACGGGGGCCCGCGCTCACCCTCGGACCGCCTCGATCCAGGCGATCAGGTTCTCGGGCGGCACGTCGTCCTGCACCTGGTGTCCCGGGGCACTGACGTACCCGCCGTCCGCGCCCAGCACCCGCACCAGCTCCCGCACCCCGGTGGTCACCTCGGCCGGCGAGGCCAGGCGAAGGAACTGCTGCACGTCGACCGCCCCCCAGAAGACCAGGCGGTCGCCGAACCGGGCCTTGAGCTGCTCGGGCTCCATCCCGGTGGCCGAGGTCTGCACCGGGTTGAGGATCTCCACCCCGCAGTCGAGGAGCGGGTCGAGGAGCGCCGCCACCGACCCGCAGGTATGGTGCCAGTAGTAGCAGCCGGCCAGCTCCTTGGTGCGGCGGATCCGCTCCCGAAAATACGGCGCGACCTCGCGGCTGAACATCTCCGGCGAGAGGAGCGGACCCCGCTGTTCGCCGAAGTCGTCGCCGCTCATGGTCAGGTCGAGGTACGGCCCTAGCACCGAATAGTACTGCTCGACCACGCTGAGCTGGATCTGCAGCACCCGGTCGAAGAAGTCCCGCACGAACTCCGGTTCCGCCGCCAGGCGCAGCAGGAACCCGTCGTACCCGCACATCCAGCACCCCAGCTCGAGGATGCCGAAGACCGGGTGCTCGCCGATCACCACGTACTCGTCGGCCCGGCGCAGCTCGCGGGCGCGCGCCTCCCAGGTCGCCAGCAGTCTCTCGTCGATTCTGGGCTCTGGCCAGGGGAAGGCCGCCAAATCGGCCCGAGAGGCATGGCGCAGGGGATGACCGGTGATCTGGGACTCGCCGTCGACCACCTCGTGGCGGACGCCCCAGCAGTCGACAACCGTCTTGTCGGCCAGCCGCGCGGTGTGGGGGCTCGGCAGGGAGACGATCCCGCCCACGGCGCGGAAATCGGTGCCGGCCCATTCCAGCAGCCGCTCGTCGGTCCCCGCGTGGCCGATGACCGGTTCCCCGCCGAACCCCAGCACCTGGCAGAGGGCCTGTTGAACCCCGGGCCGCATGCCGGTCAGCGAGGTCGCACCCAGGTCGAGCGGGGGCCGGTCCGGCGCCCGGTGGGCCATGGTCAAGGCAAACCGCTGGCGGCTGGTCATCGTCCGGCTACAGCTTGTACCCGATCCGCCGCAGGAACTCCCGACGATGGACCGCGTCGTCCTCGGTCTCGCTCCCCTTCGGGCTCACCCCGTCGATCACCCCGAGGATCCCCCGGCCGTGCTCTCCGGTGGCCACCACCACCTGCGTGGGGTTCGCCGTGGCGCAGAAGACGCGGCAGACCTCGGGCACGGCCTTGATCGCGTTGAGCACGTTGATCGGGAAGAAGCCGGCGCCGAGGATCACGATGAAGGAATGGCCGGCGCCGATGGCCAGGGCGTTTCCTCGCGCCAGGTCGGTCAGGCCGGGATCGGTCCCCGAGGTGCGGACCAGGGCCGGGCCGCTGGCCTCGCAGAAGGCCAGGCCGAACTGGATGCCGGGCACGGCCTGGACCAGGGTCTCGTGCAGATCCTCCACGGTCTTGATGAAATGAGACTGACCGAGGATGAAGTTCAGGTCCTCGGGCTTGTCGATCGGGACCAGGCTCAGCTCCATGGTATCCTCCCAGGGCTTTCGTGCCCGGACCACCGCCGGGCGCGGTGACCGTCAGGTCAGCGGATCTGGTGCACCTGGACCTCGCCGCCGCAGAACGGGTTGAAGGCGATCGCCGCGGCCACGGCCCGCTCGGCCAGCACCTCGGCCGGGTACGGCTCGTCGTAGAGCGCGTGGAGCGCGCCCAGGGCAAAGTCGTTCCCCGCGCCGATGGCGTAGTACCGCTCGAACCGGGTGACGCTCATGTCCGAGGCCACGCTGAAGATGCCGGTGCGGTTGGCGATGAGGAAGGCCGCGGCCAGGTCGCCGAACGGCGAGTGCTGCTCCTCGCACTGGTCGTTGACGAAGCCGTACCGGTTGTGCAGCGCCTTCCACAGCCGCAGGAAGAACTGGTAGATCGCCCGTTCCCCGGCCAGGGACGGCGGCCGCTTGGGGTCGATGAAGTCGTTGAAGATGTTCTCGTAGAGCGCCCATCCGGTGACCGCCAGGTACGAGCGACCGAGCCGGCGGATCTTCACCGCCTGGTGATTGGCCGGCGGCACCACCAGGTCGCCGAAGTTCACCTGGCTGTCGCTGGCAATGGCAACGCGGTCGTCCTTGGCCACGGCGACGACGACGGACATCAGCACCTCGTTTCCCAGGTCAGGGGTTGTCAGGTCAGGAGATATCGGGACGACGGCCCACGGGA
Organism: Candidatus Latescibacterota bacterium; assembly: GCA_041661365.1. Lineage (GTDB taxonomy): Bacteria > Latescibacterota > UBA2968 > UBA8231 > UBA8231 > CAITNQ01. The sequence goes on from JBAZUN010000026.1 coordinate 15,921, forward strand.
GCCAGGTAGATGACAAAGGCCTCTCGCGGGTCCAGCTCCAGGAACTCGATCAGCGCGTCGTCGTCAAACGCGGCCACGGCGCAGGTCCCGGCGCCGATCGCCTCGGCGGCCAGGTAGAGGTTCTGACAGACGTGGCCGGCGTCGAGGTGGAGGTACCGGTACCCGCGCTCCGAGTAGCGCCAGGTCGTCCGGTACGGCACCGCCACCCACAGGAAGGTCACCGCGCTCTGGGCCACCATCTCCTGGCCTAGACAGCCCGTGGTCAACCGCGGGCCGAGGTCAGGGTCCTGCCGCAGCCGGACCAGCCGATGTTCGGCCGACTCGTACCCGTACAGGCCAGGCTCCAGACCGGTGACCCGGTTGGCCAGCAGGACGGTCTCGAAGGGATGCCGGGCCCCGGCCGAGGGCACGGTGCGCAACAGGTGCGTCGGCCGCTGCGACCGGACCCCCTGGGTGGCCCACAGCAGGAAGGATAGCTCTGCCAGGGTCAGCGGGGTCGGATCGTACCGCCGCAGGCTGGTTCGGCGACCGATCACCTCCCGCAAGTCGGGCGTGGATAGGACCGCCTCGGTCGGCGGCGGCAGCTCCACCCGCAAAGCCTCGGCCGGCCACGCCTGGGTCAGCGGTGGTTGCGGCACCCCGCGCTGCTGGTCAGGTTGCTGGCCGGAGGTCACCAGGGCCTGGTACCGAGTCTGCCGCATGTACTCGCGGCCGATCCCCTCGTCGCTGGTCATTCGCTCCTCCTCTCGACGCAGGCTCATGTCGGCGGTTGGTCAGCGCGGGCCTTGACCGCGGCCAGCATCTCCTCCCAATACCGCCGCAGGAAGGGAGGGCTGGCCAGGCCTGCCGCGGGCGTACGATCCGGCTCAGCGTTCCGGCTCGCGCACGACCAGCAGTTGATCGGCGGCCAGGTTCTCGAGCACCTGCACGTCGCCGCCGGGCCAGCGGATCTCGAGCCGCTCGGCCCGCCCTGCCTGTCCCAGGCCGAAGTGGACCCGCAGGTCGTTGGCCCCGAGGTACCCGTACCCGCTGCGGACCTCCCGGATCTGAGTCCGGCCACCGGCGGTCAGACGCAGCCGGGCGCCGATCCCGTCCCGGTTCCCGCGGGTGCCCACGGTGCGGACCATCAACCAATGAGCCGTGTTCCCGCCGTCGTTGCGCAGCAGGGTGCAGTGCGGCGTATCCGAGGCAGAGACGAAGATGTCCACGTCGCCGTCGTTGTCGTAGTCGCCGAAGACGGCGCCGTGGCTGACCCGCTCCGCCCGCAGCCCGGGCCCGGCCTGCTCGGTCACCCGGGCAAAGGTGCCGTCGCCTTGGTTGCGGAGGAGCTGGTTGGCCTGGGCGTACGAGGCGGCGCTGTCGTACTCCCTGACATTCTCGTCGAGATGGCCATTGGCCGCGAAGAGGTCGAGGTACCCGTCGTTGTCGTAGTCGAGGAAGGCGATGGTCATTCCCAGGTAGGGCAGGCTCTCCTTGGCCAACCGGGTGGCGAAGCTGACGTCGGTGAAGAAGCCGTCCCCGTCGTTGTGGAAGAGCTGGTTCCCCACCCACTGAAAGGTGGCCACCACGACGTCGAGGTGCCCGTCGTTGTCGTAGTCGCCCCAGTCCGCGCCCATGGAGGAGACGGCCGCGCCGTCCTCATTGTACGCCACCCCTGCCGTCGGGGCCACGTCGCTGAAGGTGCCGTCCCCGTCGTTGCGGAAGAGCATCCGCGGGGTCCGGTCGTTGGCGACGAACAGGTCCTGGTCGCCGTCGTTGTCGTAGTCGCCGAAGATCGCCCCGAGCTGCCGGCCCGCGGTGGTGTACACCCCGGCCTGCCGGGTGACGTCGGCAAAGGTGCCGTCCCCCTCGTTGCGGTAGAGCACCCCGGACTGGCCAGGGTACGCGGTCGGGCCGCAGTAGGCCCGGACGTGGCTCTGCCGGCAGTCCTGGTTCCGCTCCAGCCGGAAGTCCATGTAGTTCGCCACGTACAGATCGAGGTCGCCGTCGTGGTCGTAGTCGACGAAGGCCGCGTTGGTCCCCCACCCGGGGTCCCCGGTGCCGCTGGCCGCGGTCACCTCCTCGAAGGTGCCGTCCCCGCGGTTCCGGTGCAGGGCATTGGGGCCGAAGTTGGTGACGTAGAGGTCGAGGTCGTCGTCGTTGTCGTAGTCGCCGACCGCGGCGCCCATGCCGTAGGCCGTATCGCCGAGCGCGGCCGCGGCCGTGGCGTTCTCGAAGGTGCCGTCCCCCCGACTGCGATAAAAGGCGTCCGAGGGGGCGTCGCCGGAAGGTCGCCGGCCCAGATAGGCGCCGTTGACGATGAACAGATCGAGGTCGCCGTCCCGGTCCGCGTCGAAGAAGGCCGCGCCCGAGCCCATGGCTTCGGGGAGGTACTTGTGGCCCGAGGCCCCGTTGGTGTAGCGGAAGTCCAGGCCAGCCTCGCGGGTGACCTCGACGTACTGGGGCGTGCCGGCCCAAGCTGGCACCCCGGCGGCCAGGGAGAGGATCAGCAGGAGGATGGACCTTCGCGAGAACACGGCTACCCCTGATAGTGGTGGGCGCGGCCCGAGGCACTGGACCACCAATCCGAAGGCACCGGACAAGGGTATAATGACGGTGCCGCTCCAGGACCGGACAAGCACCCCGCCGGGGGTAGACAACGCGGGTCGGTCCGGTGTATTCTACTCCGGACTCGGGCATCAGGCCGATGGGTCGGAGCCGGATCCCCGCGCATCCCCTGAACCGCACGATACCACCGCAACCAGGATCGGGTCTGATGGCCAATCCAGGCGAAGCCGCGACCAGCGGCGCCAAGCGTCAGGTAGTGCCCAGCCGGCCGGTCTACCCCACCCCGGCCGCGCTGATCACCTCGGTCGACCCGCACGGCCGGCCGAACATCATCAGCCTCGGGGAGGTCTTCAACATCAGCATCGAGGAGCCGGTGATCCTGGGGATCGCCGTGCGCAAGGCGCGGTACTCCCACGAGCTGATCAGCCAGACCCGCGAGTACGTGGTCAACCTGCCCCGCTGCGCCCAGGCCGAGGCGGTCTGGAAGTGCGGCGCCGTGTCCGGCCGGGACACGGACAAGTTCGCCCTCACCGGCCTGACGCCGGTACCCGCGACAAGGGTGCGGCCGCCGCTCATCGCCGAGTGTCCGGTGAACATCGAATGCCGGGTGATCGGGATCCAGGAGATCGGCGACCACGACCTGTTCCTCGGCGAAGCCCTGGCCCAGCACGTCGACGAGAGCGCCCTCGATCCCGACGGGCGGATCGTGCCGGCCCGCCTGGACGGGTTCGCCCTGGTGGCCGGCGAGTTCTGGTCCTTCGGCCGCAAGCTATGACCACGGCCGGCACGTACCGCGACCGTACACGGTGTACCTCATTCTAGCGCCGCTGCTTGCCGACGGCACATCGTCTTTTGCCCGGCTGGCCCGCCTACGGGGCCGTGACCGAGCCTGATCGCTACCGCGGGTTCGCGGAGGAGGAGCCGTTGACCATGATGCACACGCAGGCCGAAAGGATCGCCCAGGTGTCGTCGGCGGTCATCCACGGCTGGCACAGCAACCTGATCCTCAAGTGTCGGGACACCCTCTACGTCTGCGGCATCATCGCCAATCCCGACCTGACCGATACCTTCAAGCACCATGGGGTGTTCTACCGCAGGAATCCTGACGGGATCTGGTCCGAGGTGGGCGTAGTGCCACACGCGGTCTATTCGATGTCCGTCGGGCCTGACGGGCGATTCTGGGCCGTGGCGCCCAATTCGTTCCAGGAGGCGCAGGTCTACCGCATGGCCCGGCCGCTGGACTTCGGCAGCTTCGAGGAGGTCTACAACGGCACCTGCAGCTACGAGGGCGCCAGCGTCAGCCCTGAGGGGAACTTCCTGATGCTCTACGCCGAGTCCCCGCAGATGGCAGCCTTCACCCCCAACGCCGTGCGCTCGGCCTTCTACGAGCGGGAGACCGGCGCATGGCACGGGAGCCGGATGGTCACGCCCGAGGGCCGGTATGGATACGAGGGGATCATCCTCCGCGGCCGGACCGCGATCGCGGTGCTGAACTCGTCCATCCGCGATCCCGAGGCGGTCCCCACCCCGCCGCACTACTCGTGGCGGCACCTCCGCCTGGCGCGCTGCGACGACCTGGCGGCAGGACAGTGGCAGCAGCGCCCCTTCGTGATGCCGCGGTTCGGCTACACCGGCCTGCAGGACCTGATGCTGGGGCCCGACGGCAACGCCTACCTCCTCTACCTCAACCAGACCGGCGACACGCTGGAAGAGGCACAGTCAGCGCCCATGGTCCAGTACCTCGCCCGGATCCATCCCGACCTGAGCACCGAGGTGTTCACCACCGGGATGAAGCCCAGCCCGGCCAAATTGCTCTGCGACCGACGCGGCCGCTGGTTCATGGTGGCCGAGCTGGAGCCGTATTACCACCTGTGGCAGCTCGACCCGGACGCCGGGTTCAGGCCAGTGAAGGAGTGGGAGCTGCCGGGGACGGAGGTGCTGGAGGGGTACATCTGCCACACCCTGCGGCCGGAGCGGTTCGGCGGCGAAGCCGACGGCGACACCATCCATCTGATGACCGCCCGGTATCTCGCCGGCACCGAGCTGGCCGAGCTGTGGCACGTCTACTTCGACCTGCCGCAGGATTGAGTTCCAGACGGGAGGACGACGGGAATGGCCCGGATCGTGGTGCGGCAGGCGTCGGTGGATGACCTGGAGGTGCTGGTTGCCTTGCGGCGCGGGATGTTCGAGTCGATGGGGGTGGGCGATGCGGCTTCGCGGGATCAGCAAGACCGCGACTTCCGGCGGTGGGTGCGACCGCGGCTCAGACGGGGCGAGTACGTGGGGTTCGCGGCGTGGGCCGGGGAGGTGGCGGTGGCCGGGGCCGCGATCTGGCTGTGCGAGCGTCAACCGGCACCGGGGTTCGCCGGCGGCCGGCTGCCCTATCTGCTCTCGGTCTACACCGAGCCGCGGTTCCGCGGCCGGGGGCTGGCGACCCGGACGATCAAGGCGGCGATGGCCTGGTGCCGGGACCAGGGGTACCGGTCGATGACGCTGCACGCCTCGCCGGCGGGGCGCCGCCTGTACGCCCGGTTGGGCTGGGAACGGACCTGGCAGATGCGGGTGGAGTTGTCGCCCTGATCCGCCGTTGACCGGAGGCGCAAGCCGGGGCAATGCCGTGCGGCCAGAGCGGGCTTATCCGCCCTCGAGCATCTGACCCAGGATGCCGTGCTCGCCGGCGCGGAACGGGCGGCGCAGGTGTACCAGTCCGGTCGTGTCCACCTCGGACAGATTGCCGGTGATCACGGCCAGGAAATCGAGGTCGCCGTACCCCGGCGCCAGATCCTCGAAGCAGACCGAGCCGTAGAGCACCACCGAGAGCAGGCGATCCCCGAAGAACCGCTGCAGCAGCCCGGCGAAGTGGTCGAGGGTGCGACTCAGCTCCAGAGCATGCACCGACGCCTCGATTCGGCGAACCCGAATCCAGATGGATCGTTCACGACCGTCGATCCCCTCCTCCGACCTGCACTCCCGGGGCGCCAACCGGCTGACGGGGAGAATACTCGGTAATTGCCCTGCACGCCACGCTGCTCCGTGCCTGTTCTCGACGACGACACCGAGACGGAGACCCAGTGGCGTCCACGGCCTGCCGCGCGGCTTCCGCCCTGATCCTGGATATAGTACACTTCCCGGCCTGTGACGAGTGAAGCGGCCGATGTGGTGAGGGGCCTTGCCCCATCAAGACCGTAGCGGGAGGGAGTTCATGGAAGCGCGAGGGTACCGTCGGCAGGTCGGCCTGTTCTCAGCGACCATGCTGATCGCCGGCTCGATGATCGGCTCGGGGGTCTACATCGTGGCGGCCGAGATGACCAGGGTCGGCGGCACCGGCTCCTTTCTGCTGCTCGCCTGGGGCTTGACCGCGGCGATGACCGTCTGCGGCGCGCTGTCCTATGGGGAGCTGGCCGGTCTCTTTCCCAGGGCCGGCGGTCAATACACCTACCTGCGCGAAACCTACGGCCCGCTGACCGGTTTCCTCTACGGCTGGACCTTCTTCGCCATCATCGAGTGCGGCACCATCGCCGCCGTGGGCACCGCCTTCGGCAAGTACCTGGGCGTCTTCTTCCCAGGGGTCAACGACGGGCGCTGGCTCCTGGGCCCGTGGCACCTGCCCGCCTGGCACCCCACGTCCAGCATCGCCGTGGGGCCTTATGACCTGGGCATCACCACCGCCCGGCTGGCGGGGATCGCCGTCATCCTGCTGCTGAGCGCGGTCAACGCCTACGGGATCAGCCTGGGCACCCGGGTGCAGAACCTGTTCACCGTCACCAAGATCGCCTGCCTCGCCGGCCTGGTGGTGCTGGGCTGGCTGGTGCCGCCACTGCTGGGCTCGAGCCCGGCAGCGGTCTCGCCCTCGCCCGGAGACCAGACCCTGCCTTTCCTGGCCGCGCTCCTGGTGGTGCAGACCGGCAGCTTGTTCTCCGCCGACGCCTGGAACTCGGTGACCTTCATCGCCGGCGAGGTTACCGAGCCCAGGCGCACGATCCCGCTCTCCCTGCTCATCGGCACCACGCTGGTCTGCGGCCTGTACCTGCTCGCCAACGCTGCCTATCTGCACCTGCTTGGCCCGGCAGGAATCGCCGGGGCGACCGCGGATCGGGTCGGCAGCGCCGCCCTCAAGGCGCTGTTCGGCCCAGCCGGCGAGCTGGCCATGGCCGGTGCCATCCTGATCAGCGTCTTCGGCTGCCAGAACGGGCTGGTGCTCTCGGGCGCCCGGGTCTACCAGACCATGGCCGTCGATGGCCTGTTCCTGCACCGGGCCGCCGGACTCAGCAAGCGCGGGGTACCGACCTTCGCCCTGGCGATCCAGGCGGCCTGGGCCTGCCTCCTGGCCCTGTCGGGGACCTACGGCCAGCTTCTGGACTACGTGATCTTCGCGGCGTTGCTGTTCTACTTCCTGACGGTGCTGGGGGTCTTCGTGCTGCGCTGGCGCCGTCCCGAGCTCGAGCGGACGGTGCGGGTGTTCGCCTATCCGGTCCTTCCCGGTCTGTACCTGGCCGGCGCCCTGGCGATCATGGCGGCCCTGCTGATCTACCGTCCCGCCTTCACCTGGCCCGGGCTGGCCATCGTCGCCTTGGGGCTCCCGCTCTATGCCCTCCGCGGCGCCGGGGGCCGGGCGTCAGGATGACCACCGGCGGGCAGGCGGGATGGCCATTGAGCCGGATCGAGTGGCGGCGATCGCCCTGCTGGACAGCCTCTACGGCGCCTTGAACCACGGCGAGGCGGTGCGCTCGACAGGGGTGGCAGTAGATGGCGGCATGGCCCGTTAAGCACGGTAGCCTGTCGACGCCAAATCCATACATACTGAAGAGCGGCAGGCCGCGGTTGATGCCTCGTGCCGAGCCGCGCCAGGCATTGCTGCCGTGCGTTGCCAACGCCCAACCATCTCACAGGAGAACCTGACCATGTCCGATCTCACCGGCACCGTTCACCTTCACCGCGTGCTGCGCACGTCGCCCGAACGGGCTTATCGGGCCTTTCTCGATCCCGACGCGATGGCCAAGTGGATTCCGCCGCACGGGTTCACCGGCAAGGTTCACCAGATGGACGCCCGGGTGGGCGGCGGGTATCGCATGTCGTTCACGAACTTCAATACCGGGAAAAGCCATTCCTTCAACGGCAGGTACATCGAACTCACGCCGCATACGCAGATCCGGTACACCGACCAGTTCGAGGATCCCAACCTGCCGGGGGAGATGCAGGTCACGGTCTCCCTGCACCAGGTCGCCTGCGGCACCGAGCTGACGATTGTCCAGGAAGGTATCCCGTCCACCATCCCGGTCGAGTTCTGCTACCTCGGGTGGCAGGAATCGCTGTCGCAACTGGCCCATCTGGTCGAGCCGGAGATTCCGGATGAGCCGTAGTAGGTTGACAGATCACCTTGGAGATCCAGCTCAGTAGTAGCCGTCTGACGAGAAAGATGCCGTGCTGGCTGATCAGGCGTGCAGCCGGATCCCACCGAGGGGCGTTAGGGAGCAGCAGTTGGAGCGCGGCGTCGATGTCGCCGCTACCTGATAGCCGCTTGGGTTCAGGTACTAGCCGCAAGATCCGCACCGCGTTGTGGCTCGAAGCTCCACCAGCGCCTCGGCTACCTCCCTGCCCTTGGCCTCTATGGCATCAAGGATCTCTTCAGGGGTGCGCTCGTCTACTTCGACCTTGCGGTTGGGGTTGACGGCCTTGAGGTCATAGCCGCGGTGTTCAATCTCGGCGCGGGGGACGGTCCAACTTCGTTCGCTGTCCGCGCGGGTCGGCAAGAGGCTGAAGAAGCTCTCGAAGTAGGTCAGGGTAAGGGGGGTTTTCTTCCCCACCTTGATGTCCGAGAGATCGTAGTACCAGATCCGCTCGGTAGCAGAACCCCTGGTAAAGAGGAGCAGGTTGGTCTTTACTCCGGCACCGGCGTTGATGAAGGCCCCAGCAGGTAGGCTGACGATGGCCCAGAGGTCGCAATCGTCGAGTAGCTTGCGCTTGGTCTGGACGAAGGCGGTCTCGTTGGTTCGGAAAAGAACGCCCTCATCGACGACTATCCCACAGCGACCACTGGGTTTGAGGGAGTCGATGACGTGCTGCAGGAAGAGGAGTTGGGTGGCACCGGTCTTATAGGCAAAACGGGTCTGGGCTTCCTTGCCCTCCTTGCCGCCGAAAGGAGGGTTAGTCAGAACCACGTCGTACAGCGGTGGGACATCCTGGAACAGACCCCCATATGTCTCGTTGCCGGTCAGGGAGTTACCGTGCCAGAGCTGGGGTTCGTCGACCCCGTGAAGGACCAGATTGGCCAGGGCGATGGGATAGATCAGGTTTTCTTTCTCGCGACCGAAGAGGGTGCGACGGCCGAGGGCATCAAGGAGATCGGCGGTAGCGCTCTGGCCCATCCCTTCGCGCATGTGCTTGTACGCCTCGATGAGGAAGCCGCCAGTACCGCAGCATGGATCGTAGATCGTCTCGCCAGGCTGAGGATTGATGGCCCGCACCAGAGCGCGGATAACCTCGCGGGGGGTAAAGAACTGGCCGCCGTCGTTCCCCTTCTCCCCCATCTTGAGCAGCAGGCCCTCATAGACCTGAGAAAGGGGGAAGACGTGGGTGGGGTCGATGGCCTGGTTGGTGATCTCGTGGACCTTATCCAGGACGTCGAGAAAATTACGCTCGGTGTCGATGCGGACGCGCTCGACGCCGGACAGGATCTCGCTGATGACCTTCTGGCGCGGGCCGGCATTCGGACGATCGCGCAGCCCCCGGAGGTGCGGTAGGAGGTCGCCGTTGACGAAGCCGAAGAAGGCACCCAGGGCACCGTTCTGGAGCTCGATGCGCCTGGGACCGCCAGGGGCGGCCCAGTCCTGCCAACGGTAGGGCGAGACCAGTGAGGGGGTGAACTCGGCACCGACGGCCTCTGCTGCTTCGGCCTCCTGGGATTCGCGTTCGTCGAGGATGCGCAGGAAGAGGAGCCAGGTCAGCTCGGGAACGTATTAAAGGGCGCCGGCGCAGTTCGACCGGCGCATGATGTTACAGATGGACTTGACCGCGGCGTTTACAGAGCCGGGAGAGGAGAGGCGGCGGCCGTTACTTTGGTTCGTGCTCGGAGCGATGCCCATCCC
>JBAZUN010000027.1:0-25156 GCA_041661365.1 Candidatus Latescibacterota bacterium
CGGCCGCCGCGGGCGTTGCGGCGCTGACCGGCGCTCAGGTGGGCGCAGCCAGGGCCGCCAGCTTGCGTCGCACCAGGTCGAGCGCGTGGTCACACAGCACCAGCACCTGGTCTGCCGACGCGCGGCCATATACCCGCGCGGGAATGCTGTCCGGCAGACCGTTGGGGTACCGCGTGGGTATGTAGTACCCGTCCAGCGGCCCGGCTAGTTCGCGCAGTTGCTCGAACTCGGTGTCGTATCGGGCCGCCCAGCGGCACAGCGCCTCCACCGAGTGGCCAACCACCAGGTCCTCCCCGGCCGCGTAGAGGAAGGCCTTGATGGCCTTCTCCGCTACCTGCTGGGCCAGGAAGCAGACCAAGTGGTATACGCCGCCCTCCAGCAGGACCTGGGCGCCCCGGCGGTCGGCGTCGGCCTGCTCCAGCCAGCGGTGGCCTTCGGCCAGGCCGTCACGCGGCATACAGCACCTGGCCCTCGGCCAACGCTCGGCGCAGGAACGGCTGGCCCTGCAGGCGGGTCATCTCGGCCGGAGTGTACACCAGCAGGTCTGCCGCCACGGTGGGCTGAAGGCGCCGGTAGACCTCGGCACTGCGCTCGACGAAATCGAGCGAGGTGTCCCAGACGATAAGCAGGTCCAGGTCGCTGGTCAGTCCCGCCTGCCCCCGGGCCACCGAGCCGAAGAGCACCACCTGCTGCGCCCCCAGGCCGATGGCCGCACGCGTCAGGCGCTCGGTCTCAGCGGCCAGCTCGGCCCGGTGCTCGTCCCGCCAGCGGTGCAGACGGTCCGCCATGCACGGGACGCCCTCGGGCAGATTGGCGACGCTCGCCCCCCCCCCGGGCCGGTCTGCGGCCCGTCGCAGCGCCGACTCGGTCCCGGTCAAGGGTGACCGCCGCAGGAACTCACCGAGCCGGCCTGAGGCCCCTTTAGTCCTGAGCGTCTTCATCGGTGTGTACCTCCGCTTCCGTGCTGTCGCGGCATCACCATGGTACCTCCAGCCACCGAGCCTCACATCGCGCCTCAACAGCCTGCCTGGACCACCGGCGGACCATCGATCCACTCCTCGTCACGACCGCGACTCGCTCGATGGGGGGCTCGAAAGAGGTCGGCACAAGGGCTGGGCATGGGACCAAGGAACACCGACAACCCGTACCCGTCAAGGTCGGCCCGGCCATCCGCCTTGCCCGCCTGCGACCGAGGCGGTAGATTCGCCCGCTCGCATGTGCCCTGCCGCGCGGCTGACGCGCTGGATTGAACTCGGGATCGTCTGCTTGACGGCCTGACCCGCCCGCGGGCACCGAGCAGGGGGTGGGACTCACCCCCGGGACAGGGGGAACAGCATGGCACGGACGGGGGGCCGCAAGCCGCGGCCGGTGGCGGCCGGGGTGTCGCGCACCCGCAAACCCGAGGAGCTGAGCCTGGAGGACTGGCAGGTCGCGCTGCGACGGCAGTACGCGGCCGGGCTGAGCCTGCAGGTGCGGAACACGGGCACCGAGCCGGTATTCTCGGAGTTCGCGGTGACCAACCCACAGACCCGCGGGACCTACCGGGTGGCGATCCGCGGCCAGGGGTTGGGCGACAACTACTGCTCCTGCCCGGATTTTGCGGTGAATACCCTCGGCACCTGCAAGCACGTGGAATACGTCCTGGGGCGTCTGCGACGCCGGCGCGGCGGCGCGGCGGCCCTGGCCGCGGGGTTCCACCCCCCGTACAGCGAGGTGTATCTGCGGTACGGGGCCCGGCAGGAGGTGGTCTTCCGCGCCGGTGCTGAGTGTCCAGCCCCGGTCCGCCGGCTTGCCGCCCGGCACTTCGACGCCGGCGGAGTGCTGGCCAGCACCGGGTACGGCCGCTTCCACCGGTTCCTCGAGCAGCTCCCCCGGGTGGCCGGTGACAAGCACGAGGTGCGCTGCTACGACGATGCCCTGGCCTTTGTCTCCGCCGCCCGCGACCGGCACGAGCTGCAGCAGCGGCTGGAAACGGCCTACCCCGAAGGCGCCACGGCAGCCGCCTTCAGCGGTCTGCTCAAGGTCGCGCTCTACCCGTACCAGCGCGACGGGGCGCTGTTTGCGGCCAAGGCCGGGCGCTGCCTGCTGGCCGACGACATGGGCCTGGGCAAGACGGTGCAAGCCATCGCCGCGGCGGAAATTCTGGCCCGTCACGGCGGCCTGGAGCACGTTCTGGTGATCTGCCCGACCTCTCTCAAGCATCAGTGGCAGCAGGAGATCAGCCGCTTTACGTCCCGCTCCGCAGTGGTGGTCGAGGGACTGGCCCCAAGCCGACAGCGGGGGTACCGGACGCCGGCCTTCTGGCACATCGTCAACTACGACGTGGTCCACCGGGACCTGCCGCTGATCCGGGAGAGCTCCCCCGGGATGATCATCCTCGACGAGGCCCAGCGGATCAAGAACTGGAAAACCCGAGCCGCCCAGGCGATCAAGCAGCTCGATTCTGACTATGCCCTGGTGCTGACCGGCACGCCGCTGGAGAACCGCCTGGAGGAGCTGCACTCCATCGTGCAGTTCGTCGACCAACACCGCCTGGGGCCGCTCTTCCGCTTTTTGGCCACCCACCAGCAGGTCGACGAGAACGGTCGGGTGGTGGGGTACCACCGCCTCGACGAGATCGCCCGCACCTTGGCCGCGGTGCTGCTGCGGCGGACCAAGGCCGCCGTGCTGCCGGAGCTGCCCGAGCGCCTGGAGAAGCGGTTCTTCGTGCCGCTGACCGAGCAGCAGCACGAGCACCATGAGGAGAACCGGGAGATCGTGGCCAAGATCGTCGCCAAGTGGCGGCGCTGCGGGTACCTCTCGGAGATCGACCAGAAGCGGTTGACCGCCGCCCTGCAGAAGATGCGGATGGCCTGCGACAGCACCTACCTGCTGGACGGCCATACTGACCACGGACCCAAGATGGCCGAGCTGACCGTGCTGCTGACCGAGCTGCTGGAAGACCCCGGAGCCAAGGTGGTGATCTTCAGCCAGTGGCTGCGCATGCACGAGCTCGTCAGCCGGCGGGCTCGCGCCCACGGTTGGGAGTACGTGCTGTTCCACGGCGGCCTCAGCAGCCCGCAGCGCCGGGACGTGGTGGCCCGCTTCCGCCAGGACCCGGCCTGCCGGCTGTTCCTGGCCACCGACGCCGGCGGGGTCGGCCTGAACCTACAGCACGCCAGTGTGGTGGTCAGCCTGGACTTGCCGTGGAACCCGGCGGTGCTGGAACAGCGGATCGGTCGCGTGCACCGCCTGGGCCAGCACCGCCCGGTGCAGGTGATCCACTTCATCACCGAGCAGAGCATCGAGGAAGGGATCCTGGCGCTGCTGGCGTTCAAGCGCTCGGTCTTTGCCGGGGTCCTCGACGGCGGGGCGCACGAGGTGTTCCTGGGCGGCACGCGGCTCAAGCAGTTCATGGAGTCGGTGGAACGAGCCGCCGCGGGCAGCCAGACAGCAGCCCCGGAGCCGGCAGCGGCGCACGGTGAACCGACCGCCGCAGCGCTGGCCGGTAGCGCTCCTACAGGTCCTGGACCGGCCAAGGGTCTCGCTGCCACCGGGCCCCAGGCTCTGGCTCAACTGCTGGCCGCCGGGGCGGCGCTCTTGGGTAAGCTCGCCGAGGTCGTGCGGGAGGGAGACGTCGGGCAGACTAAGCCGAGCGCTGACGGCATCCCCGGCCTCGTGGGCCGAGATCAAACCACCGGCCAGGCGTATCTGCGGCTCCCCCTGCCCCAGGGACCGGCGCTCGAGGCGCTGTCCACCCTGCTCCAGGCCCTGGGCGGCGTGGACACGGCGGCGGGATCCAGATGACCGGGGAATCCCGCTCGCCGTGGATGTAGCAGGTATCGACTTGACTGGTCTGATCGAAGTGACTATGTTGGTCATAATTTGCCGGGGGACTCATGAAGACGGCGACGATCTCGACCTTGAAGGCGAAGCTGAGCGAGCACATCACCTGGGTCAAGCAGGGAGAGGAGGTGGTGGTGACCGAGCGCGGCCGACCGGTGGCGCGCCTGGTCCCGGTTCCCAAGCAGGCCAGCGACGACGCCCGCCAGGTTCGCCTGGCTTCTCAAGGCCTGTTGAGGCTCGGGAAGCCAGGCCTAAGTGACCTGCTTGCGAACATCCGCCCGGTTCAAGTCAGCGACCGAGCAGTGCTTGACGCCCTTCGCGCCGACCGGGAGGAGGGCGGATGAGTTTCTGGGATACCTCGGCACTCCTCCCCATCTTCCTGCCCCAACACGCCTCGCATGGCCTGGCGGCCCTGGCGGTGGCGAACGAGGCGATGGTGGTCTGGTGGGGCACCACAATCGAGGCCCATGCCGCGCTGGCGCGACTGGCGAGGACGGGCGAGATCGACGACCCAGCGAAGGAAGGCTTCCTGGAGCAGGTGACCGCCCTCCTCGACCTGGCTGCGGAGGTAACCCCCACCGAGGGAGTTCGTATTCTGGCCTGCCGTTGTTCGCGGGTCCATCGCCTGACCGCGGCCGACGCCCTCCAACTCGCTGCGGCGCTGGTCTGGGCAGAGCACGACCCGGCCGGGATGGGGTTCGTCTGCCTGGACGAACGCCTGCGGGAGGCCGCCCGTCGAGAGGGCTTCCAGGTGCTGCCAAGGTAGCTGCTTCTGATACCGGGCGCGGCCAAGGAGCGGCGTTGACAGCGCCGGGACGAACCGCCTGGTCCTACCAGACCTTCCACGGCGGCGAGCCGCCCTGCCACAGCCCTCCAGCAACATCTTCTCCCGCACCGTGTCCATGCACAGCCAGTACCCCTGGTGGCGGTACGCGGCCAGCTCCCGGTCTGGGGGCAGACCCGACGAGCTCATTCGGCCACCAGTTGCGGGATCTCCTGCCAGCCGAGCAGGGAAACCCCCTCTACCTGACGCACCCCCTGGCCTCCGTGGACAATGGCCGGCCGGTCGGCCTGGGTCCCGGCCAGGGCGGTCCATTGACGCAGGGGCACCAGCCAGTCGCTGGCAACGGTGGTCCCGGATTTGGCCTCGATGCCCCGCACCACCCCGGCACCCTCCGCCACCAGGTCCACCTCCAGGCCCGCGCTGCTGCGCCAGAAAAACAGGTTCGGCCTCCGGCCTCGGTGGAGCCGCCCCTTGAGCAGCTCGCCCAGCACCCAATTCTCGAACAGCGCCCCGCGGAGCGGATGGGTGAGCAGCTGGCCCGGCTCCTCTATCCCTAACAGGCGAGTGACCAGACCGGTGTCCCAGAAATAGAGTTTAGGGGTCTTGACCAGCCGTTTGCGATAGTTGGCGTGATGGGGGCGCAGCAGGAGGGCCACGAAGCTGGCCTCGAGCACCCCGAGCCACTGCCGGACCGTGGTGTGGTTCACACCGCAGTCGGCCCCCAGCCGGGAGGTGCTGAGCAACTGCCCGACCGAGCCGGCACACAGGGAGAGGAACCGCTGGAACAGGGACAGGTCGCGGACATTGAGCAACTGCCGGACATCCCGCTCCACATAGGTGACCAGGTAGGCGTTGTACCACGCCACGGGGTCGATCCGCTGATCGAACACCGGAGGGTAGGCACCCCAGAACAGCGTCTCCTCGAGCGTCGGGCGGTCGTATCCCCCTGCCTGCAGCTCGGCGTAGCCGAAGGGAAGAAGGGTGACCACCGCCACCCGGCCGGCCAGCGACTGGCTCACCGCCTCGACCAGGCTCAGGTGCTGCGACCCCGTAAGGATGAACCGCCCCGGGCGTCGTTCGGCGTCGAGTAGGCCTTGCAGATAGGAGAACAAGGCCGGCACCCGGTGGACCTCGTCCAGGATGGCGCCGTCCGGGAAACGGGCCAGGAAACGGCGCGGGTCCGCCTCGGCCAGGTACCGCTCGTCCGGATCCTCCAGCGAGACGTACTGCCGGTCGGGGAAGGCGGCTCGAACCAGCGTGGTCTTCCCTGACTGGCGCGGGCCGGTCACCAGCACCGCCTTGAACTGCCCTGCCAGACTCAGGAGGTAGGGCTGTAGTTCGCGTAACACCATGGCAGACTAGATTTCGCGCATTATGTGGTTTGAATCCTCAATCTGCAAGATACCATGGGAAACCTCCTCGATCAAGGGGTTGACAAGCCGCGCTGACGCTCGCCGGCTTCCAGGGCGATCGAGCCACCGGCTGCCCTGCCCCGAACCAGCCGGTACCCCAATCCGCCGGCCGCGACGCCGGCCCGCAGTATCTGACCGAGAGACGACTGAAGCACCCCGGCCGACCCGCTGAGCAGCAGCAGCGCCAGCACCGATCCGGGCATGGCAAGGCCCGCGCTTCGCCGGGCGCAGGTGCGGGGCATCAGCTTCCCGAACAGCCGGTGCCATCGTCCGTCCAGAGCAAGCCCCTCACGGCCACCAGCACCTGGTCGGCCTGGGCGATGGCGCGGATCGTCTCGTCGTCCAAGAACGCCTCCATGGGCGTCCCCCCGGGCAGTCCGTTCGGGTACCGCGTCGGGATGTAGAACTTGTCCAGCGCCGCCCCCACGGCGTAGACGCGCGCCAGGTCCGCGCTGTAGGTGCCCGCGTCCTGCAGCAGGTTCGCCACCGAGTGCCCGCGGACGTCCTCGGCTCCCTGAGCATAAAGGAAGGCTTTCACCGCCTTCTCGGCAGCCTGCTGGGCATGGAAACACGCCAGGCTGCGGAACCCGCCTTGATGCAGATGCCGGGCCGCGGCCAGGTCGTTCTCGGCCGCACCGAACCCGCGCGCCGCCTCGGTCTCAGGCCGCGGTTTCATAGAGCACCCGTCCCTCGCCGGCGATCCGTCGCACTAAACGGCTGTCGGCGACCAGTTCCCGCCACTCGTCGGGGGTGTATACCAGCAGGTCCAGCGACACGCGGGGTTTGAGGTAGCAGACGTATTCGGCGTACCGGTCCAGGAACGGCAGGTCGCTCTCGGCGACCACCGCCAGGTCCAGGTCGCTGGTCTCCCCCGGCCTGCCCGCGGCCAGGGAGCCGAACAGGATCACCCGTCGCACCTCGGGCCTCGCCGCCAGCAGGTCGCGCAGCCGGGCCAACTCCGTCTCCAACTCCAGCCTTCGAGCCTCCCGGCGAGCCTCGACCGCCTGTCTAGACCAGCTCCGCGAACTGTGATCCCGCGCCGGCACCGTCAGGTTACCCCCCTCACCAGACCTTCCACGGCGGCGAGCCGCCCTGCCACAACCCCTCCAGCAGCATCTTCTCCCGCACCGTGTCCATGCACTGCCAGTACCCCTGGTGGCGGTACGCGGCCAGCTCCCGGTCAACGGCCAGTCGCTCCAGCCCGTGGGCTTCCAAGCTGGTATCGTCGTCGGTCAGGTAGCGGAAGACCCCGGGGGTCAGCACCATGAAGCCGCCGTTGATCCACCCCTCTCCGATCTGGGGCTTCTCAGTGAAACTGGACACCAGGTCGCCGTCGAAGACGATCCCCCCGAACCGGGCCGGCGGCCGTACCGCGGTGACCGTGGCTATCCGTCCGCGCTCCTCGTGGAAGCGGCGCAGGGCGTCCAGGTCGACGTCGCTGACCCCGTCCCCGTAGGTCAGCAGGAAAGGGCCGTCGCTGAGCCAGGGTTCGAGCCGCTTCAGTCTTCCCCCGGTATTGGTCCGGATGCCGGTATCGATCAGATGGACCACCCAGTCCTCGGCCTCATTCCCGCGGATCTCCATCCGGGCCGTGGCCAGGTGCACCGTCAGGTTGCTGCTCACCGCGGCGTAGTCCATGAAGAACCGCTTGATGAAGTCCCCTTTGTACCCCAGGGCGATGAAGAACTCCTTGTGGCCGTAGTGGGCGTAGTGCTTCATGATGTGCCAGAGGATCGGCCGGCCGCCGATCTCCACCATCGGCTTGGGCCGCACCTCGGTCTCTTCGGCCAGTCGGGTACCCATCCCGCCGGCCAGGATCACCACCTTCATCGTTGAGTCCAGGTCAACCTCCCAGGCGTGCCCCGCCTTCGCAACATCAGCTGGGTGCTCCCGCGCACTATGCTCGGAGACTACCTCTTCAGCGTCAAGGTTTGCGCCCCTCGGTGGACTCCCACTTCCCCTCGCTGACCCGCAGGGCCGGGTGCGAGACCAGCAGGTGCCAGACCACCGCCTGGAAGGCCTCGGTCAGAGGGGTGACCAGGCGTGAGTCGACGGTCGGCACCACGACGCAGACGTCGGCCACCTGGGCCGTGTACCCGCCGTCGCGGCCGACGATCCCGGCCACGCGGCTGCCGACCTGTCGGGTGTAGTCGAGCGCCTTTACCAAGTTGGCACTGATCGCCGGCTCGCGGCTGCCACCGCCCACCGAAAGGACGAAGACCAGGTCCGCCGGCCGCAGCCGGCTCCCGGCCAGCCAGGTCGCGAAGACCGTCTCCCACCCCTCGTCGTTGGTCCGGGCGGTCAGCTCGGAGACGTTGTCCGTGGGTGCATACGCCTCGATCCCGGTCAGCTTGCGCAGGTCGTTGACCAGGTGCCCGGCGTTGGCCGCGCTCCCGCCGACCCCGAGAACGAAGACCCGGCCGCCCTGTTCGCGGGTCTCGATCAGAAGCTGCACCACACGCTCGACGGCGCTTCGGTCCAGTTGCTCGGCGACCTGAGCCACGTGTCGCAGGAAGGCGTGAGCGAAACCAGGGCTGACGGCGACACGCCCCGCGCTGTCCGGCCCGCAGCACGAGTTCTCCTCGCGGCAGTCCTGCAGCACCAGGGCCAGCGCCTCCACCAGACTCGCGAGCGCCGCCTCCCGGGTATGGCCCTGCCCGTTCGCGCCCGGCACTCCTGGGGCATGAGCGACATACCAGGCACCGTCGCGCTCGACCACTGGGGCGAACCCTTCAGTCATGCTCCCCCGCTACCGGCCTGACGCCGGGGTATCCAGGAACTGATCCACCGTGACGCCGGCCTGCCGCAAGATCGCCGACAGGGTCCCCTCCGGCAGGTCCCCAGGATGGTTCGGGATGGTCGTCCGTCGACGGGTTACCGGGCTCCACCAGATCTCGTGACTCCCACGGGCGTGTCGGTCGAACTCGAACCCGAGTCGGCGCAGCCGCCAGGTAACCTCGCGGTACGTGAACCCCGATAGCCGGCCCATCAGACTGTCACGGGCACGTCCAGCTCTATCACCTCATCGCTCAAGGCCCGCAGGCCCGGCGGAGGCGCATCGCCGTGCTCCCGGTACGAGTCGACGAGTTTCCGGGCCACGTCCTGAGCGATCTCCACCGCTTCAGCGACCGTACGACCCTGGGCGACCAGCCCGGGCAGGTCGTCCGACATGGCCAGGAACTGGCCGTTCTCGACGCGCGTCACCGTCAGGCGTAGCCCGTACTCGTGTGACATCGGTGGTCCTCCCTCTACAGCCGGTACCCCGCGGCCCGGGCATCCTCGAAGAACATCCGCACCGTCTCCAGCGAGTATTCCTCCAACGGCTTGCCCACCAGCCCCAGCTTGGTCAGCAGATCACCGGTCACGGTGATGATCGGGCAGCCGATGGCGTCGGCCTGCAGGAGGTTGAGAACCTCGCGCGGGCTGGCCCAGAGCAGTTCGGCCTGAGGACATGGGTGCAGCAGCTCCAGGGCCCGGGTCATCAGCGGCACCGGGTCGCGGCCGGTGTCGGCGATCCTGCCGGCGAAGACCGAGACGTAGCACGGCGCCCCCCCGGCCACGGCCCGGGCGATCTCGGCCACCTGCTCCAGGGTCATCACCGCGGTGACGTTGACCTGAATCCCGTCCCGGCAGAGCCGCTCGACCAGGGCGTAACTCCCCTCGCCTTTGGTGTTGGTCACCGGAATCTTGACGTAGACGTTCTCTCCCCACGAGGCGATCCGCCGCGCCTGCCGCTCCATCTCGACCGGCTCATCGGCCAGCACCTCGAAGGAGATCGGCCGGTCCGGCACCGCTTCCAGGGCCCGGCGGGCGAACTCCGGGTAGTCGGTCACCCCGGCCTTGCGCATCAGGGGGGGATTGGTGGTAAACCCCCGGATCAGCGGGTTCCGGGCCAGGACCACGATGGCGGCCAGATCGGCCCCGTCGGCGAAGATCCGGGTTCTGAGCTGCTCCAAGGCGCCCATCTCTCCCTCAGCCGCTCTGTCCGGCCCGCTGGCGGAACCAGGCCACCACCCGGTCGAGCCCCTCGCGGGCACTGACCGCCGGCTCGTACCCCAGCCGCTCTCGCGCCCGGGTGATGTCGGCCAACGACTGGGGTACGTCCCCGGCCCGCGCCGGTCCGCGCTCGATCACCCCTTCCCGGCCGATGGCCCGGCGCAGGTGGGCGACGATCTCGTTCAGGCTCAGGGAGACCCCGCAGGCCACGTTGAAGATCTCGCCGCTGACCCCTTCCGCCTCGACGGCCCGCAGGTTGGCTTGCACCACGTTGCTGACAAAGGTGAAGTCGCGGCTCTGGCTGCCGTCGCCGTCGAGCACCAGACGAGTACCCTGCATGATCCCCACGATGAACTTGGGGATGAAGGCCGAGTAGGTTGACCGCGGGTCCTGGCGCGGCCCGAAGACGTTGAAGTAGCGCAGGGCTACCGTCTCCAGGCCGTAGGTGCGCGAGAAGACGTGGCAGTACTGCTCGCCGGCCAATTTGGAGACGGCGTACGGCGAGATCGGGTGCGGCACCATCTCCTCCTGCTTGGGCAGGGCCCGGTTGGCGCCGTAGACCGAGGAGGAGGAGGCGTAGACCACCCGCTTGACCCCGGCGTCGCGGGCCGCGTCCAGCAGGTTCAGGGTGCCGCCGACATTGACCTCGTTGGTGGTGATCGGGTCGCGGACCGAGCGGGGCACCGAGGGCAAGGCCCCCTGGTGGAGGATGTAGTCGACCCCCTTGACCGCCTCCCGCACGATGTGGTACGAGCGGATATCCCCCTCGAGCAGCTCGATCCGGTCGAAGAACGGAGCCAGGTTCTCGCGCTTGCCGGTGGAGAAGTTGTCCAGCACGCGGACGGTGTCTCCCCGCCGCAGCAGCTCCTCGACCAGGTGCGAGCCGATGAACCCCGCCCCCCCGGTCACCAGGTAGAACCCCATGTCACCTCCTGTTCGGTCTTTTCGGCGGCCGGTCGCGCTGAGCCGTTACTTGCCTAGGTTCACCCGATGCCGTAGAATCCCTGGCATGTGCCCGTGGAGGAAAGATACACCACCACCGTCCCCGTCGCACCAGACGCCGGATGGCCGACCTGGCGCTAGATGCGGGAGGCTGAGCCTGGCCTGGGTCGCGGCGGCCCTGATCAGCGCCGTCGGTCCGCTGGCCGCTCAGTCTGATCCCACTCCCGCCGACACCGCCCTCGCTCCTCTGGTACCCGAGGTCGCGATCCCGATCGCCTCCCCCGATTCCGCCGGCACGAGTCCGGGGGAGATCGTGATCCCGGCGCTGAGCGGAGTCGTCTCTCCGGACACGCTCCAGCCCCTGGCCGTCCCTCCCGATTCAACCGGGCCGGTCTCGCCCCGGCTCACCCTGCAACAGTGCCTCGACCTGGCCCGCCGGCAGAACCTTGACCTGCAGAGCGAGTACCAGAACCTGGCCGGCTCGCAGGCCCAGCTCCAGCAGGCCCGGGCCCCCTTCGGCCCCCAGCTCTCGGCCGAGTTCACCGTGCCCGAATACAGCGAGTTTCGCGATACCCAGGAAAGCGTGGCCCTGGCCACCCGCATCGTCGAGCAGACCACCGACTTCTACTACACCGGCAGCCTCTCCCTTTCCCAGCGGGTCCCCTACGTCGGGGAGTTCTCGGCCACCTCGACAGCAAGGCGCCACGACTTCTCCTCGAACCAGCGCAGCGACTACCTCGACGTCATCGGCGACCTGCAGGTCGCCTACCGCCACGAACTCCTTCACCCGGCCCGCGAAGAGCTGGCCCTCAAACGGGCCGAGCTGGGCCTGACCAGCGCCCAGTACAACCTCGACCGGCAGCGACTGGTCCTCGAAGGCCAGGTGATCGACGCCTTCTACGAGCTGGTGCAGAGCGTCCGCCAGCTCGAGATCGAGTCCCAGCGGCTGGCCCAGTCCCGAGCCTCTCTGGAGGTGGCCCGCCGCAAGTTCGAGACCGGGGTCATCGCCGAGGTCGAGGCCCTGCGGATGCAGGTGGCCATGCTCCGCGCCGAGGCCTCGTATGCCCGGGCCGAGACCCAGATCGAGCGGCGGCGCGACCTCCTCCGGCAGATCCTTGGGCTCGATCAGGCCGAGCCGCTCGAGGTGCAGACCGAGGTGGAGCACCACGTCTATCCGGTTGAAGAGGCCCTGGCCTTGGGAGTAGGCCTGCGGCAGCGCACCGACATGCGGCAGCTCGAGATCACCGAACAGGTCCGGCGGCTGAGCCTGGCCGAGGTCCGCCAGCAGAACGGCCTCAGCGCCACCCTGAACGCCAACGTCAGCGTGCGCGGCCGGGGGGACGAGCCAGGGGACATCAGCCGCACCCTGGCCCGCAACCAGTGGGGCCTGGGGATCGCGGTGAGCCTGCCGCTGATCGACAACGGCCAGCGCCGCGGCAGCGAGCGCCAGGCCGAGGTGGCCCTGGAGCAGAGCCGCATCTCGCGGGAGCAGCGCCGCCAGTCGATCGTCCAGCAGATCCGCGACGCGGTCCGCAACCTCAAGGAGGCCGAGCGCCAGATCGGGCTGCGGCAGGCCGCCCTCGAGGTCGCCGAGCGGACCCACCAGGTGGAGCAGAGCCGCTTCGAGCTGGGCCTGGCCGACAGCCAGGCTCTGCTCAATGCCCAGAGCGAGCTGACCCAGGCCCGGCTCGATGCCCTGGAAGGGGTGATCGACTACCAGCGCCAGGTCAAGAACCTGCGCCTGGCCACCATGGCCGATCTGAGCCAGTTGGCCGGGGCAACTGCCCCGTAAGCTCCCCGCTCCGCACCGGCCCCACGGCCGCGCTCAACCGTCGTCGTCTGAATCCATCAGCGGGTGGGAGAAGTCCTCCATGTCGTCGCCGAAGATCAGGCGGCGGGGCCGCAGGCGGGTGTAGGAAGGGATCTGGTCTTTCTCCTCGGCCTCCTGGCAGGCCACGCACAGGCGGGCCGTGGGCAGGGCCATCAGCCGTACCTTGGGGATGTTGGGGCAGGTCGGGCAGAGGTGGAGCGGCTCCTCCAGGCAGGCCTCGCAGCGGCCGTAGGTGCCGTTCTCGAGCTTCTCGAGGGCCACCAGGATCTCCTCCAGCTCCCGCCGCTCCGAATCCCCCAGGGCGACCAGCAGCTCCATGGCCCCGGCCTCCACCGCGCGGTCCAGGTCGTCGGCCTTGGGGTCCTGCAGCCGGTCGATCTCGGAGCTGTTCCCGTGCAGGTCGTTGAGGATCTCGGCTCGGCGCTGCAGGAGCTGCCGGCGGACCTGCTCACTCTCCTTCTTGGTCAGCGTCACCACCTTCTTGTTCATGCCCCCTCTCTCCTGCATGGGTCTCAGCTTCCGCTGGCCTCCAGGCGGTACACGCCGGTGCCCAACGCCTCTAGATCGGCCTCGAACCGGCCGTCCTGCAGTCGGGCCGGAGCGCTCCGGCCCAGGGCCTCCGCCCGGGCCAGGGACGGCAGCCCCCGCAACGCCACCCTGACCCGCCTGAGCGACAGGGTGGTGTTCACGACCAGCAGATAGTAGTCGCCCTGGTGCTGCCTGAGGGCCAGGTCCACCCCGGGATCCCCGTCCTGCAGCCCTGGCTGCAGCACCGACTCGGGCTCGAGCAGCACCGGGGTCAGGCCGCGCAGCTCCCCGGCCAGCACCTGCATCTCCTCCCTGAGCGGTCGGGGCTGGATACGGCGCTCCCCCTCGTCGCAGTGGCGGTAGAAGAAGATCCCGCGGGCCCCGTGCACCAGCCCCTGATAGACCATGTTCCGCAGCTCGGCCGGGGTGGGCGGCCGGGGCCAGTGCTCGGTGGCGCCGAAGGCCTGGGCGATCAGCCAGACCGGCTTCTGCTCCGGCGAGCAGTAGCGCGCCTCCTGCATCCGCTCCCGCACCCGGCTGACCGGCCCGAGGGGGATCGGGTAGACATCAATAGCCAGGATGTCGCTGGCATCGATGTGGGCTTTATAGGTAGCGGGCCGGTTGTTGACCAGGTAGACCGGGTGGTACGGGTCCTGCCGCCGGATCCGTTCGTACAACCGGTGGGTCACCTCGGGCTTGATCCCGGTCTCCTCGGGCTCGTCGATCAGGTACCAGGCCAGCAGGGCCGGGTGGTGCCGGTACCGGGCGATCGCCGCATCGATGGCCTCCAGGTCCGGCTCGCTGCGGCGGCGGATGAAGTCGCTCAGCTCGAGCAGGATCTTGACCTCGTCCCGCGCGGCCGCGTCCATCAACTCAGCGACCTGATCCCCTGTCAAGCGATAAAAGTAGTCCCCACTGTTGAACCCCAGGCGCCGCACCCCGGGCAGCAGCTCGGCCCGCAGCCAGTACAGGCCGACGGGGAAGAAGGGCGCCCCGTCGACCAGCAGCGAGCCGCTGAACCGGTCGAGCTTGACCTCGCGCGGCGCCGGCGGCAACAGCGGGAAGGCCACCACGGCCGAGTCGACCGGTCCGGCCGGTCCGTCGGTCCCGACGAGCCAGGCCGCCAGTTCGTACTCGCCCGTTCCCAGGCCGGCCAGCCCGAAGGCCCCGTGCGCTTCCGGTCCGTCCAGGGGCAGGAAGGCGCCGTCGAACTCCACGCCGTCCTCGAGGGGATCCTGGCCGGACCGCGCCGACCGGAGCACGACCCGCACCCGGTTGGCGCCCAGGTCGTCCCGGTTCACCCGGGCCCGGAAGCGGATCTGCTCCTCCCGGGTGTAGTACGAGCGGTCCTGGGTGAACTCCCACCGCGGGCGGACCACCAGCCGCAGGTCCTCGGCCGCATGCAGCAGGCTTCCCTGGACCGCGTCGCGCACCTGCAGCGAGCCGGTGTACACCCCGACCTCGCGTACCTGAAACCCCACCTCGACCAGGGTTGCGCCTTGGCCGGGGAGTTGCAGACGCTGCTCGGCGGTCACCCGTTCCCCGGAGGGCGCCGTCAGCTCCAGCCGGGCGATCACCGACCGCCGGGTGTTGCTGAACAGCCGCACCCCGAGGCGATTCTCCCCCTGCACCGGGGCCCGTTCCTCGATCCCCTCGACGCTGAACCGGGGCACGGCCGGTGGTGCCGGAGGAGCGCAGCCGGTCGCGAGGAACAGCCAGGCGGCCACGGCCAAACAAAAGGGCCGAGCGGATGCGCTCCAGCTCGGCCGGCCCTGCCCCGGACTCGCCAGGACCCGGGGGATGCGCCTGCACCTCATGGGCCGGCCTGCTGCAGTATCCGCAGGGATTGCTCGCGCTCGAGTCGGTAGAGCCGGTCCCGCAGGGTGGCGGCCAGCTCGAACTGCTCCTGCTCCACCGCGGTCTGCAGGTCGGCGACCAACTGCTCGTGAGCCGTTCGCGGGCGGGCGCCGTCGACCTCCTTCTCCCAGTCGCGCAGGAAGCGCAGCTCGGGAAGGTCGTCGAGCTGGTCGAGCCGCCCGAGCCCCCTGAGGTGTCCTTCGATCCGGCGGATCCCGTCGCGGATCTCAGTCAGGGCCGCGCCGTGGTCCTGCCGCGCCAGCCGCGCCAGGGCCCGGGCCTGCGAGCGATGGGCCAGGACGAAGGCCCGGTGGTGATCGGCCATCTGCCGGTCCTCCTCGGTGTCGGCGCACTGCTCGCACAGGTCGAGGATGGCCAGGTTGTGCTCCGCGTCCCGCTCGGCGCCGGCGTACTCCTTCAGCTCGAAGAAGCTGACCCGCCGCCAGTAGTATTTCATCGCCTCCATCGACAGCTCGTGGCAGTCGTCCCGCGACAGGGCGAACGACTCGAGCGGGTGCTCTTCCTCCCAGCGCCGGCGGGCATCCTGGTAGTAGTCCAGCAGAGACTCGAACCCGTGGGGTCGCAGGGCATCGGGCCGGCCGGTCCACTCGAGCTGCATCAGTCCCAGGTCCATGCGCACCTGGATGCAGGCGCGCCCCTCTGCGCCCTGGACCTTACGCACGCTCAACTCGCCGGGGACGAACGCCCACCCGGCCAGCAGGCCATCGATGTCTTCGCTCATGGGTATGCGGGGGATGATGAAAAACCGTTCAAGTATAGAAGGGGCACCCGGCTTTGTCAACCGGATCAGAGCCCACCCCCTGGCCCGGTCAGACGACCAGCCCGCTCTCTAAAATCAGCGGCCGACCGGGGGAGGATCGATCGCGGCGGGCGCCGGGGTTACGCTGGAATCCGGGGCAGTACCCGCGGCGGGGCTGCTTCCGGCAGCGCTGTCCGGAGCCGCCGGTACGCCGCTGATCTCCGAGACGATGGCCAGCAGCTCCTGGCGCAGGCTCAGGGTGGTCTCCCGACGGTTGACGTACTCGGTCAGCAACGGGACCGCGTCGCTGCCGACCTGCACCAGGGCCGCGTGGGTCAGGCGGCGCTCCTCCGGGGTGGGATCGTAGGTTTCTGGCAGCGGGTCGGCGGCCCCGAAGAAGCTGGCGGGCAGGGTGCCGCCCTCGGTGAAGGTGTCCATCCCGGCCACGCGCGACCGGCGACCCCGCAGGCCGCTGCTGTCGGCCTCGGCGGGGTACGGCTGGTACGCGTTCTCCTCGCCGCTGAAGATGCCGCGGTACGCCGTCTGCTCCTGGCGCAGCATGACCAGGTCGTAGTAGCGCAGAGCGTTGACCAGGATCTCGGCCGCCTTGGTCCCGCCGAGCTGGCCCAGCACCTGAAGGGCCGCCAGGCGGACCTCGTCGCCGCTCGATTCGAGCTGCAGGTCGAGCATGCGACCGATCGGCTCGACCGCCGTCCGGTCCCCGAGCCGCCCCAGCGCCAGCACCGCCTCTTCCTTGAGGGTGGTGCGCTGTCCGTATTCGCCGAGCACCGCGATCAGCACCGGCACGGCCCGGCGGTCGCCCAGCTCGCCGAGGACGCGGGCCGCCTTGCGCCGGGTGGCGTACGGGTAGTCCTCCCGGGCCACCAACTCGGTCAGCTTGCCGAGCTGGGACTCGTCTCCGGCGAGGTACCGTTGCTGCATCTGGCCAACGTTGGTGCAGCCCACGGTCAACGCGACCAGGAGCATCAGGGCAAGCGGCAACGCGGTGATCCCCTTCATGCGCGACTCCTCGTACTGCGGCGGTACCCCTTGCTGAGGGGGCAGAGGCAGGGTATACTCTCCCCGCATGACCGAATCGACCTTGCACCGGCAGCCCATCCCGGGCGTGAAAGGTACGCTTGCCGTCTCCAGCGGCAAGGGGGGGGTCGGCAAGTCCTCGATCAGCGTCAACCTCGCCGTGGCCCTGGCCCGCCGCGGCCTGCGGGTGGGGCTGATGGACACCGACCTCTACGGCCCCAACACCCCCGGCATGCTCGGCCTGTCCGAGCGCCCCGGCGTCACCGAGGACGGCAGCGCCCTGGTGCCGGTCGAGGCCTGGGGTCTGCGGACCATCTCCATGGGGCTGCTGATCGATCGCGGCGCCCCGGTGATCTGGCGCGGTCCCATGCTCGCCAAGATGACCACCCAGTTCCTCTTCAACGTGGCCTGGGGCGAGCTCGATCTGCTGGTACTCGACCTGCCGCCGGGCACCGGGGACGTGCAGATCACCCTCACCCAGAGCGCCCCCCTGACCGGCGCGATCATCGTCACCACCCCCTCGGCCATCGCCCTGGAGGACGTGCGCCGCGGGGTGGCCATGTTCCGGCAGGCGCAGGTGCCGATCCTGGGCCTGATCGAGAACATGAGTCACTTCGTCTGCGACCGGTGCCACCGGTCCAGCCCGATCTTCGGCGAGGGGGGCGGCGAGCGCACCGCCGCGGCCTTTCATCTGCCCCTGCTGGGTCAGATCCCCCTGGACCCGGCGCTGCGGCAAGGCGCCGACGAGGGCACCCCGGTGGTGGTGGCCGCTCCCGAATCGGCCGCGGCCCAGGCCCTGCAGCAGGTGGCCGACGCACTGCTCGAGCGCCTGCCCGCCTGATCCCTCCGGATCCTTTCCCAGGCCCCCGATGCCGACCAAGGCCTACCGCAACCTCGAGTTCCTCACCGGTCCACGCGCCCGCATCCTGCGCATCCTGGCCGAGTACCTCGAGCCCGAGGCCCGCTTCGAGCAGGAGGGGATCGACGAGATCGTGGTCTTCTTCGGCTCGGCCCGGGCCGGCGCCCCGGAGCAGGCCGCAGCCGAGCTGGCCCGCGCCAGGCAGACCGGTGCCACCGGGACCGAGCTGACCCGGTTGGAGACCGCGGTCAAGCTGTCGCGCTACTACCAGGACGCCCGAGAGCTGGCCCGGTTGCTGGCCGAGTGGTCGCGCCAGGTCGGCCGCGGCCGCGAGGCCTTCGTCCTCTGCTCGGGCGGCGGCCCGGGGGTGATGGAAGCCGCCAACCGCGGTGCCGCCGACGCCGGCTGCCGCTCGATCGGGCTCAACATCAGCCTTCCCCACGAGCAGGCACCTAACCCGTACATCACCCCGGAGCTCAACCTCGAGTTTCACTACTTCTTCATGCGCAAGCTCTGGTTCGTCCACCTGGCCTGCGCCCTGGTGGCCTTTCCCGGCGGGTTCGGCACCCTGGACGAGCTGGCCGAGGTGCTGACCCTGATCCAGACCGGTCGCAGCCGGCGCATGCCGGTGGTGATCTACGGCCGCGAATTCTGGCGCGAGGTGCTCGACCTGGAGGCCCTGGTGCGCTGGGGCACGATCAGCCCCGAGGACCTGGACCTGGTCGGCTGGGCCGACACGCCGCAGGAGGCGCTGAGCTATCTCCAGGAGAAGCTGACGCCGCGGTTTGCCCCTGGGAAGGGATGAGCGGCTGCAAGTCGCTCGCCAGCCAGCAGATTGACAGGTGTCGCGCTCGGGGATTTCTCCAGCTTGGATACCCGAGGTCGAGGAAGGAGGAGCCAAGTGAACTTCCAGGTAACCCTGGACCGTGACGAAGACGGCATCTGGGTGGTAGAGTGCCCGTCGATTCCCGGCTGCGTAAGTCAGGGAAGGACGCGCGAGGAGGCCCTGAGCAACATTCGCGAAGCCGTGCGTCTGTGCCTGGAGGTCAGGGCCGAACAAGGTCTGCCACTCACGGTGGAGACCAGGGCTGTCGAAGTCGCCTTGTAATGCCGACGCTGCCTGTGTTGAGCGGCCGGCGGGTGGCCACGGTCCTGGTTTCACTCGGGTGGGTGGTGGTTCGTCAGCGCGGCAGTCACATCATCTTGACCAAACCCGGCGAGACCGCGACCCTGTCGGTCCCCGACCATCCCGAGGTCGCGCGGGGCACCTTGCGCGCGCTGCTCAGAGCAGCAAACGTGACCGCGAGCGAATTCCTCACCCAGTTGCAGTCGTAGCCTATCGCACGGTGAACTCTGACCGGGCCGTGGTCCGGTTGCCGGCCTGGTCGCCGACCCGGACCACGAGGACGTGCTTCCCCGGCCGCAGGTCGTGTCTGATCGGGTAGCGGACGATCCCGGCATCAGGGTCGTACTCGCTGATCAGCCGCCGGCCGTCCAGCTCGAGCACGATCTCTTCCTCGTCGCCGATCCCTGAACCCCGATCGCCGATGGCCGCGGACAGCAGCGGCCGCCGCTCCTTCAGCACCGCGCCCGGTTCAGGCCGTACCTCGGTGATCCGCGGCGGCTCGTGGTCGGCCAGCACGGCGAATCTCCCCAAGGTCCGCACCCGGGCGACCACCTGGCAGGCGGTCGTGTCCAGCCGGTTGCCGGCCATCGACCACTGCCCTTCCTCCCCCTCGAGGTATACCCCGAGTCGGCCGGGCTCTTCATACCCGGTCGGGTACGGGAGCCGCACCTCCACCCGGTCGTCGAAGGGGACCCCTGCCGGTGAGAAGGCGTACCCCGGCCCGAACGGCTCCAGGTACGACGGTACGGACGGACTGAAGGAATCCCCCTGCGGGAACAGGGGCGCGTACGCACTGTTCGCGCTGAAGACCAGCTCGGCCGCGCCCGGGGCGAAGGTCCATCGCGTCGCGGCCCCGGGGATCACGGGCCGCTGGTCGAGCAGGATCCGTTCCTCGGTCGCGGTCCCGTGCAGGCCTAGGGCCAGGAGCCGCACCTCGAGCCGGTCGGCTCCGCCGACTCGCAGGGGCACGTCGACGAGGTACTCCCGCATCCCGGTCTGGCGCACCGGCAGCGACGCGCCTCCGGCCGTGATTGCGGGTGCCTCGGCCAGCATCCGGTCGCTGGAAACCGTCACCTCGACGAACTCGGGATAGGTCGCGCGGGACAGGGTCAGGCGGGGCTGGTCAGAGGGCGATCCCGCGGCCGAGGCCTGCCGGCCACAGGTCGCCCACCCTTCGGCCCCGGTCGCGTCCACGACCCGGACCCGCCAGACTCCGGTCTCCCCGGGCTGCAGCGGCCAGCGTCGGGAGCCGGTCGCTCCGCGCTCCTGGCCGATCGATTCCCAGCGCTCCCCTTCGAGCCGGGCCACCTCGACCTCTACCTCGGTGTCGTCTGGATCGATCACCTCGGCGACCAACGCCGTACCGTCGTCGCTCAGACGGACCCCCTCGAGCCGTGGTGCGGCATCGACCAGCAGCTCGGCCTTGCCCACGCTCCGGTTCCCGGCCGCGTCGGTCGCCTCGACCTCGACCTGGTGTATCCCCGGTCCCAGGGTCAGGATCCCCTGGTCTGGACCAGTATTGTAGAACCCGAGCCGGTTGCCGGGCTGGCGGAAGAGGGCGAAGAACTCGGCCGTCCCGTCGGCCACCGGCACCCGTATCCGGTCGAGCCGCACCAGGTGGGTCTCCTCGTACGAGAAACGCTCGTAGGCCGCGGCAAAGACCGGTTCACCGTCGACGCGCAGTGCCGTCCGATGCGGCGCCAGCGGGTTGGGGGCCTGACTCCCCAGATCGTGCACCTGCAGGGCGATCCCGACGCGGCCCTCGGCGCGGATCCGAGCCGGCCGGTCACCGGCCAGCGGCACGGCCACGGGGTGATGGCGATCCTCGACCAGACTCGCCCGGTCAAGGGGGATGGCCGCCAGCCGCTCCAGCACCGGGGCCACGCTGTCCGGCACGACGAACCCGTGGAGGAGCGGATTGATCGGCTGGTTGGCCGGGTCGCGCAGCTCCAGATGCAGGTGCGGCGGTCCGGTGCCGCTGTCCCCGCTCCAGGCGATTACCTCGCCTTGGTGCACCGGTACCTCCCCTGGGGTCAGGGTCAGGTCCACGGTGTACCGGCCGCGGGCCTGCTGGGCCGAGTCGACCCGAGCCGCCAGGGCCGGGGCAAACCGCTGCAGGTGGGCGTAGACCAGGGTCCGGCCGTCGGCCAACTGCTGATACACGACGCGGCCGTATCCCCAGGGGGAGGTGCGCAGGCGAACCACGCTCCCGTCGGCCAGGGCCCGCACGACGAACCCGGTGCGACCAGCGGTCTTGAGATCGATCCCGGCGTGGAAGGCCGCGGCCCGGGTCTCGCCGAAGGTGGAGGAGAGGACCCGGGGATGGTCGATCGGCCAGCCGAAGGAGTCGGGGAGGACGGCGCCCGAGACAGCGGCGCGGGCCGGAAGAGCGGAGAGGACGGCAACGATCAGCAGCAGGCCGGCGAACGACCGCACTCGGATGCCTGGATCGGCCGCCTCCGGCCTGGCCAGGCAAAGCGACTTGTTCACCGGGCTGCCAGCCGCGACCGCCAGGTCACACCCGGCGGTCATCCGGCGGGCTCCTCCGGGGCACCGGGAAAGAGCTCAAGCCGGATGAGGTCAGGCTCGATCCGCAGGTAGTGCAGCGGCCGCTCGGTCCAGGCCCCGGTGTTCAGGTACCGGCCGTCCGGAGCGACCAGATCCATGGCCGCGTGGGTGTGGCCGCAGGCGATGGCCGCGAACCCCATCTCGCGGGCGGCGCGCAAGGCGTTGCGGGCCACGTGCTCGGTGAGGACGCGGTAGAGGAACCTCCATCGCTTGGCGTACTCGGCCACGTGGACGTTGCGGAAGCCGAGGGCCACCCGCAGCCGGTGGAACCGACGGAAGAGCCACTTGAAAATCCCATGCCGCGGCATGACCTGGTCCAGGTGGGCGCCGTGGACCACCAGCAGCCGTTGCCCGATCTCCCAGCGCTCGACGAACTCCACCCGGCCGGACTCGGGCAGAACCAGCCCCTCGTCGTGGTTCCCG
The DNA here is from genome assembly GCA_041661365.1 of Candidatus Latescibacterota bacterium. Lineage (GTDB taxonomy): Bacteria > Latescibacterota > UBA2968 > UBA8231 > UBA8231 > CAITNQ01. The sequence goes on from JBAZUN010000027.1 coordinate 21,950, forward strand.
CGCACCCAGACTACCGGTCGCCGGCAGGACTCGGCGATCAGCCGCTCCAGCACCAGGCGCGGCTCGGGGCCTAAGGGGCGCCGCGCGTCGTCGACGACGTCGCCGTTGAGCACCAGGCGGCTGTCGGCCGGAAGGTGATCGAGCCAAAAGAGGAAGTCCCGCTGACGGAAGTGCTCGGACCCCAGGTGCAGGTCGCTGACGACGAAGGTGGTCTCCGCGCTCATGCCGGTCGTTGCCGGGCTTGGGCCGTGCCCGTACTGTTTTCCGTCATGGCCATGAATAACGCGACCGGTCCAAGGCGACGCAAAGAACCGGATCCCGAGCAGATCCGGGTCAGACTCGAGGCCCTGCTGAGCCACCAGGAGCAGCTCCTGGCCGACCCGGCGGAGCGACGCGCCCTGCGTCGGGTATCGGTCACCCCGCTGCCGGCGGCCCTGCGGCTGAACCGCCTGGTGCCCCAGGCCGACTCCCTGCGGCCGGTGCTGGCCCGGCTCGGTCAACCCGTGCCCTGGTGCAGCGACGCCTTCACCCTCACACAGCCCGAGCTACGCCTGGGCCACACCCTCGAATACGCCTTGGGCGCCTTCTACCTGCAGGCCGCGGCCACCACCCTGGCCGTGACCGCCCTGGACCCTCAGCCGGGAGAAAGGGTCCTGGATCTGTGCGCCGCCCCGGGGGGTAAGGCCACCCAGCTCGCGGCCGCGATGGACCACCGCGGGCTGCTGGTCGTCAACGAGATGCAGCGGCGGCGCTTCCCCTCGCTGATCGGCCAGCTCGAGCGGTGCGGCGTGCGCCACGAGGTGGTGACCAAGGCGCCGGGACCGGTCCTGGCGCGCTGGTTCCACAACTGGTTCGACCGGGTGCTCCTCGACGCCCCGTGCAGCGGCGACGGGATCGTCCGCAAGGACCAGCAGATGCTCGAATACTGGTCTCCCGAGGACGCCCGCCGCCAGGCGCAGACCCAGGTGGGACTCCTGCGCGCCGCCTTCCACATGCTGCGTCCCGGGGGGGTGCTGGTCTACTCGACCTGCTCCCTGTCCCTCGAGGAGAACGAGGAGGTGCTGCTGGGTCTGTTCAGCCACTTCCCGGGCCTGGCCGAGATGCTGCCGGTGAAGGGGTGCGACGGACCACCGCTCCCCGCAGCGATCGCCTCGCGATACCCGGCCGCACTGGCGAGGTGCGCGCGGGTCTGGCCGCACCGGTACGACACCGAGGGTGCCTTTGTCGCCTGTCTGCGGAAGACCGGCCCTACCGAGTGGCCGCACCCCGAGGGGGACGCGGCGACCTGGGGGGAGGCCGGGCCACCAGACGGCCTGGCCACGGCAATGGCCCCCGCGCCCGATCGGCCCCGGAACTCCGGGCCTGACTCCCCCGAGGCAGAGCGGCCCCCGGTACCGGCCGCGGCGGGACAGGCCTGGATGCAGGAACGCTGGGGACTGGACCTTCCTGACCTCCCCGGCCAGACGGTGGTCGCGCGGGGGAAGTATCTCTGCCTGGAGCCTGCCGACGCGGAAGCGATGCGCCGGCACCTGCCGTACTTCGTGCGCGGTGGAATGCGGATCGGCCGCCGACACCACAACCACTGGTTCCTCAGCCATCAGTCCGTGGTCCTGTGGGGCCGCGCGATGACCGCTCCCCGCGTGGAGCTGGCCTGGGAAGAGGTGCGTGCCCTGTTTCGCGGTGAGTCTATCCCGCTGCCTGGACCCGCCGTGCCCCGACAGGAGCTGCTCTGCACCTTCGGACCGTGGACCGTCTGTCGCGGCCAGGTAGAGCTCGACGGCTGCACCCTGACCGGCATGGTACCCCTCAGCCATCGCCGACCTGATCTGACCCGCCTGGGCTGAAATAACACCGAGCCAGGACCGGGGCGACCGGCGCCGGCACATCCCTCCGGAAGGTATTTCCTCTCCCCAAGCAGGAACTTCCCTCCATCGTCCCGCCCGTCTTCTTAGAGCTCCCAGATCATGTGGAGCCATCCCTACCATTCCCCCATATGCAGGTCTTGATTTCACCAAAAATCACATCGTATCAAGTGTAATTACGATGTTTTATAAACTCGCAACAATTTGATTTAATTGGATTTATGGAAAGACAAAGATAGCTGGTCCGTAACTGGCACGGGCCTTGCAATCCATCGGGCAGATGCAGGGACGCACCGGGCAGCCCCCAGGAAGCAGTCGTCCCCGGCAGGGAAAGCCGGGCCTGGCAGACCGGCTGTCGGGACGCACGAAGCGTCCTCCACGGTCACGGGATCCGGAGGCGGGAACTCCCCTCCTTCTGCCGTCTGCTCCTCCTCACGCAGATGGCGCCTCCGGATCCCCATCCTTGGAACCTGCCGCAGAAACCCTGTTCGGGTGGTGGTTGCTACGGACAGACCACGCCCGGCAACGCGGACACCTTTGCCATGCGCTACCTGGGAAACCTTCGCCTGTACCTGCTGGTCGCGCTCCTCGGAGGGCTTTGCGCGCTCCTGGTCGAGCTGGCCCGGCAAGGCGCCATGCAGTAACGAGGAGCCTCAACAGACCTGATACGAGCAGACCTGCAGAACAGCCAGGGGCAGCGGCTGCCCTCTCCTCGGGCCAGTCGACCGTCCCCTGGCTGTTCCCCTGTATGGGCTCGCTCAGCGGCGGTATCCCAGCATGGCCCCGCCGTCCGGGCAGATCGTCTGCCCGGTGACGAAGCCGGCCTCGTTCGAGGCGAGGAAGGCGCAGACCTCGCCGATCTCCTCGATCGTCGCCATGCGACCGAGCGGGTGCCAGGAATCGACCATCGCGAGGGCCGCGCCCGGGTCGTACTGGGTGTTGGCCCATTCCTGCATCAGCGGCGTCATCACCCCGGCCGGACAGACCGCGTTGACCCGCACCCCGTCGGCGGCCAGGTCAAAGGCCAGGGCCCGGGTCAGACCGAGCTGGCCGGCCTTGGTGGTCACGTACGCCGGGGCCTGGGCCTGACCGATGAGGGCCACCTCGCTCGACATGTTGATGATGCTCCCCCGGGACTGCCGCAGGTGGGGGATCGCCAGCTTGCTGGCCAGGAAGGTGCTGGTCAGGTTCAGCCGCAGGAGCCGCTCGAACTCGGCCAGGCTGGTCTGCTCGATCCCCATGGCCGGCGGGTGCCAGCCGGCGTTGTTGACCAGGCAATCGAGCCGGCCCAAACGGTGCACCGCGACCTCGATCAGGCGGGTCAGGTCTTCCTCGCGCGTGACGT
>JBAZUN010000028.1:0-24898 GCA_041661365.1 Candidatus Latescibacterota bacterium
CTGCACCAGGGGTATCTGGAGCGAGCCCGCCAGTGCCGGATCCGGTGCCTGCGGGACGCGGCCGCCTGCCAGCGTCGCCTGGGCGACATGGCCACTGCCGTCGGTTGCCTGCGGCAGGCAGCCTCGCTGCAGGACAGCCTCCGCCAGCGGGAGCCCGACGCTCAGCCCTACCTGGATCTTGCCGCAGTCTGCGAGGGGCTCGGGCGGTGGCCAGAGGCCGAGCAGGCCTACCTGCGCGCTGCAGGTCAGTTCCTCAGCCATCCCGAGGCCGAGGCGGCGCTGGACCGCTTGTTCCGCCGCCAGGGCAAGAGCCGGGAAGAGCTGCAGCAGCAGCTCCTGAGGCTCTGCCCGCCGGTACCCGAGATTCGACTGGGACAGGTGAGGGGAGGGCCGGTCTCGCTGGCCGCGCTGCGTGGTCGGGTCGTGCTGTTGGCCTACGACCGCGGCGCGCCGGACGACGCGCTGGCCAGCCAGCTCGACACCCTCGAGGCCTGGCAACGACGCTGGGCCGACACTGGGCTGGTGGTGCTCTACGTGGCTGATGACTGGCTGCGCTACCGTGGCTCGCGGCCCGAGCAGGGCCGTGACCAGATCCCGGCCTTGGCGGCTCAGCGGGGGTACCCGTTCCCGTTCGCCGTGGACGACGGCACGCTGGCGCAGCGCCTGCAGGTGCGCAGCAGCACGGTGTTCCTCATCGATCGGGCTGGCCGTATGCGCCTGCGCTTGCCCGACCGGCTCGGACCGGCGCTCCACACGCAACAGGCGGCGGACAAGCTGGCCCAGCTCCTCACCGAACGTTGGCCGATGTCGGCGCAGCAGGGGAGCTCGGAATGAACTGCGCCCCCGTAGCTAGGCTCGGCAGAGCGGCTCCAGCAGGTGCCATGACACTCGCGGAGTACCCCGGTGCACGCCGCTGAGGCCGACCCGCTGCTGGTGCAGCGTGCCCGACTGGGGGATCGGAAGCATTCGGCGGGTTGGTCGGCCGCTATCAGGTCGCTGTACGGCAGTTTGCCGCACGCCGCGCGCACTGCCCTGATGACGTCGACGAACTGGTCCAGGAGGTTTTCTGCCAGGCTTGGCAGGAGCTGTCTGGTCTGCGGCGTTCCGACCGCTTCCACTCGTGGCTGCTGTCACTGGCCGCTAACCAGACGATCTCCCACTGGCGGCACCACGCGGCCGCCTGCCGCCGGGACGCCGAAATGGCTTCGGCCGCAGGTTGGCGCGTGCTCCAACCGGACGAGGAGTACGCACGGCGCCATGCCCAGGATCAGGTGCGGCAGGCGCTGTCGGCCCTGCCCTTTGAGTACCGAGAGGAGATGCGCGACGATGGTCACCTGGCTCTGTAGCGCGCTGCTGTGTGCCCTGGTCACCCTTCAGGCTTGCGGCTCGGACCCGGGGCGCGGCACCGGCCCGGCCGGGGACGACGGCCAGACAGGACAGACGTTCTCCTGTGCTGATTCCAGCCTGGAGGCGGCAGTCCGTACCGCGCTGGTGGCGTCGACCGGGCCGCAGGCCGCCGACAGCGTGCTAGCCTTGATACGGCTGTCGGCGCGCGGCCGCGGCATCGTTGACCTGCGCGGCATCGAGCAACTGCAACACCTCGAGGTGGTGGACCTGGCCGAGAACCTGATCACCGATCTGGCGCCCCTGGCCCAGTTGCCCCGGTTGCAGTCCCTCGACCTGACATCCAACCAGGTCCATGACCTCTCCCCCCTGGCCGGGCTCCAGACCCTCCAGTTCCTGGCCCTGGCCTACAATCCGCTGCGCGATCTCGGCCCGCTGCTCGGGCTGGCTCAGCTGCAGTGGCTGGAGCTGCTTGGCGACCCCCTCAGCCAGGCAGCGCAGGATATCCAGCTCCCAGCCCTGCGAGCGCACGGGGTGGAGATCGCCTTGTCCCCAGCGGCGGTGGACAGCCAGGCGCGCCCGGACAACCGGACCCGGATCACCTTCCTGAGCAACCGGGACGACAACGGCTACCAGCTCTATACGGTCCGTCCAGACGGCACGGACCTGAGGAAGGTCAGCGACCACCGTTACCTGGACTTCCTCCACCCGCCAAGGTTCTCGGCGCAGCGGGGCCAGCTGGCCTACGCCGACGCGACGAGTGGTTCACAGCGCATCGACATCTACGTCGCCGACCTCGACGGGGGCAACCCGCGGAACGTCACGCAGCCCCTGCTCGGCCGGCTGGCTGAACTCACCACCGCTTACGTGAACCCCTTCTGGTCGCCGGAGGGAGACCGGCTGGGAGTCCGGGCCGGCGGGGGTCCGTACGTGGGTGGGTTGCTGATGCTCGACCTCAACCGCAGCGAGCCACGGCACTTCTTCGAGAACGAGGAGCTGAACAAGCAGTATTACCTGTCGCTCTCGCCGCAGTGGGACCGGGTCGCCTACCTGTCGCGCGAGGGGGCTAAACAGGGCACCCATGCGCTCTACGTCAGCGATACCCGCAGCGCGAGCCCGACGCTGGTAGTCGACGCCGTGATCGACAGCCGATTCGGCTCGTACTATCAGCCGTCCTACATCGTCTGGTCGCCTGACGGCCAGCAGATCGCCTTTGTCTCCAACCGAGATGGGAACCAAGAGCTCTACATCGTCAATGCCGATGGCAGCGGGCTCATGCGACTGACGCACGACGATGGGTATGACACCGCCTCGGCCTGGTCGCCAGACGGCCGCTGGCTGGCGTTCAACACCAACCGTGAGACCCGCTGGGATGTGTTCGTGGTCGACAACAAGGGGAAGACTACGTATAACCTCACCCAGGTGTTCTCTGATGACTATGTCTGCGAATGGCTGGCCGGTGAGTAAAATGCTGGCGCCGCACACCAGCAGATCACCCCCCGGCCAGAATACCGGCGTACCGCGTCAGGTCGAGGTTCCCGCCGCTCAGCACGACGACCACCCGGCGTCCGGCCAGCCTCTGCTTGAGGCGCCGCACCGCGGCCAGGGCCGCGGCCCCGGCCCCTTCGGCCACCTGCCGGGCCTGCCCGGCCAGCAGCCGGATCGCCTCGTCGATCTCGGCGTCCGACACCAGCACGAAATCGTCCAGCCCCTCCCACAGGATCTGCATGGTCAGGGAGAACGGCACGCGGGTGGCCAGTCCCTCGTGCACGGTCCGGGCCTGATCCTCCACGGCCAGGGACCGCCGGTGCCAGGCGCGCCAGGCCGCCGGCGCCGCCTCGGACTGGACCCCGATCACCCGGAGGGACGGCTGCCAGTGCCGGGCGACCAGGACCGCGCCGCAAGCCCCGCTCCCCCCGCCCACCGGCACCGCGATCGCCTCGGCCTCGGGAAGCTGCTCCAGCAGTTCCAGGGTCAGGGTGCCGACCCCGGCGATCAGGTGCGGCTCGTTGGCCGAGTGCACGTACCGGTACCCCTCGCGGGCCGCCACCCGCTCGACCTCCAGGCGGGCCTCGTCGAAGTCCCGGCCGAACAGCCGCACCTCGGCCCCCAGCTCGCGCATGGCCTTCAGCTTGGCCGGGTTCGGTCCGACCTTGGGGGCGTAGATGACGACGCGGACCCCGAAGAGGCGGCCGGCCCAGGCCAGGGACTGGCCGTGGTTGCCGGTGCTGGCGGAGATCACCCCGGCGCGCCGCTCCTGGGGATCGAGCCGGCCGATGAGGTTGACCCCGCCACGGATCTTGAAGGCGCCGACCGGCTGGCAGTTCTCGCACTTGAGCCAGAGCTCGGTGCCGGTCAACCGCGACAGAGACTCGCTGCGCACCAGGGGGGTCACCGGCAGGTGCGGCCGGATCAGGTCCCGGGCCGCGATTACGTCCTCCCAAGTCGGCATCTCCATCGCATCTCCTCCTTCCGGCGATCGGGCATCCAGGCAGATGCTACCCCGGGCCGCACCGCCGCGCTATCTTCCCCCGGTCAAGACCTTGTCCCTTTACCGGGAGCTGCTCGATGAACGGAATCCGCACCCTCCTGCAGGCGGGTATCCTCGCCCTGCTCGCCACGGTCGCGGCTCAGGCCCAGATCACCGTGGACGGCCGGTTCGACGACTGGACCGATCGTCCACCGCTCCACGCCGACCCGGCCGGCGACGCCGTCCCTGGACAGGTCGACTTCGGCCGACTGTGGATCACCCACGACCAGACCCACCTCTACCTGCGCCTCGAGATCGGCGTCCCGCTCAGCCTTCAGGGGGAGAACCCGATCTCCCTCCTCCTCGACGCGGACAACGACCCCCACACCGGCCGGCCGGTGCACGGGATCGGTGCCGAGCTGGTCTGGCGGTTCGGCCGCGCCCCGGGGATGGTCTACCTGGAAAGCGGCGACAGCCTGGCCGTGCTCCACCCGAACCTTGGCCTGGTCACCGCGCCGACCGTGGTCAGCGACCGGTTCGAGATCTGCCTGGACCGGACCGTCCGACCGACCGGCCGCCGTCCCCTCTTCCGCGGCTCGCGTCTGGCCGTGGTGCTGGCCGCCGACGGGGATCTCCTCCCCGACGCGGGACAGCGTCTCGAATACCACTTGGACGGACCGGGCGAGCCAGTGACGCCGCCGGGATCGGTCACGCGTCCCGGACCCGACCTACTGCGCGTGATGACCTATAACACCTGGCGCAACGGCCCCTTCGATCCCAAGCGCGAAACTGCTTTCCGGCGGCTGCTGCAGGCCATCGGCCCTGACCTGGCCGGCTTTGAGGAGATCCGCGACCACGGCTCGGACGAGGTGGCCGCGTGGATGGGGTCGGCCCTCGGCGGGATCTTTCACCACGCCCGGGTCGCCGACAACGTGGCCGTGAGCCGGTACCCGATCATCGCCACCTTTCCGGTCGGCGACAACGGTGCCTTCCTCCTCGACCTGGAGCCGCGTCAGCCCGGTCGTCTCCTCTTCGTCGTCGCCCATCCGCCCTGCTGTCTCCACGACCAGGAGCGGCAGGCCGAGATCGACGAGCTGATGGCCTTCGTACGCTTGGCCCAGCGCGAGGGGGAGCGGTTCGACCTGCCCGCGGGGGCCCCGATCGTGATCGCCGGCGACATGAACCTGGTGGGCCTGCCCGGGCAGCTCGCCACCCTGGTGCGGGGCGAGATCGCGGACACGACCCGACACGGGGCAGCCTTTGCCCCAGACTGGGACGGCACCCCGCTGGCCGACCTGAGCCCCCGCCACCTGGCCTCGCCGCACACCTTCACCTGGTATTCGGCCGAGAGCAGTTTCACCCCCGGCCGCCTCGACTACCTGATCTTCACCGACAGCGTGCTCGAGGCGGTCAACGGCTTCGTCCTCCACACCCCGGAGCTGCCGGACGAGGTATTGGCCGGGCTGGGGTTGAAGGCCGAGGACACGGAGACGGCCTCGGATCATCTGCCGGTGGTGGCAGACCTGGCCTTCCGCCCGAAGAGCCGGTAGCGACGAGGCTGAACAGAAAGATCGGCGCGAGGCGGTACCCGCGTCAGCGAAGCAGCTCGCGCATGAGCGGGTAGTCGCTCTCGCGCAGCTCACCGACGTGGGCGCAGCGGAGCCGGCCGCTGGGATCGGCGATCAGGTGGATCGGCGCCTGGTTGGCCTCGAGGCCGTACGGACGCAGCCACGGCTCCAGGGCCGCCAGCGAGGTCACGCGGAGCGAGGTGCCGGCGGCGACCTTGGGGTTGCGCCGCAGGAAGCGGACCAGATCCTCCCGATCCTCGTCGACCGAGACGTACCAGACCTCGAGCGAGACCCCCTCGCGGTTGAGTTGGCTCTGCCAACTTGCGATCAAGGGCATCTCGCGGAGACACGGGCCGCACCAGGTTGCCCAGAGATTGATCCAGAGCCAGCGACCCTCGGGCCTCGCTGGCACAGACTCGCCCGGACGAGCCGCCTCCAGGGAGGGCAACTGCAGGGCCGGGGCCCGGTCGGACGGGTAGTAGGTGCCGCACATGCGGGAGGGATCGACGCCGCCGGGACGGGCCTTGACGGCCGCCACCCGGGACACCTGGGCCTCCCGCTCGCCCCCGCCGCACCCGGCCAGGAGGAGGGGTCCGCCGACGAGCAGCGCGGCTACGGTGGCTACAACCGACAGTCGATCCACGCGATGAAGGCAGAGCGGTTGATGTCGGCCGGGGTGCACGGGGCGTCGGTGCGGGAACGGGTCCAGTCACAGAAATGCTCCTCGAGCTGGGCGAACTCCTCTCCCAGCCAGAGCAGCCCGACCTCCTGTTCAAGGTCCGGGTCCCGAAAGACCTCCTGCAGGTGGTCCAGGGCCGCGTTGGCCCGCTTCTGCGACAGCTCCCGGTTGTGCTCGACGCTCCCCTCGGGGGAGGCCCGCGAGACCACTAAGAAATAAGAGGCACCGCCCTGGTCGGCGAAGGTCTTCTCGAGCAGGCGCCGCCCGGACTCGTCGAGCACGGTCTCGTCCTGGTCGAACTGCAGGAGTGCGGCGCGGTGCTTGAGCGGCATGAAGAGGGCGTTGAAATCCCCGCCTGCCATCGCCGCCACGGTCTGCGCCTCCAGCGGCTGGCAGCCCCGCGTGCCGCCGGTCTTGACCAGGCCGCAGGAGGTGAGAACGCGCCGCAGGATCACCTTCAGGTCGGCCGAGCAGTACCCCTCGTCGGCCGCGGTGGCAAGGGCGACCTGGGAGGCTTCCTCCCCGGGGGAGGCCAGCCGGCGGGCCGCCGAATTGACCCATCCGGCAACTACTACGGACAGCAGGAGCAGCACCGCCGCTCCAACCCCGACGTGCTTAGTGAAAGAGTTCACCTTCGCTCCACCGAACGAGTGCCGGCTTCCCCTTCGAGGATCCTCGTCAGGACGTACTCGAGCCCCAGGTCCGTGTCCTCGTCGCAGACCTTCTGGTTGCGCACGTAGAGCTGCGGCGCGAGCACGGGCAGGGAGTTGGACACGGACCACCGCAGGGAACGGTTGAGCCGCGCCCTGACCCCCGGCTTGCCGATGCAGTCGGCCACGAACGGGAACTGGCGCCGCAGGGCGTCGGTGACCCGCTCCGGATCCTGCTCGGCCATGGCGAGCAGTTCCTCCTGATGGGCAAAGGCCCAGGCCAGCACCTGGGGCGCCCGATCCCCGGCGCAGAGCAGGGCCTCACTCACCCCGCAGGCCCCCGGGTGGAGGGACTCGCTGACCATCCAGTTGCATTCCTTGTCGAGCGGGAAGACCACGGACTCGAGGGCCAGGCGGTCGGTCGGGCCACTGGCCTCCAGCCGCTCGGCGAAGTGCTTGCAGGCCGGGCAGAGCGGATCGAGGATCTCCAGCGCGGGAACCCCGCGGCTGTTCCGGTTCAGCTTGATCCGCACCCCGTACTTGTCCTCGGGGTGGCGCAGCTCGCCGCACTCCCCGAGCGCCACCGAATACCCCGGCTTGAGCATCAGGTAGAGGAGGAGGGGCAGGACCACGAAGACCACCCCCTCGGCGAAGTAGAGGAGGTAGCGGCCCCAGGGCGATCCGGCCGGTTTATCCTCGGGCTCGGTGTCCGCGGCGGTGAAATGGGCCCACAAGGCGGCGGCAAAGACCCCGATCGAGCTGAAGTAGGTCCCCACGCACAGCTTGCAGACCTCGCCCACCAGGCTCTTGGAGACCCAGTAGTAGATCCCCGAGGTGAGCAGCGGCAGCAGGGTCGCGGCCACCAGGAAGCGGGTCTCGGTCCGGTTGCGCTCGTCGCGCCGCAGGAAGAGGTCGAGGCCGCGGAAGAGGAGATAGGCGAAGACCGACAGGGCCGGCAGGGCGATCGGGATTCCGCCCCAGGTCCAGGTTCGCAGCACGGACGAGTACGGGCTCATCAGCACGGCGTAGCAACCCGAGGAGCCGCTGATGTCCGGCTTGTCCAGTCCCGGGACGTAGGAGCAGGTGATGGCGTGGACCTGCCGGTCCAGGTGGGCGACGAAGTCCGCGGTGGAGATCCCGGCGAAGATCACCCCCACGAGGGAGAACACCAGCAGGACCACGTAGGGACTTCGCGGCGATGGCTGCACGGATTGACCGTCCTCGGTTGCGCGCCTTGGTCTTAACATAACAGTCCCGAAGGTAAGGTCTGAAGGCCGACCAAGTCAAGGAACGGTCCGGCGGCGACGTCCCCGAACCGCGGCACTGCGACCCGAGGTCGGCGTCACCGTAAAGGTGCGGGTCCGGCCCGCGGTCAGCTTCCAGCGACGGCTGGGGCGATGGACGCCGTACCCGGTGAGGACGAACTCGGCCAGCTCGAGCTCACCCTCGACAACGGTCAGCGCCACCTCCATGGTCCCTCGCCGCGACGCGACGCGGCAGGTCCCCCAGGCGTATCCGTTCGACCAGAAGGCGGCCATCGGACGGCCGGCGAGGGTCAGGCGCTTCTCCACCCCGGACCAGTGGAACCCGGTGAGGGCGAGGAGTCCGGCCCAGGCCACCATGGCCCGGGCGTAGTGGTGGCCGCACTCGGCCTCGTCGAACGGATTCCGCTTGCGGCCGTCGTACCGCTCCCGGATATCGCGGATCGCCTGGAGCCCCTCCTCCACCTGCCCCTCGTAGAGCATGCCAACCGCGGCCGCGTACTCGAACCCGGTCATCACCTCGGTAAAGTACGGGAAGGGATTGGCCGGCCGCCCCTTGGGGTAGCTGGCCATGAGCAGGGCCGCCTCCTCGCCCAGGGCAAAGGAGCGCAGGCAGTTGAAGTGGCCGCTCAGTCCGTCGCGCCGGTTGTACCGCCAGATGCTGGCCAAGGTTCTTCGCACGTGTCCGGGGTCGACGAGGTAACCCAGGCCGCTGACGTGGGACAGGAGTTGGCCGACGAGCTGGTCGACCAGGCACCCCGGACCGAGCTGGTAGTCGGGGTCGCTCGGGTTGGCGGCACCGGCGCCCACCCGCAGCCCCTCGGCCACGGCCGCGGGATCGGCCGGCGGACGGACCTCGTGCTCGTAGTACTCGCCGTTGAACAGGTGCTCGTCGAGCCAGTGGCTCCCCCGCTCGAACAGGGCGCGGCAGGTGTCGGCAAAGGCCTCATCGCCGGCGTGGTGGGCCATCTCCTCCCCGGCCCGCAGGGCCGCCAGGTACCAGATCCCCATCTGGGGATTGGGCCCGTAGTACTCGACGTCCATGGTGTTGTGCTGGCACCCCTCCATCACCCCGTCGCTATCCCCGTCCCACCCGCCCGGGATCCAGCAGAATTCCAGGGCCTTCCTGACCCCGGGGTAGAGTGAGGCGAGGAGGGCCGGATCGCCGCTGAGCTGCCAGTCCCGGTAGGCCTTGACCACGCAGCCGAGCTGGCCGTCGGCGGCGGCCTTGCCAAAGGCCTGGGCCCGGGAGAGGGGCAGGTCGACCCGGAAGCTCATCATCCCGTCGTCCCGCAGGGCGTGGTGGAACTCCACCTCGCGCATGGTCCGGGCCAGGTCGCCGAAGAGGAAGGCCGTGCTCTGCTCGTAGTTCCACACGTGGGTGCACGACCCCATGCAGCACCCCGAGCGATCGCTGCACCCCTCCCAGCCGAAGAGCCGGCCGTCCGGGGTGCGGAAGCAGGTCTGGCTGCGCAGGGTGCTCAGGTTGAAGAGGGCCGCCTCCTTCACCTCGGCGGGCAAGTCCGCGTCGCAGAAGGCGCGGACGAACCGCACGGTGCGCTCCTCCAGCTTCCGCAGCCGCGGGGCGACCGCGGTCAGCACGGCCCAGGCGTCGGCGTGCTGCCCGGCGTACCAGTTGCCGATAAGATCCTCGGAATTCCCCTTGGGATTCCAGGTCAAACGGTTCGGGAAGTGCCAGGCCAGCAGGAAGGTCACGCTCCGCGAACCCCGGGGCGCCAGACGGAAGCGCACCGCCACCGAGGCCGTGGGCTGTTCCTCTCCCCCTGGCTCGCGCTCGTCGAGGCTCCCGTCGGCCGACAGGTCGTCCCACCAGTCCAGCAGCGAGGTGCCCCAGCCGGCGGCCAGCCAGGCGGTGCGGCAGCTCACCTGCCCACGGGCCGTGGTGGCCAGGGCCAGGGAGCCCCACTGGGCCGCGGTCCGCTCGACCCCGGTGGAGTCGAGCAGGACCCCGGTCAACCCGCCCTCGGTCCGGGTCCGGTTGCGATTGCCGACGCAGCGGCCCTCGCTCCCGTCGTGACCGACGAAGTTGGGCAACGACCCGCACAGGGATACGGTGAGCGGCCGGGCCGTCCGGTTGGTCACGGTGTAGCGCAGCACGGCCAGCGGCAGGCCACTGGCCTCGGCGTCGCCGGGAACCAGCGGGTTGAAGGCCTGCAATCGGACGCGAACGGGGACCGCCGGGTCGCTCAGGAAGACCTGGCCAAGGGGGTAAGCCGCGGAGAAGGAGCAGCGGCGGAAGCGCGGCAGGCCGTGGTTGGTCGTCGTGCTTCCGGAGGCCCCCTCGTACTCGAACAGCTCCAGCGGCCCTTCGAGGACGCGGACCACCGGGTCGTCGGTTGGCACTTGGGCCGACGGCTGGACGCGGACGGCGAAGAACGGCCTCCCGCCGAAGCGCGACTGCGGCACGTACCCCTTGGCCGGACGGTTCATCACCTCCCAGTGGCGCAGGTCGCCTCGCCCTCCCAGGGAGACGGTCCCGGTGCCGATCCCGCCCAGGGGGAGGGCGATCCGGGCCAGGTGGTCCTGGTCGTAGGTCCGCAGCACGGGCCAGTCGTCGGCTCGGTTCATCTCTTTCCCTCCCGACCGGATTCAAGCCGGCGTAACCGGCCGCCCATCCGGACCGTAGATCCCCTCGCGCCGCCAGACCTCGAGGATCAGCTCGTACCGGGACAGGCTCATGCCGGTGTACACGCAGTTGCTGGTGGAGAAGACGTACCCTCCGCCCGGCATCCCCTGCCGCAGGGCGTACCGGGCCGAGGCCAGGCACTCCTCGTCGGTCCCCGAGTCGAGCAGACCACAGTTCACGTTCCCGATCAGACAGACCCGGTCCCCCACCCGGCGCTTGACCTCGGCCAGGTCGACCCGGCCCTGGGGATCGAGGGAGTGGAGGGCGTGCGGGGGAGCCTCGACCAGGGCCTCGAGGATCGGCATGATGTTCCCGTCGGTGTGCTTGACGACGTAGTGGCCCTGGGCCCGGTACCCCCGGATCAGCCGGGTGAGGTACGGGGTGACGAACGCGTCGAACCAGGCCGGCGACAGGAACGGCCCGGTGTTGAAGCAGTAGTCGGAACAAAGGGCGAAGCCGTCGAGGCCGCCGTGCCGGGCAAAGCGCTCGCCGCGGGCCAGGGCCGCATCGACCTGCCGATCCGCCTCCTCCTTGACCTTCCCCGGCTCCTCGACCAGGCGGGCGCTCCAATCGGCCATCTGCGAGCCGCTGGGCACGCCGTAGGTGGCGTCGCCGTGGAGCATGAGGAAATAGGTGTCGCCGGTGCGCTGGCGGACCAGGTCGATCAACCTGAAGGTCTCGTCCTCACCGCCCGGGTTCGGATGGAGGAAGATGGCGTCGTGCTCGTACCGCCGGGCCGTCTCGATGAAAAGGTCGGCCATGTCGGCACGGTGCAACTGCCGCTCCCGCTCCTCCATCTGGTCCCACTGGTGATAGGCCCGGTGGGACGGATGGACCCGGCCGAAGGCCTCCATGGTCAGATAGAACACCAACTCGAAATGCGGCACCCTGCCGGGCATGGGCGGCCGCAGCTCCAGGGCGTGGATGAATCGCTCCCTCGGGGTCATCGTGCCTCTCCGTGAATGCCGCCGTCGGTATCGACCGCGGCTGAACGGGTTCCTTCGACGGGTCCCAAGAACGCGAAAAGGCGGGACCGGCTCAAGCGAGCCGACCCCGCCCCTCAAAGGCGTTGCGATTACTTCTCAGAGGCCCACTGCCTCGCCCACAGGGCGATGCGCCTCCCCCGCTCCTTGATCTGTCGCCTGGCCTCCTGGTCCCCCTGGCGGCTGGCGAGGTGGCGCAGCTCGCGCTCCTGCTTCCGCCAGCTCTCCAGCCGGGTTGCGGACAGCCGGCCCTCACGCAGGGCCAGGAGCACGGCGCACCCCGGCTCGCTGAGGTGGGTGCAGTCGGTGAAGCGACACTCCCCGGCGAACGCCTCGATCTCCTCGAAGGTGTCGCCGAGGGACTGGCTGTCGGCCCACAGTTGCAGCTCCCGCATCCCGGGGGTGTCGATCAAGGCACCGCCGCCGGGCAGCAGGATCAACTCGCGATGCGTGGTGGTGTGGCGGCCCTTGCCGTCGCCGGTGCGGAGGGCGCCGACCCGGGCCACCTCACGACCGATCAGGGCATTCAGCAAGGTGGACTTGCCCACTCCTGAAGAACCGAGCAGGGCCACGGTGCGGCCCGGCCCCAGGTACGGGCGGAGCGGCTCCAGTCCAGTCATGGCAGTGGCACTGACCGGGTGCACGGGAAACGCGCCGCCCAGTCCCTCGACCTGGGCCACCCGCTCGGCCAGGCGGTCGCACAGATCGGCCTTGTTGAGCACGGCCACGGGCGCAGCGCCGCTGTCCCAGGCCAGGGTCAGGTACCGCTCCAGGCGCCGGAGGTTGAAGTCCCGGTCCAGGCCGCAGATCAGGAAGACGGTATCGAGGTTGGCCGCCAGGACCTGCTCGTCGTCGCGACCCCCGGCGGCCCGGCGGGAGAAGCAGGTGCGCCGCGGCAGCACCTCCTCGACCACGGCCCGTTCCTCGCCCGGGAGCAGGCGCAGACCGACCCAGTCGCCGACCGCGGGCAGCTTGGCCGCGCTCGTGGCGCGGTGCCGCAGCCGACCGGCCAGCTCGCCGGTCAACTCACCGGGCGCGGCCAGGACGGTGCAGGTAGGGCCGTTGAGCCGGATCACCCGGCCAGGAGCCAATCCCTGCATTGCCAGCGGAGCGAACGTCCGGATCCAGTCCTCCCCCCACCCTACTTCTACAAGGTCCAACGCAGATCCTCCGGTTCCCAGCAGCCCGTCGCGGCATCTTCATACAGACCCGGGTTCGGATGCACCGACCACAGAACCTGCGGCGATCCCAGCAGAACGACAGAAGGGCAGGCCATCAAGGCCCGCCCTTCTTATCTACGGCAGTGCGCCTGCGTCAGGAATACGCCTTGGCCGCTCCGAGGAGGAGCAGCAGGAAGGTCTCGCCGATGAAGAAGCCGATCAGGAAGACCTTGGCCACCCGCAGCACGCTCTCCGCCTGCCTGGGACTGGTGTCCAGACGAAGGGCCATCTCCGCATCCGTTCTGTGCCAGGGGAACCCCCGTCGGGGAGACGTGGGTTGTCTCAAGTGTACCGCCGAACCGCAGCCGTGTCAACCGCTTCCGGCGATCCGCGATCCTTGCCCTCACCCTCGGGTCGGGGTATCTTCACCGCCCCCGAACCGATCACGCCACTCCTGCCTATCGAGATCGATGGAATCTCCCGCTGTCGTGACCCGTGGATCGCGCCTCGACCGCAACACCCTGTGCGGCGGGCTCGCCATCGTGCTGTGGAGCACGACCATCGCCCTGGTCCGCTCGCTCTGCGAGCAGCTCGGTCCCCTGACCGCGGCGGCCGCGGTCTACCTGGTCGGCGGCGGTCTCTCCCTGGTCGCCGGTCGCGGGACCGCCCGCTTCCGGAGTCTGCCCCGCCTCTATCTGCTCGGGTGCGGCGGCCTGTTCGTGCTGAACATGATCTCGCTGACCCAGGCCATCGGTCTGTCCGTCGATCGCGTCCAGGTGCTGGAGATCGGGATGGTCAATTACCTCTGGCCCTCCCTGACCATTCTCTTCTCCCTCGTGCTGCTCAAGGGCCGGGCCCGCTGGCTCCTCGTGCCCGGAACCGCGCTGGCCCTGGCCGGTGTCTTCCTGGTCCTCACCCAGGGGGCCGAGGTCTCGTGGGCCTCCTTGGCGCACCACCTGGCCGGCAACCCGCTGGCCTACCTGCTGGCCCTGGTCGCGGCAATCTCCTGGGCGCTCTACTCCAACCTGACGCGGCGCTGGTCGCCGGTCGGCGGCGGCGGCGGCGCCTCCCTCTTCATGCTGGCCACGGCCGGACTCCTTCTCGCCCTGCGTCTCGGCACGAGCGAGGAGACCGTCTGGAGCTTCAGGGCGGTTGCCGAAACGCTCTTCCTCGGCACGGCCACGGCCACGGCCTACGTCTGCTGGGAGCGGGCCATGCGCCATGGCGACGTGGTCCTGGTCGCGGCCTGCTCCTACTTCACCCCGCTCCTCTCCACCCTGGTGAGCTGCCTGTACCTGGGGATCGCGGCCGGCGTGCAGCTCTGGCTGGGAGCCGCGGCCATCGTCTGCGGTTCGCTGATGAGCTGGACCGCGGTCTCCGGACCTGGAGATCCGTCCACGACGAAGCCGGTTCCGGCCACGGAGGCACCGACCGACCGATGAGCGGAGACCGGTCCGTTGGGGCGATCACCCTGGCCCAGATCCGCGACGCCTTGAGCGGATACACCCCTCAGATGGCCAGCGTCTCGGGGAAGACGCCTGCCGCGGTGGCGGTCCTCCTCCACGAGGACGAGGGAGCGGCGCGGCTCCTCTTCATCGAGCGGAGCGAGCACCCGACCGATCCCTGGTCCGGGGATCTGGCCTTTCCCGGGGGCCGGATCGAGCCTGGCGACGCTGGACCCAGGGCCGCGGCCGAGCGCGAAACCTTCGAGGAGACCGGGATCGACCTCGTCAAGGCCGAGTACCTGGGCCGGCTCGACGACCTGACCGGCAGCACCCTCCCCGTGGTGGTCTCGGCCTTGGTCTACGAGGTCTCCACCCCCGGTCCATTGAGCCTGAGCGCCGAGGTGCGGGAGTGCTTCTGGGTCCCCCTCGACCGCCTGCTGGATCCGCAGCGGCAGTTGGAGCGGCGGTTCCCCTTCCGCGGCCTCGAGGATCGCCTCCTGCCGGCCATCGACCTGCTGGGTCCGGGTCGCCCGGTCCTGTGGGGGATCACCTATCGTCTGACGGCCCGGCTCCTGGAGCTGGCAGGCCAGCCCCTGCCCCGCGGCCGTCAGCCACTCTGAGGAAGTCTGTTCGCGGATCGTCTCGATTATACGCGCCGCTCAGTCCCCGGTCCCCAGACGCAGGCTCTGCCAGGGGCCGTCCTCTATAGCCAGGTCCACCCGACGGTCCAGAACGTCGGCGAAGAGCGAAGCCCGGGTGCGCGGGTTGAGGATCGGTTCCTGCCGCAGCACGGCCCAGCATCGGGCCGCGACGTCCTCCTCGTCCAGCGCCGGCAGCCAGGCGTAGAGCTGTTCGAGGAACGCGGTCAGCCGTTCGCACCGGATCTCCCCGAGCGGGGCGCTGTCCTCGG
Organism: Candidatus Latescibacterota bacterium; assembly: GCA_041661365.1. GTDB lineage: Bacteria > Latescibacterota > UBA2968 > UBA8231 > UBA8231 > CAITNQ01. The sequence goes on from JBAZUN010000028.1 coordinate 15,119, forward strand.
CAGCCTCGTCCGGCTCCGGGCTCGAACGCGCGAAGAAGCCGGTCCCCGTGACCTCGGTCCGCGGCTCGTGGTGCACGACCTCCACCAGGGCCACCTGTCCCCCCTCGGCCAGTCCGAGGCACCCCGACGCGAGGTTGTCGACCATCAGTCGCTCCGCGAACGACACGGCCTCGGCCAGCGAAGCAGCGGCGGTGAGTACCTCGGCAGCGGCCCGTCGGACGGCCTCGCCCAGCTCGAGGTTGCCGACCGCCGCGACCCACACCCCGGCCTCGTTCACGCCAGCGTACACGCCCCTGTCCCCATCGACCAGACCGGCGGCCAGCCATCGGCCCAGGGCCGGCAACCGCTGCCAGACCAGGCCGACCGGAGCGCCGTCGCAGCTCAACAGCAGGAAGGCCCGCCCGCGATGGGCCAGGGCGCCGATCGTTCCCATACTCAACTCCGCGGTGGAAGGCCTCGCGCCCGGTCGGTCGGACCTCGGCGACCGGGGAACGCGGGTCTTGTGGTGGCCCGAGATAATAGTGATGTTACCGCTCTCCGCTCAACCAGGAGAAGGACTGGGGGATGCCGCTGACCTCTGCCGTGGAACTGCTGGGCCGCGCCCGGGCCGGGGCGTACGCCGTGGGGTACTTCGAGAGCTGGAACCTCGAGTCCCTGCAGGGGGTCGTCGACGCGGCCGAGGAAAGCCGCGCCCCGATCTTCATCGGCTTCAACGGCGAATACCTCAGCCGAACCGGCCGGCTGTCCCCCGAACGACTGTCCTGGTACGCGGCCCTGGGTCGGGCCGCGGCCGAATCGGCAACCGTTCCCTGCGGCCTGGTCTTCAACGAGTGCGCGCAAGACGACTGGACCCGACAGGCGATCGACCTGGGCTTCGGCCTGGTGATGCCCGACGACCCGGGAGCCCCGGCCGAGGCGTTCCAAGCCCGGGTGACGGCCCTGGTCCAACAGGCGCACGACCGGGGCGCGGCGGTCGAGGCCGAGGTCGGGCACCTCCCCTGCGCCGCGACCGGGGAGTCCGACAGCGAGGGTCGGTCCACCGACCCAGAGGAAGCGGCCCGCTTCGTCGCCACGACCGGAATCGACCTGCTGGCGGTCAGCGTCGGCAACGTCCACATCCTGCTCAGCGGTTCACAAGGCCTCGACCTGGACCACCTCGAAGCGATCCATCGAAGGGTTGACCTGCCGCTCGACCTGCACGGCGGCACCGGGATCGCGGCCGACTCGCTGCAACAGGCGATCCGGCTCGGAGTCGCCAAGGTCTGCTACGGCACCTACCTCAAGCAGCGGTACCTCCAGGCGGTCGGCGCGGCCCTCCAGGAGTCGGAGTCCAACCCCCATCACCGCCTCGGCTGGGGCGGCCCCGAGGACCTGCTGGGGATCGGTCGCCGCGCGGTCAGGGACGCGGTCCTCGAGCGGATCGACCTGCTCGGTTGCTGCGGCAAGGCCTGACCACGGCGGGAAGGAGCGAAGGAATGGCGGCGGTCGGCTGCGGCGGCGTGCTGGTGGCGGACACCTTTTGTGGCCCGATGCAGGAGCTCCCCTCGGAGGGTCAACTCCTCGTCGTCGAGACCATGCTCCCGGGCGCCGGGGGATGCGCCGCCAATACGGCCATCGACCTGGCCCGCCAGGGGATCTCGGTCGACGTGGTCGGCTGCCTGGGCCGCGACGCCTCGGCACGGATCGTCATCGAAGGGCTGGAGGCCGGCGGCGTCAACTGCAGCCAGATCGTCCAGGTGGCCGACGAACCGACCAGCAAGACGGTGATCCTGATCGTCGAGGGCCAGGACCGCCGCTACATCCACACCTTCGGCGCGAATCGGGCTTTCACCGTGGGGCACGTGCAGCGCTCCTGGGTCGCCGGTCTGCAGGTCTTCTACGTCGGCGGCTTCCTCCTCCTCCCCTCGTTCCGGACCGAGGAGTTCGCCGAGCTGCTGAGGTTCTGCCGGAGCCACGGGGTGGTCACCGTGGTCGACGTGGTCACCCCGCCCCAGGTGCGGGGGATGGCCGGGCTGGCTCCCCTGCTGCCGCTGATCGACTACTTCCTGCCCAACGACGACGAGGCTCGGGCCTTGACCGGACAAGAAGATCCCACCGACCAGTTGCGCTTCCTGTTGGACGCCGGGGCCAACGCCGTGGTGGTGACCTGCGGCGAGGCCGGTTCCCTGGCCGCGAGCCGCAACGAGGCCTGGAGCGCGTCGGCCTGTCCGATGGAGGTGGTCGACCCCTCCGGTTCGGGCGACGCCTTCAGCAGCGGCCTGATCGCCGGACTCCTGCGCGGCTGGGATCTGCCGAGGACGCTCCAGTACGCCAGCGCCGTGGGCGGTTCGGCCGTGCGGGCCGTAGGAACCACTCCCGGGGTCTTCACCGAGGCCGAGGCCGAGGCCTTCCTGACCGCCCACCCGGTGGCGGTGCAGCCCCTGAGCCTTCACTGAACCCGAAAACGAGACCAGAGAGACGATGATCCTCAAGATGAAGATGCCCGACCTGTCGGCCAACGAAGCGGTCATCAAGGTCGTGCGCTGGCTGGTGGAACCGGGACAGCGGGTGCAGCGCGGTCAGGCCTTGCTCGAGGTGGAGACCGACAAGGCCGAGATGGAGGTCGAGGCGATCGCCACCGGGGTGCTGACCGAGGTCTGCGCCGCGCCCGACCAGGAGGTCGAGGTCGGTCAGGTGATCGCCGTGATCGAGGCCGAGGGAAGGACCTGAAGATGACCTCGAGCCAGGACGATTCCGTGACCTCGGCCCGGTCGTATGAGCGCGACTTCCTGCTCGGGCTGTTCCGGCGGATGTGCCTGATCCGGGAGTTCGAGGAGCAGGTGAAGTTCCTCTTCCTCGAAGGGGTGATGCCGGGGACGATCCACCAGTGCCAGGGCCAGGAGGCGGCCGCGGTCGGGGTCTGCAGCGCCCTCACCCCCGAGGACTACCTGACCTCCACCCACCGGCCCCACGGCCACGCCCTGGCCAAGGGGCTGACCCCGCTGGAGATGCTCATCGAGTTGTTCGGCGGCGGCACCGGCTGCTGCCGGGGGAAGGGCGGCTCCCTCCACATCGGCAACATCGCCAAGGGGATGCCGCCCGCGATCGCCATCGTCGGCGGCAATATCCCGGTGGCCGCGGGGATGGCCCTGGCCCTCAAGATGCAGCGGCGGCCCCAGGTGGTCGCCTGCTTCTTCGGCGACGGGGCCACCTCCGAAGGGGCCTTCCACGAGGGGGTGAACCTGGCGGCGATCTGGAACCTGCCGGTCCTCTTCGTCTGCGAGAACAACTACTACGGCGCCTCCACCCCGATCTCCCAGGTCACCCGGCTGGAGCGGATGGCCGACCGGGCCGCCGGGTACGGGATCCCGGGCCTAACGGTCGACGGGAACGACGTCCTGGCCGTGCACCAGGCCGCGCTCCAGGCCGTGGCCGAGTGCCGATCGGGCCAAGGCCCGGTCCTGCTGGAGCTGCTGACCTACCGGATCACCGGTCACTCGCGGCGCGATCCCTGTCTGTACCAGCCCAAGGAGGAGCGGCAGCTCGCTGCGGCACACGAGCCGATCGGGACCTTTGCCCAGGTGCTGCGGCAGCGACCCGACGTGACCCAGGACGACCTGGACCGGATCCGCGCCGAGGTCGAGCAGGAGATCCGCGAGGCCGTCGAACTGGCGCAACGAGAGCCCAAGCCGTCGGCAGCCGACCTGCTCACCGACGTGTACGCGTGAGGACGGGATGACCGAACAGCGACTATCCGTTGCCGAGGCCCTGCGCACGGCGATCACCGAGGAGATGGAGCGGGACGAGCGGGTCTTCTGCCTGGGCGAGGACATCGGCATCCCCGGCGGCTGGGGCGGCGCCTTCACCGTCACCCTGGGGCTGGAGAAGCGGTTCCGCGAGCGGATGCTGGACACCCCGATCGCCGAGAACGGCTTCTTCGGCGCCGCGATCGGCGCGGCCATGCTGGGGATGCGGCCGATCGTCGACGTCCAGTACGGCGACTTCCTGTTCTGCGCCATGGACCAGATCCACAGCAACGCCTCGATGATGCGGTACATGTCCGGTGGCACCATCTCCCTGCCGATGGTGATGCGGGCCCCGGTCGGCGCCACCGGCCGCGGCGCCCAGCACGCCCGCAATCCCGAACGGTTCTTCATCGGCATCCCGGGGATCAAGGTCGTGGCCCCCTCGGACGCGTACGACGCCAAGGGGCTGCTCAAGGCGGCGGTGCGCGACGACAACCCGGTGATGATCTTCGAGCACAAGCTCCTCTACGGCTCCAAGGGAGCGCGCATGGAATCCGGCGCGGTCGACGCCAGCCGCGAGGTTCCCGAGGAGGAGTACCTGGTGCCGCTCGGGACCGCGGCGGTGCGGCGGCCGGGCTCCCAGGTCACGGTCCTCGGTTGGCTGCTGATGCTGCACCACGCCATGCGTGCGGCCGGCGAGCTGGAGGCCACAGGGGTGGACGTCGAGGTGATCGACGTGCGCTCCCTCTCCCCGATCGACTGGGAGACGATCGGCGCCTCGGTGCAGAAGACCGGCCGGGTGATCATCGTCGAGGAGGGACCGAAGACCGGCGGCGTCGGGGCCGAGCTGGCCGCGGGGATCGCCGAGCGGTTCGGTGCCTCCCTGCGCACCCCGATCCTCCGCGTCGCTTCCCCTGACGTGCCGGTGCCGTTCGCCCCGGTACTGGAGAACGCCTATCGTCCGGATCCGGCCCGCGTGATCGCCGGCATCCGTCAGGTCCTGAATCCATAAACCGGGCCGGCGTCCGGAACTCACCGGCGCCGTCCCCAATCACCCACGTCACCCACGGAAAAGGAGCAGGCCATGCTGACCAAGAAGGAGCTGAAGAAGCGGCAGCGGCAGAGCGCCGGGTTGTTCAGGGAGGCGGGGATCGTGGTGACCAAGGCCGAGCGCAAGCAGATCGAGGCCGCGGACTTCGGGTTGGGGCAGTACGAGCAGACCGGACTGGGGATCCTGGTCTACGTCAACACCCGGCGCTGCTGCGCCAAGGAGCTGGCCATGCTTCCGGGCCAGACCTGCGCCGAGCACCGGCACCCGCCGGTAGGCCGCGCCAACCCGGGGAAGGAGGAGACCTTCCGCTGCCGCTGGGGCCGGGTCTACCTCTACGTGCCGGGCCGCAAGACCTCCTCGCCGAAGGGTCAACCGCCGCGGGGGAGCGAGAAGTACTACACCGTCTGGCACGAGGTCGTGCTCAGGCCCGGCGACCAGTACACCCTGAAGCCGAACACCCTCCACTGGTTCCAGGCCGGTCCCAAGGGGGCGGTAATCTCGGAGTTCTCCACCCGCAGCCTCGACGAGAAGGACGTCTTCACCGACCCGCGCATCGCGCGGATCACCAAGGTGGTCGAGTGAAAGTCTGTCCGGAAAACCGGCCGTCGTTGGCCGGCGCCGGGACACCGAAGACAAGGGGACCGCAGTGATGACCAAGGCAGCCAGCCGACCGCGCGAGGTGTTCTATTTCATCCCCCACACCCATTGGGAGGGGGCGGTCTTCAAGACCCGCGAGGAATACCTCGAGATGGGACTGCCCCATATCCTCCTCGCCCTGCGGCTGCTGCGGCGGTACCCCGAGTACCGGTTCGTCCTGGACCAGACCTGCTACATCCGGCCGTTCCTCGAGCGGTACCCGGAGGAAGAGGCGTCCTTCCGCCGGTTCGTTGCCGAGGGACGGCTGGCCATCGTCGGGGGGTTGGACGTCATGCCCGACGTCAACATGCCGGGCGGCGAGTCGTTCGTGCGTCAGGTCCTCTGCGGCAAGTGGTACCTGCGCCGAGCTCTCGGCGTCGACCCGACGATCTCCTGGCAGCTCGACACCTTCGGCCACCACGCCCAGATGCCGCAGCTCCTCCGCCTCGCGGGGTATAAATCGTTCTGGTTCTTCCGCGGGGTCTCCTCGTGGGAGGTCCCCTGCGAGTTCCTCTGGGAGGGGCTCGACGGCTCGCGGATCCCGGCCTACTGGCTCCCCCAGGGGTACGCGGTCACCTACTTCTCGCCGTCCGATCCCGAGGGGTTCGCCCGCTTCTTTGAGGAGCGGTTCGCCGCGCTGGCCCCCTTTGTTCGGGGCGCGGACCGGGTCGGGCCGGCCGGGGCTGACGTCTGCGAGCCCGAGGAGCACGTGCCGGCGATGACGGCCGTCTTCAATGCCCGGCCGGATCGGTCGTTCGACCTCCAGATCGCGGTCCCGGCCGACTACGAGGCCGCGGTCGAGGCCAGGCCGGGCGAGCGGCCGGTGATCGGCGGAGAGCTGAACCCGATCTTCCAGGGGACCTACAGCAGCCGGATCGAGCTGAAGCAGCAGACCCGCGAACTGGAAGCCCTGCTGGGGACGGCCGAGGGGCTGGGCGTGCTCCTGCCGTGGCTGGGACTCGAGGCGTCGCAGGAAGTATTATGGCGCGCCTGGGAGCCGATCCTCTTCAACCAGACCCACGACCTGATGTCAGGGGTGATGACCGACCACGTGTACGCCGACACCGAGCGCACCTTCGATGCCTCCCGCAGGCTGGCCGTCGAGGAGGTCGAGGCGAGGGTGCGCGCGCTGGCGACCCGGATCGATACCCGCGGCGAGGGGATCCCGGTCGTGGTCTACAACCCGCTGGGGTGGAGCCGGACCGATCTGGCCGTGGTCGAGGTGGGGTTCGGCGAGGCGGGCTGGACCGGGCTCAGGCTGGTCGGGCCGGACGGGGTCGAACTACCGCTGCAGGTAGTGGAGTCAGATCAACGCGGAGCCGGCGGGTTGCTGCGGGCCAAGGTCGCCTTTGTCGCGGCCGAGGTGCCGGCCCTCGGGTACGCGGTCTACCGCCTCCTTCCCTCCTCGGACGAAGCGCTCGCCGATAGACCGCCGTCGAGCGCCGAGCCGGTCCTCGAGAACCAGTATTATCGCGTCACCCTCGACGCCACCACCGGCGCCATCACCGGGGTGACGGTCAAGGAGGACGGGTGGCAGGCGCTCGACGAACCGGGGAACGTCGTGGCCCTGGAGGAGGATAAAGGCGACCTGTGGGAGGTCTACAAGCCCCTGGACGGCGGTAGCCGCATCGCCATGCAGGAGCGCCACCCGGCCCCGGCACCGGGCAAGGCCCAGTTGAGCACGGACCAGCCCGGCGACCCCGGCAGCGGCCTGCGCGGACCGGTGGTCCAGGAGTTCACCGTCTCGCATCCGCTGGGAGAGCAGGGCCGGATCGCCACCACCGTCCGGTTGGTGGCCGGCTCGCGCCGGATCGAGGTTCGCACGCGGCTCCTCAACCAGGAGCGGTTCGTCCGGTACCGGGTTCTCTTCCCCACCGCGATCTCCGAAGGCCAGGCCGTGCACGAGGTGCCGTTCGGCGCCATGGCCCGACCAGAGGGGGTGGAGTTCCCGGCCCAGAACTGGATCGACTGGGGGAACGGCAGGCGCGGGGTGGCCCTGCTCAACCGGGGTCTGCCGGGGAACAACGCGGCCGACGGCACCCTGATCCTCTCCCTCCTGCGCTGCACCAGCATCGTGGCCTATGGCTTCGGCGGCGGGTACGAGCCGGGCATGACCTCGGACACCGGGTTCGAGGAAGGCCGCGAGCTGACCTTCGACTACGCCCTGGTACCGCACGAGGGGGACTGGCGCCAGGCCCGGCTGTGGCGCGAGGGGATGGAGCTGAACTGGCCGCTGATCGCGCGGACGGCCGCGCCGCGACCCGGCCCGCTCCCGACCCGCTGGGGATTCCTGGAGATCGACCGTCCCAACGTGGTGGTCTCGGCGCTCAAGCCGGCGGAGACCGGGGGCGCGGTCCTGCGGCTCTACGAAGCGGCCGGCGAGGAGAGTCGCGGGGTGACCGTGCGCTTCTCGGCCCGGGTCAGCGGCGCGGCGATCGCCGACCTGATGGAGGACGCGAGCGAGCCGCTCCCCGTGCTCGACGACGCGATCCGACTCGACTTCCGCCCCTTCGAGATCAAGACGATCCGGCTCGATCTGAGATCGGCCGAGACCCCAGGGTGAGCCCGATTGCCAGAGCCCCTCTCAAGCCATATCATCCATATGAAATCCATATGGAGGTCGATACCATGCGCATCGAAGTAGGTCGCGAGACCGATGGCCGCTGGATCGCCGAGGTGCCGGAGATCCCCGGTGCCCTGACCTACGGCCGGTCGCAGCGAGAAGCCGTCGCCAGGGCCAAGGCCCTCACCTTGCGGGTCCTCGCCGATCGCCTCGAACACGACGAGGAGGTTCCAGACCTCAAAGGCGTCTTCGTCATCGCCGCATGATGCAGTGGCCGACGGTAAAATCGAGACAGGTCCTCGCCGCACTACTTCGGATCGGTTGGTCCGTCAAACGTCAGGCAGGCACGTCCCACAAGGTTCTCTCGCGACCTGGATGGCCCGACTACGTCTTCGCCTTCCACGACCGCACCGAGATCGGTCCTCATATGCTCGCCCGGATCGCTCGGCACACCGGCCTCACCCCTGATCACCTCAAGTAGATCGCGGGGCAGTATTCGTCGGCCGCACCGCCGCGCGGGCCTTACGTCTGCTCCAGCGCCGCGGCCTGCTGGAGAAGGTGGGGTAAGCATCAGGGCGCGAGCGAATCTGTCCGTCCTGTCGAGAGGACCGAAGGTTGGGGCCCAAAAATGCACGGACATGAGCTTCGTGGTGGTCACATGGCGAAACACATTCGCCTTCAGTTCCTCTGGAGTGGCCTGAAGACCCAGGGATGTCCACGGGATCTCTATCCTCACCGCCCACAGACGTGCATCGAGGCGATCGGATCGGGCAACCTGTGCCGACCAGTCGGCATCTTCTGTCTGATGTCCATCTACGACCGTCCTGCGTACTCCAGCAGCGTTCACGTAGAAGTCACGTAGCTGGGTGTTCCCTCCGGCAACCGGTAGAGCGATCGAGACCCGCACGCAGTCGTCCGCCCAGATGTCGCCTTCCCTCTCCCCGGCCAGCGCTTTGATCTTGCTGACGTCCGGGTCGCTGCACTGGACCCTGAGATACAGCGCATGCTCATCGTAGGTCATCTGGCCGTTGGTGTTGGGGTACGACAGGAAGTTGTCTTTGTTGACCAGCGTGCCCCATGTGCCCAGACCGGTCCCATACATGATCCAGGCAGCATCGGCATGCTCCAGCGGGTCTGAAGATGGCGGCATCACGGTACGTCTGAGCGTGATTGCCGTCCGGATCGGCTCGATGTCTCCTGGTGCGTAGTCGTTAAGGATCGCATCGCCGAACGAGACGAGTCCCCTGGCAGCCAGTCCAGCGTACAGACTCCGGTACTGCTCACTGAGCTGATGGTGGGCCGACTTGTGCTCCTCGGACTCGTCCGTGTAGTACGCCAGGCGCACACGAGTCAGGTCAACGAAGACCCTACCGAACGCCAGGATATCGCGTTGCTCATCCACCCTGGCCCGCTCGGGCGTGCCGACCGCAACCAGGCCGCGAGCTTCTGCCAGGTCTCTCTCCAGCGTTGAGAAGGTCTCGTCCGTCCAGATTCCAAGGGGCCCGGGCATACCCGACAGGTAATGCAGACCGGCTCCCGTACAGAATCGCTCCAGGTCGCGGTAATACCGCTGCATCGCCTGTGAGGCCTTGCCGTACAATCCATCGCAGAAGCGGCGCGTCACACCTTCGGCTGTCGCGTCGCTCTCCCAGAGAGCGCGGAAACAGGCATAGACGCGCAAGCCCTCTGGACCAGGAGTGTATACCCCGTCACAGGTGATGCCGTGAGCGCCCTCGCGCTGAAGGTATTCCGCGGCGGAGATGATGCGATTCAGGTTGTTGAAAGGCAGGCCTATATAGCCTCCG
>JBAZUN010000029.1:0-12875 GCA_041661365.1 Candidatus Latescibacterota bacterium
TGCCGCGCCACGCCGACCACTGCCGCGGCCTGCTGCACGCGGTTGCGGGCAGCTTCGAGGAGGGGATGGTGCTCTGCCAGGCGCTCTCGGACGTCAGCGGCAGACGGCAAGTTCGGCAGGACCTGCAGGTCCAGATCGACCCGGAGGTCGGGCGGCCCTTCACGGTTGAGCCAGAGCGCCAGCCGCTGCCGGTTGGCCAGCGCCGCCGCTGCCGCGGCTTCTGCTTCGGCCTGTGCTTCGGCCTGCTCACCTTCCAGACGGACCAGCTCCACGGCCCGGGACTCCCCCTGTCGTACCCGTGCCTTCACCCCTTCGACCATCTGGGCCAGATGCTCCAGCGAGGTCGCGTACGACGCGGCCAGCGCCTGGTCGTGGGCCACGGCCACGTACAGCAGACGCAACTGCTGCAGTACCTCCAGACGCACCGTCTCCTCTTCGCTGCGGGCGATCTCGACCCCGGCGGTCGCCAGCCGTTCCCGGTGCCGTCGCAGCAGCAGGGACTCCAGCGGCAGCGCCACCTCGATCCCCCAGAGGGCGTCGGTGCCGGCGCCGTCCTCCACCGAACTGCGACCCCGGCGCAGGCCGAGCTCGGGATTGGGGTACTGCCGCGCCTCCGAGACCGCGGCCTGAGCAGCCCTGACCCTGGCCTGTGCCGCCAGGGCGGCTGGCCCGGTCGCCGCCTGAGCAGCGATCTGGTTCCAGGTCAGGAGGGGGGCCTCCTGGGCTTGGACCGCGGCTGCCAGCCACCCCGAGAAGAGCAACACCAACACCGTACATAGTTGCCAAGGCATTACGGATTCCTCCACGTCAGTCGGGCACACACCGGCCCGGGCGTGCAGATAGAGTCACGAAACCGAACTGCGAAGTGGGATAGGGCGGTGGAACGAATCGAGCCCGGTAACCCGGGCTCAGCTCAGACGCGGAGGACGATCGATCAGGCGAACCAGGCCAGCTGGAACCAAGCCAGGCAGGCGGTCAGCCGGGCGGCCGACCGCGGACAGTGCAGGCAGCGCCACGGGGGCGCTCAAGAGGAGCAGGGCGTGACACGGGCAAGCGCACTCGGGGCATAAACCGGAGGGCGAGGGCTGGTCAGGCAGGGCGGCGCCTGCCGGGGCGCTGTCCTGGACCCAGGCCCCACTGCCGGCGGCAGACGACAACCTGCAGGGTGCGTTCCCATCCTGTGCGTAGGCCCACGTGCTGCTCCCGTCCCTGCACTCCCAAGCATCGACGGCGAGCCAGGAGAACAGCAGCACCAGGACCTGCACCGCGGCCAGGAACCTCACCAGAACGCCCCTCCAGTCTGTTCCGCGTAATCTAGAGCCTGGGTCCTTGATGTCAACTCCGGACGTCGTGCCGGTGACCGTGGCCGCGTGCCGACGCTCCAACGGCAGGGAGTCCTGGTGAGCCCACGGTCGTGCGTCCCTCCCGGCCTCAGCGCACGAGGACGGCGACCGTCGCGCCAGCGAGCACGACCCAGTAGACCGGGACGCGCAAGCGCAGCGCTACCAGAGCGCCGGCGGCGAGGAGAGCGGTCGACACGCCCCACGGCACGGCCCGGCCGAACTGCACGGTAACCGAGGCCAACAGCCCGACGAAGGAGAGTACCAGCCCCTGGGTCGCGCCCTGGAAGGCCGCCGATCCGCGCAGACGGCGGAACCAGGGCTCGGCCAGGGTCACGACGAACAGGGAGGGCAGGAAGATCCCGGCCGTTCCAGCGAGCGCGCCCGGCAGGCCAGCCACCTGGTAGCCGACGAAGGTGGCGGTGATCACGATCGGACCAGGGGTGACCTGCCCCAGGGCGATCCCGTCCATGAAGGTCTCGGCCGGCAGCCAGCCGCGCACCTGAACGATCTCGCGCAGCATCAACGGTACCGAGGCGAACCCGCCGCCAAAGGCGAATAGGTCGACCCGCATCATGACCAGGCACAGGGAGGCCAGACGGGGGCTACACACGATCAGGATCGAGACCAGCACCGTGGCGACGAGCAGGACCACGACGGGGGCCCTGAAGGCGTGCCAATCCTGGGCAGGTGCGCCCGGTGCCTCCGGAAGGGTCTCGGGTCGATGACGGAACAGGATAGTACCAGCCAACCCAGCGACGACGACCAGGATGAAGGGGTTGCCACCGGCGAGGAACATGCCGGCCATGATGGCGCTGCAGAGCAACTGGAGCGGGGCCCGGACCGCGGTGCGGCCGAAGGTCCAGGCAGCGTTGGCCACCAGCGCCACCACCAGGGCCCGCAGCCCGACGAGTGCGGCGGCAGCCGCCGGGAGCTCGACCGCGTGCCGGTACCCGCTCGCCAAGGCCAGCATCAGCAGGAAGGCGGGCAAGCCGAACCCGGCGTAAGCCGCCACGGCCCCGGCCAGGCCCCGGGAGCGCAGGCCGACGTACGCCGCGCACTGCATCGCCGTTGCCCCGGGGACGGCCTGGCAGAGGGCCACCCCCTGCGCCAAGTCGTCCTTGCCGAGCCACCCCTTGCGCTCGACGGCGAGCTGCCGGATGTAGGCGACCATGGCCGGGCCGCCGAAGGAGACCGCCCCCAGGCGGAGGAAGGACGCGAACAAACTGCCCAACCGCGGCCGCAGGGAAGGACCTGAGGGGCAGTCTGAGTCGTCACCCGCGGCCGGGTGGGCGTGCGGTCGGTCGGTCATCGGCTTTCCTTCGGCGTGATCCTGTCCCTGGAGCGGAACGACGGCAAGCGCACCTCACGACCGCAAGGCTCGGGTCGCGTTGAGGATGGCAGCCAGGGCTACGCCCATGTCAGCGATCACGGCCTCCCACATGGTGGCAATGCCGAATGCTCCCAGCGCCAGGAAAGCCCCTTTGACGCCCAAAGCCAACGCGATGTTCTGGAGCACGATCGATCGGGTCTGACGCGCCCGCGCGATCGCTTCCACCACCTTCCCCGGAGCATCCGCCATCAGCACCACGTCGGCGGTCTCGACCGCGACGTCAGCGCCGGAGCCACCCATGGCGATCCCCACGTCGGCGCGGGCCAGCACCGGCGCGTCGTTGATGCCATCGCCGACGAACGCGGTGCAGCCCGCGGGCCCGCTCTCCCGCATGATCAGCTCCAGTTGGGTGACCTTCCCGTCGGGGAGCAGCTCGCCGTGGTACTCGTCGATGCCGAGCTCGGCGGCGGTTCGCCGCGCCACCTCAGACTCGTCGCCGGTGAGCAGCACCGTTCGCTTGATACCCAGAGCGCGCAGGTCGCTGATGGCCTGCCGGGCGCCTTCCCGCAGTTGATCACCGAGGACCAGGTACCCGGCGTATTCACCGTCCACCGCCACGTGCACCGCGGTGCCGTCGACGCGGCAAAGGCCGTGCGTGACCTGCTGCCGGTGCAGCAGCCGGTCGTTCCCGGCCATGATGACGCGGCCGTCCACCGTTGCCACCACACCCTCGCCACCGATCTCCCGGTATTCGCCCACGGCCGCTCCCCCTGCCGGCTGGCCGTACGCCGCCCGGATGGAGACGGCGATAGGGTGGTTGGAGTGAGCCTCAGCCAGGGCGGCATAGCGCAGGAGCTCAGCGTCGGCGATGCCGTCGCGGGGCGTCAGGGAGGTGACCCCAAAGCTGCCCCGGGTGAGCGTGCCGGTCTTGTCGAATACCACGGTGTTGACCTTGGCCAGGACGTCCAGATAGGTGGCCCCCTTCACCAGGATACCGCGCCGCGCCGCGCCGCCTACCCCGCCGAAGTACCCGAGGGGGATGCTGATGACCAGGGCGCAGGGACAGGAGATCACGAGCATGGTCAGGGCCCGATACACCCAGTCGTGGAGCCCGGCACCCGGGACCAGGAGCGGCGGCAGGAAGGCCACCGCGGCAGCGGTGGCCACGACCACGGGCGTGTAGATCCGCGCGAACCGGCTGATGAAGCGCTCGGTCTTCGCCTTGGCGTGCGTGGCGCTCTCGACCAGCCGGATGATCTTCGCCGCGCTCGATTCCCCGGCGCTGCGGGAAACCCGTATCTCCAGGGAGCCGTCGGTGCTGATGTACCCCGCCAGCACCTCGTCGCCGGGCTCAACGCGCCGCGGCACCGGTTCGCCGGTAAGGGCAGCGGTGTCCACGAAGCCGGTACCGGTCAACACCCGGCCGTCCAGGGGGACGCGCTCTCCCGGGCGGACCACGATCTCGGCGCCTACCGCCACCTCGTCCGGGGGCACCTCCACCAGCCCGCCGCCGCGGCGCACCCGCGCCGAGTCGGGACGCAAGGCAAGCAGTTTCCTGATCGAGCGGCGGCTGCGATCGACGGCGAGGGACTGCAGGATCTCACCGATCTTGAAGAACACCATCACCGCCACGGCCTCGGGCAGTTGGTGGATGGCGATGGCACCGGTCGTGGCCACGGTCATCAGGAAGTTCTCGTCGAAGACCCGCCCCCGCCGTATGCCGCGGGCCGCGGCGGTCAGGACGTTCCATCCCGCCAAGAGGTAGGCGGCCCCAAAGACGGCGTATTCCAGCCAGGGCCAGGACGAGGCGTGGATCTGGCCTTCAAGCGCCACGCCCACGGCCAGCAGCACGATCCCGGCGCCAAGGACGACCAGCTCACGGCAGAGGCCGAATCCCGCCTCCTCTCCGGCGTGCTCGTCATCCCGCGGGGTTGCGTCATCCCTCTCAATGGACACCGCCGGCTCGATCCGCCGCACCAGCTCCTCGACCTCATCCATCGCATCCGTGTCGAGGCGCAGCGACAGGGTGGCGAAGTCCACCGACACCGCCCGGGCGAGCCCACTGGCCGCAATGCCTTCCTCGATCTCCCGTGCACAGGCGGCGCAGTCAACGTTCCTCAGGCGGTAGGTTCGCATGGCCTGGCTCCCGGATGTGTCACTCGCGATCTCGCGCATGCCGCTCCTTCACCCCTCACTGCGCCTGCCCGGTTGCCCGAGCCGCATCGCGGTACCCGCGCACCAGGCTCGTGACCGCGGTGGCGATCTGCTCGCGGGTCGTGGACCGGCCCAGGGACAGCCGCACGGCGCCGAGCGCGGTGATGGGGTCCAGACCCATGGCGATGAGGACCGCCGACGGTGCCTCACCGCCTTCGTGGCAAGCCGAGCCGGTCGAGGCCGCCACCTCAGGGACCGCGGCCAACACCGCACTCCCACGCACCCCGGGGAAGGACAGATTCAAGGTGTTGGGCAGGCGCTGCTCCGAGTGGCCGTTGAGCTGCAATCCTGGCACGGCCGTGCGCAGGGCTTGCCACAGCTCGACCAGCAACACACGCTGCCGCCCGGATTCGACGTCAAGGTCCTGCTGAGCCAGAGCGCAGGCCTGGCCCAGCCCGACGAGACCGGCCACGTTCTCGGTGCCGGGGCGGAGCCCGCGCTCGTGGCCGGCGCCCAGCAGCAGCGGCTGCAGCCGCGTGCCGCGCCGCACGTAGAGCGCGCCGACTCCCTTGGGCGCATAGAGCTTGTGCCCGGCCAGGGAGAGCAGGTCGACCCCGAGCTCAGCCACGTCCGTGGGGATCTTCCCGACCGCCTGAGCCGCGTCGGTATGCATCGCCGCACCCTGGGCGTGGGCCAGGTCGGCGATCCGGCGCACCGGCATCACCGTCCCGGTCTCGTTCTGGGCCAGCATCACCGTGACCAAGGCTGTATCGCCGCGGACGAAGGGTCGCACCTCCTCGGGGCAGACCTGGCCGTCGGCGTTCACCGGCACCCGGGTCACCTCGTACCCGCGCGCCTCGAGGTGGGCGCAGGGACGGGCCGTGGCCGGGTGCTCCACCGTCGAGGTGACGATGTGGCGCCGGGTCTCCGCCGCCGCCAGCGTGCCTCGTATGGCCAGGTTGTTGGCCTCGGTGCCGCCCGAGGTGAAGACGATCTCGTCGGCCGCGCAGCCCAGGAGTGCGGCGATCTGCTCCCGCGCCCGCTCGACCGCCGCGTGGGCGCGCTGGCCGTACGCGTGGCTGCTCGACGGGTTGCCGAACTGCTCCCGCAGGTAGGGGAGCATCGCCTCGAGCACCTCCGGGTGCACCGGCGTCGTGGCGTTGTGGTCGAGGTAGATCGGGTCGCGGTCCTCGGTCATCCCTGCTCCTCTCCGCGGGCGCAACTCGGGTCTCACAACCATTGCCACATCACCTGTTTCTCGAAGAGGACCTTCCCCAGGTGCCAGAGCCGGCCCGGGTGCCGCATCCGGACCACCGGCCGTGGCTCGGCGTAGAAGTCACCCGCTCCGTACCCGGCCCGCCCGCCGCCGGTCTCGATGAAGCAGGCACCCCACCCGCTGAACCGCTCCCGGGAGACCTGGCCGTTCACGGCGGCAGCGATGTTGCGCGCCACGACCTCGGCCTGGGCATGGGCGAACACCCCCGCACGCGGCAACGGTCGGCCCAGCGCCAGCGGGATGAGCGTCACGTCGCCGACGGCGTAGACCCGTGGGTAGCGGGTCTCGAGGCTGTGGCGATCGACGCGTACCCAACCGGTCTCGTCGGCGAGGCCCGAATCACGCAGCACCCGCGGCGGTTGGACCGAGGGCACGTACACCAGCAGCTCGAAGTCGGTCTGGGTGCCGTCGGCAAAGACTACCCGGTGAGCCTCGGTGCGGGTGATCTGATGCTCGGGGCGGTACGGGATCCCCTGCTGCTCGACCATCGCCCGCACCGCGGCCGACACCTCGGGGCCCGCCACGCCCATCGGCCCGGCCTCCGCCGTGTGCAGCTCCAACTCGACGGCGGGGTGCTGGCCTGACCGCCGCAGCAGGCCGTCGATCAGCAGCGCGGCCTCGTACGGGGCGGCCGGACATTTGTACGCAGGTGCCGCAGTCAGCACGACGATCCGGCCGGACCGGAGCCGGACCAGCGCGTCACGCAGAGCCACGGCACCGTCGAGGGTGCAGAAGGTGAGCCCTGCCTCGGCAAGCCCTGGTATCGAGTCCGGAGCGAACTCCGCGCCCAGCGCCACCACCAGATGATCGGCCGTCAGGGTCTGGCCGTCGACCACTGCCTGCCGCCTCTCGGGGTCAATGCCCTGCACCTCGCCAACCACCACCTCGATGCCCTTGCGGGCGAGCCGCGCCAGCGGCCTGGAGATCTGCTCGGGACGCCGGTCGCCGGTCATCACCCACAGGAATGAGGCAGCCAGGGCGAAACTCGGCTCGCGATCGACCAGGATGACGCGATGTCGCCGGTGCAGCCTTTTGCGAAGCCTGTTCGCCGCTACCACACCGCCGATACCTCCCCCGAGGATCAGGATCGTCTGACCGGCCATCGTCTATCGTTTCTCCTCCCGCGGATCCCGCGGATGGTGAGTAGCCCGGAGCCCTGCCGGCCGGCGGTGACCCGCCGAGGCTGGAACGGACAGCGGTCAGACCGTGACCAACCGGTCGGAATCCCGCACGATCTCGTAGTGGTCCTTCAGCGTCGACAGGGGACAGATCTCCGACCCCTCGGAGTCGCGCAGCTTGAGGCAGGTGCCGCAGGCCAGGAACTCGCCGCCCGCCGCCAGGATCTGCCGCGCCTGTTCCTTCACGTCGAACCTGGGGTCCTCGAGGCGGTCGATCTCCACGCCTCTCCCCGAGAGAAAGAGGCGCACCTGGTCGCCCTGCTGCAGACTGAAGAGGGCCAACCTGAGGGCGTTGAACACGGTCTCGGGGTCGGCCTGGGTGATGATCATGCCCAGTTTCACGGCGGCTCCGCCTTTCTTCGCCTGGGTGTTTCCCTCGGGGCATCCCCTAGCCGCTCGTCACGGGCAGGCCCGCGTCCCGCCACTCCGGATACCCCTCCTTCAGGCGGGCGGCCTGGAAACCGCGTCCGCGCAGCAGCCGGACCGCCTCCGCCGCGAGCACGCAGTACGGACCCCGGCAGTAGGCGACGATGCGCTTGCCGGGTGGCAGCTCGGCCAGGCGACGTTCGAGCTGGGCCAGCGGCACCGACAGGGCGCCGGCGATGTGGCCGGCCGCGTATTCCTCAGGGGGCCTCACGTCCACTACCACCACGTCCCGCCGCCGCGCCCGCTGGAGCAGCTCCTCCTTCGCCACCGGCTCGAGGCCATCGGCACTACCGAAGTAGTCCTTGACCAGGCGGCCGACCTCGGCGAGTCTGGCCTCGGCGAGCGTCTGCAGCGCCCGGTACCCGCGCCAGACCATCGGGTCAGCGAGGCGGTAGAACACCTGCACCCCGGCCCTGCGGGCGGCGACCAGGTTGGCCCCTTTGAGTACCTGCAGGTGCCGCGAGGTGTTCGCCACGGTCAGGCCGGCCTCCTGGGCGATGGCCTCGACCGGACGCTCGCCTTGGGCCAGCAGATCGATGATCTCGATCCGCTTGGGGCTGGCAAAGGCCCCGGCGATCTGGGCGAACTGCCCGAAGAGCGCATCTTTAAAGGCGCGATTCTCCATATTATCCTCAAAAGGTCAATTGAATAATAGAGAAGAGCAGGGAGATGTCAAGTTCAGGACCCGGTGACCCGTTCCTTGACAACCCGCCCGGAGCGGCATTCCTTCGACCGACTATCTACCGTACGCTGCCACGCTGCCCCCGAAAGGCGGTCCATGAAGCGTAACCTGCTCACCGTGGCCTGTGTGTGTCTAGCCGTGTCGTGCGGGCTGTTGGTCTCCACGGTCACCGCGCAGCCAGCAGGCCCCACCGCTGGCGGAAAGGAGCCCGACCTTGCCTTCCAATACGACTTCGCCGTGGTCGAGGACGGGCGCACCAGTGACGCGTCGGGCAACGACCACGATGGCCAGATCGTCGAGGCCAAGATCGTCGAAGGACGGCTCAAGAACGCGGTCGAGTTCGGCGGCAGAGGCGCCGTTCGGATGACCGGCGTGCCCGCGACCATCGACCCCAAGTCGCACGCCTTGACGGTCGGGGCTTTCTGCCGGCCGGCGGCCTTGGACGGCGTCCTGCTGGCGATGGGGGACTCGACCGATGGGTTCAGCCTGTATCTGAAGGCCGGGGTGCCCCGCTTTGCCGTCAGGACCGGCGGCCAGCTCTTCACCGCGGCGGCCTGCGAGCCGGTCGTGGCGGACCAGTGGGTGCATCTGGCCGGGGTCATCAACGCGGACGGGACGCTCCGGTTGGTGGTGAACGGCTGGCCCACCGCCAGCGCGCCAGGCCGCCTGATCGCCGACACGCCGTCCGAGCCGTTCGCGGTCGGTGCCGACGAGGGCTTACCAGTGGGGGATTACGCCGCTCCCCTGCACTGGACCGGTTTGGTGCAAGATGTTCGGCTTTACTGGGGGTACCTCGACCGCACCGAGGGCCTCTACGCCTGGCAGACCTGGGCCGACCTGCCGGGCTGCGCCTGCAGGAAGGGTGCTGCCGCAGGCGGGTCGTACTGACGTTGCTGAGCCACGACCTGCAGGCTCCCTCGGTGTTCACCCCCGAGGCCGTGGTCGCTGCCGTGCGGGCCGGCCGTCCGCGGGTGGACGCCCCGGTGCCGGCGGTCTGCGTCCTCGATTTCGACGGTGACCTCACCGATGCTCTGCTGGCTCAGCAGGTGGCCAGCCCCTGCCCGGCCTGGGCCTGCTTCCACACTACCCTGTATCGGGTTACGGTGGATGGCCGGGTTTGTGGCCTCATCCCCCGCACCATCGGCGGTCCGTATGCTGTCCTGGTGAGTGAGCAGTTGGCGGTCTCGGGCGCCCGGGTGGTGCTGGGCCTGACCTCCGCGGGCGGCATCGCCGAGGATCTGCCCGTGCCCAGTGTGGTGGTCGCCGAGGCCGCGCTCCGCGACGAAGGCACCTCCTTCCACTACCTCGCTCCGGGGATCGGGTGACCGCCCCGCCGGACGTTTCGGCGGCCCTGGCGGCCGCGGTCCGCACCCGGGGCCTGCCCGTGCGGCAGGGCTTGTTGTGGACCACCGACGCCCCCTACCGGGAGACCGCATCGGCGGTGGCGCAGCACCGGGCCCAAGGCGTGGTCGCGGTGGAGATGCAGGCAGCCTCGCTGTTCGCCTTCGGCGCTGCGCGCGGGTGCCCGGTGGGCGTGGCCGCCCACGTGACCAACCTCGTCGGCCGCGACGCGGCCAGCTTCGACAAGGGACCGGTAGACAGCGACCGTCGGCTCTTCGAGGCGCTCTGCGACGCCGGCTGGCGGTTGGTGGAGGGGTCCCGATGATACGCCGCGGCGGAGCGTGCCCGCCAGGCCTCCGGGGAGACTGAGATCCCGAGTGACGATCGCTCCCCGAGTGCGCCTGCGCGTTGGGGGTGACGCCATCGAGCCCGGCTGCAGCCACGGCACCCTCGCCTTGCTGCCGGCTAGGCTGGCGCCGGAGACCGTGTGGGCTTCCGCGCCGCTGGGTTTGTGTCGGAGGAGCCCTTCCGTAGTATAGATAGCATCCTTCGCCAGCCGCCGCTCCCACCCGCCCACAGAGCCTGCCCCATGCGGATCTCGACCAAGCTCAGTCTGATCCTGGTCAGTGCCGTCGTCCTGGTGATGGCCGGGTACGCGGCCGTGACGATCTCCCGGACGCGGGACCTGCTCACCCAGGAGCAGCAGAAGATGGGGGACCACGTCAGCATGGCGCTGGGCGTGGGTATCCTCCATCACCTGGCCAAGGGAGAACGGGAGGGCGTGGCCGACGTACTGGAGACCGCCAGCCGCCACCAGGACATTATCGGGGCCGCCGTGTTCGGCGCTGACGGGGCTCTCGTGGCTGCCTCCAGCTCGATCGCCTCTGAGCTGGCCGGCGAGCGGCAGGTCTACACCGAGATGCAGGGGATTGGCGCCTACGGCCGCCAGCGTGACGGTCGTCGTGCCTACACCTATCGCACGAGCATCATGGACGACCACGGCCAGGTGGTCGGGAGCCTCAAGCTGATCCTGGGGGAGGAGTCGCTGCTTCCCTACGTGATCGCGGCACGGAACCATATCCTGGTAACCATCGTACTGCTCAGCGGGGTGCTCGTGGGCCTGATCGTGTACGTCTCGCAGACCCAGATCGCCGGGCCGCTCCGGGCCCTGGCCGAGGGGGCCCAGGTCCTGGGTCGGGGCGACCTGGGGCACCGTCTCCAACTCCGCGCCGGCGGCGAGATCGGGGCCTTGGCGGCGGCATTCAACGGCATGGCCGCCAGCCTCCAGGGGTCCACCCAGGCCATCATCCGCGAGCGGGAGTACATCCGCGGCATCGTCGACAGCATCCGCGACGGGGTGGTGGTCATCGACCAGGCGCAGCGGATCACCCATTGGAACGAGACCATGGCGCAGCGCTATGGCCTGGCGCTGGAGCAGGTCCGACAGACCCGCCTCGAGGACACCCTCCCGGACCTGTGTACCGGTGAGTTCCGGGAAGCCCTTGCCCGGCTGCTCACCGGCCAGGTGTCCCACCTCTCCCTCGAGGGGATGCGCCTCGGGGTGGCCCCTGACCGGATCTGGCGGGTCATCGGTGCACCGCTCCGGGAAGTGCGCGACCAGGCCGCCGGAGCCGTGCTGGTCCTGGTGGATATCACGGAGCACCTGGCGCTGGAGCAGCAGGTCCAGCGCTCCGAGAAGCTCGCCGCGGTCGGCCAACTGGCGGCCGGCGTCGCCCACGAGATCGGCACCCCGCTGAACGTCATCTCGGGGAGCGCCGAGTACCTGCTCATGGGGAACGCTGAGTCAGGGACACCACCGCCCGAGCTGCGCACCATCATCTCCGAGGTCGACCGCATCGCCGGCCTGGTCAAGCAGTTGTTGGCCTTTGCCCGGCACGAGCCACCGCGGCAAGAGGCCGTTGACCTGGGTCTGACGATCGAGGAGATCCTGGTCCTGCTGCGCCGGCAGCTCGAAAAACAGGGGATCGAGGTGGTGGTCGAGCTGGACCCGGCACTCCCCGCGGTGGCCGGCGATCCGCACCAACTCCAGCAGGTCCTGCTCAACCTGGTGATGAACGCCTGGCAGGCCATGCCGACGGGGGGGCGCTTGGACCTGGTGGCCCGGCACCTGGCCGCGGCGCCGACTCAGGGGGCTGGAGCCGAGGCCGGTCGGGGCTGGGTGGAGGTAGTGGTCCGGGATACCGGCTGCGGGATCACGGCCGACCACCTGGGGCGGATCTTCGACCCGTTTTTCACGACCAAGGAGGTAGGCCAGGGAACCGGACTGGGTCTGGCCATCGCGCAGCGTATCGTCGAAAACCACGGCGGCCGAATCACCGTCGCCAGCGAGCCCGGGGTCGGCACGCAGATGACGGTCCGGCTGCCGGCCTACCCGGAGCAGGTCGGTCATGGGTGAGCCGGTCCGAGTCCTGGTCGTCGACGACGACCGTCAGATGCAGCAGTTGCTGGAGAAGGTGCTGGTGGCCAACGGCTACCGCGTCTCCCTGGCCGGCAACGGCGCCGAGTCGCTGCAGCGATTGAAGAACGACGAGGCGGACATCGTGCTGTCGGACATCCGCATGCCGGGCCTGGACGGGATGGATCTGCTGCGGCAGATCCTCGAGCGACACCCAGGGACCACGGTGATCATGATGACCGCCTTCGGGGCCGTGGATTCGGCGGTCGAGGCGATGAAGGCCGGCGCCTACGACTACATCAGCAAGCCCTTCAAGATGGACGAGGTGCTGATCGTCCTGGCGCGCGTTTCGGAGGAGAAGCGGCTCAGACGCGAGCTGGTGTCGATGCGGGAGGCGCTGGCAGCGCGGTACGCCTTTGGCCAGCTCATCGGCAAGAGCCGGCCCATGCAGGAGCTCTACGATCTCATCCGCCGCGTGGCCTCCACCATCGCCACGGTGCTGGTCACCGGGGAGTCAGGAACCGGCAAGGAGCTGGTGGCCCGGGCCATCCACTTCAACGGACCGCGGCGGGACGGGCCGTTCGTGCCGGTCAACTGCAGCGCCCTGCCGGCCGACCTGCTGGAGAGCGAGCTCTTCGGACACCTCAAGGGAGCCTTCACCGGCGCCACGGCCGATCGGCGTGGGCTCTTTGCCGAGGCCCATGGCGGTACCCTCTTCCTCGACGAGAT